>CANIRG010000159.1 GCA_947469635.1 Rhodospirillales bacterium | reverse complement strand
GCGGCGCCAAGCGCGCCATCATCCATCTCTACAACTCGACCTCGACGCTGCAGCGCCGCGTCGTGTTCGGCCAGGACACCAGCGGCATCATCGACATCGCCGTGTCCGGCGCCAAGCTGGTCAAGCAGCTGGCCGATGCCGACCCCAACACGGAGTGGGTGTTCGAATACTCACCGGAGAGCTTCACCGGCACCGAGCTCGAGTTCGCGCGCGACATCTGCGCCGCCGTCGGCGACATCTACAAGCCGACGCCGCAGAAGAAGATGATCGTCAACCTGCCGGCGACAGTGGAGATGGCCTCGGCCAACGTCTATGCCGACCAGATCGAATGGTGCCATCGCAACTTCAAGTACCGCGATTCGATCATCCTCAGCCTGCATCCCCACAACGACCGCGGCACCGGCGTCGCTGCGGCAGAACTCGGCTTCATGGCCGGCGCCGACCGCATCGAGGGCTGCCTGTTCGGCAACGGCGAGCGCACCGGCAACGTTGACCTGGTCACCTTGGGCCTCAACATGTTCACCCAGGGCGTCGATCCCGAGATCGACTTCTCCAACATCAACGAGATCCGCCAGACCGTGGAATACTGCAACCAGCTGCCGGTCCATCCCCGCCATCCCTACGGCGGCGACCTGGTCTTCACCGCCTTCTCGGGCTCGCACCAGGACGCGATCAACAAGGGCTTCAAGGCGCTGCAGTCGTCGAACAGCAAGGTCTGGGAAGTGCCCTACCTGCCGATCGATCCGGCCGATCTCGGCCGCAGCTACGAGGCGATCATCCGCATCAACAGCCAGTCGGGCAAAGGCGGCATCGCCTACATCCTGAAGAGCGACTACGGCATCGACATGCCGCGTCTTCTCCAGGTCGAGTTCTCCAAGGTGATCCAGCAGATCGCCGACGAGACCGGCAAGGAGATCATGCCGGCGCTGATCTGGGACACGTTCCGCAAGGAATATCTCGAGAACACCACGCCGGTCGGCTTCATCAGCCACACCACCGTGCCCGAGCCCGGTCATCCCGACATAAGGCTGATCGACGCCAAGGTGACGCTGGACGGCACGGCCCTGACCATGAAAGGCCGCGGCAACGGGCCGATCGCGGGCTATGTCGATGCCCTGGCCAACGGCTGCGGCATCCGCATCAAGGTGCGCGATTACCATCAACATGCCACCGGCGCGGGCTCCGACGCCCAGGCGGTGAGCTTCATCGAGGCCGAAACCGCCGACGGTCGGGTCTTGTGGGGCGTCGGCATGGACTCCAATATCGTCACGGCCTCGCTCAAGGCCGTCACCAGCGCGGCCAATCGCGCCCATGCCGGAGCCCGACGATAAATATGGCCAAAGCCAAGAAGAAAGCCGCTGCCCGCAAGCCCGTCGCCGAGCCGGCGAAGAAGAAGGTCGTCGCGAAATCGGCCGCGCCCAAGCCTGCGCGTCCGAAGTCGGCTCCGGACGCCAACCTGCTGTCCGACCTCATGAAGTGGGCCAAGGCAGCGGGTGCGGATGCCGCGGACGCGCTCTACGTCCATGGCGAGTCGATCTCGGTGGCGCAGCGGCTGGGCAAGCGCGAGAAGCTGGAGAGCAGCGAAGGTCGCGATCTCGGCCTTCGCGTCTTCGTGGGCAAGCGCCAGGCCTTCGTGTCCTCGACGGATTTCGATCCCGGGGCCCTGCGCATCCTGGCCGAGCGCGCCGTCGACATGGCGCGCGCGGTGCCGGAAGACCCGGTCTGCGGCCTCGCGCCGGAGGAGCTTCTGGCGCGCAAGTGGCCCGACCTCGACCTCGACGACAAGCGCGTTCCCTCGGCCAAGACCCTGCTCGCCCTCGCCGCCGAAACCGAGGAGGCGGCGCTGTCGGTCAAGGGCGTCACCAACTCCGAGGGTGCCGAGGCCGGCTGGGGTCGCACCAGCGTCGTGCTCGCCACCAGCACCGGCTTCTCCGGCGGCTATCGACGCGGCGGCTACTCGCTGTCCTGCGCCGTGCTGGCCGGTGAAGGCACCGGCATGGAGCGCGACTACGAATGGTCGAGCGCGGTGCATTTCGGCGACCTCATGGCCGCGCCGCGCGTCGGTCGCAACGCCGGAAAGTTCGCCGTCGAACGGCTCAATCCGAAGAAGGCGGTGAGCGCTCGCCTGCCCGTGGTTTACGACCGGCGCGTCTCGGGCAGCCTGATCGGCCATCTGGCAGGCGCCATCAACGGCCGCGCGGTGGCACGCGGCACGTCGTTCCTCAAGGACAAGATGGGTGCCCAGATCTTCGCCAAGGGCATCCGCATCCTCGACAACCCGCTGCGCAAGCGCGGCCTCGGCAGCAAGCCGTTCGATGCCGAAGGGCTGGCGACGCGTCGCTTCTCCGTGATCGACGATGGCATGCTCACGACCTGGCTCCTCGACCTCGCGGCGTCCCGCCAGCTCAACCTCGCGCCGACCGGCCACGCCTCGCGCGGCACCTCGGGCCCGCCGGGCCCCACGACCTCCAACTTTTATCTCGACAAGGGCGCGCTCTCACCCGACGAGCTGATCGCCGACATCAGGAGCGGCCTCTACATCACCGACCTGATCGGCTTTGGCGTCAATGGCGTCACCGGCGACTACAGCCGCGGCGCGTCGGGCTTCTGGATCGAGAACGGCAAGCGCGCCTGGCCGGTGAGCGGCATCACCGTCGCCGGCAATCTCAAGGACATGTTCCTCGCCATGACCCCGGCGAACGACCTGCAATTCAAGAGCTCCACCAATGCACCGACGGTGAGAATTGAAGGGATGACCATCGCCAGCTCGTGATAAACTCGCCGGCATGTCCCTCTCCCTGAAGATGTCCCTGTTCGCCGCGACGGCAACGCTCGTCGCGGCTCCGGCCTTCGCGCAGGATGCCGACTTCCTGGCCTGCCTGCAGAACATCAAGACCGAGGCAGTGCGCCAAAGCGTGCCCGCGCAGGTCGTCGACCGCGCCTTCCAGGGCCTGATGCCCGATCCCAAGGTCGTCGAGCTCGATTCGCGCCAGCCCGAGTTCTCGCTCACCTACGCGAAATACATCGGCAACTCGATCTCGCCCGAACGCATCTCCAAGGGCCAGCAGATGATGGCGCGACATCGCACGCTGCTCGGCGAGCTCAGCCGCGACTACGGCGTGTCGCCGCAATATCTGATCGCCTTCTGGGGTCTGGAGACCAACTACGGCACCTACATGGGCGACTTCCAGGTGGTGCGGTCGGTGGCAACGCTGGCCTGCGCCACCAAGCGCGCGGCCTTCTTCACCAACGAGACCGTGCAGGCGCTGCGCATCCTCGCCATGAACCACATGACGAGCCAGCAGATGAAGGGCTCGTGGGCCGGTGCCATGGGCAACATGCAGTTCATGCCCTCGACCTTCACAAAATGGGCGGTCGACCGCGACGGCGACGGCAAGGTCGACATCTGGAGCAGCGCGCCGGACGCGCTGACATCCGCTGCCAACTTCTTGCGCGGCATCGGCTTCAAGAACGGCCTGCCGTCGAGCGACGAGGTCGTGCTGCCCAAGGGCTTCCCGCTCGAGCAGGCCGACACGACGATCGAGAAGCCGGTGCGCGCCTGGGCGGCGATGGGCGTGAAGCGGGCCGGTGGCGGCGCGCTGCCGGCCAGCGACGAGCCTTCGGCCATCGTGCTGCCGGCCGGCTGGCGAGGACCCGCTTTCATCCTCTACCCGAACTTCAAGGCAGTGATGAACTGGAACCGCTCGACGCTCTATGCGCTCGCGGTCGGCATCCTCGCCCGCCAGATCACCGGCGGCCCCGCCGTCATGCAGGCGCCGCCCGCCGACGACGAGCCGCTGGCGCGCGAGACGGTGATCGACATCCAGACGCGGCTGGCACGGCTCGGCTTCTACACCGACGAGGCCGATGGACTGCTTGGCCCCAAGACCCGTTCGGCCGTGCGCCTGTTCCAGAAGCAGGCCGGCCTGCCGGCCGACGGCCATGCGACGCCGGACGTGGTACGCCGGCTGCAGCAGGCGGTGCGCTGAAATCTAGGCCGGCTGCAGCAGCCGCACGGCGCCCGAGGAGAGGCCGATCGAGATCGGCAGCGTGAGAGCGTCGTCGCCATCGATCTGTACCGGCTGACGGCCGGGCTCGCCGGCATCGCTCAGCACCGACACGTGCACGTCGCGGCCTGCGACCACACGGTAGCCGGTGGCATGCGGCAGACGACCGAGCAGCAGGGCCACGCCGAAGCGCAGCGCGTGGCCACGCCCCCAGCGCTCGAACAGGCAGACATGCAGCAACGGCTCGCCCAGCGTGGCGGCCGGCGCCACGACATAGGGGCCGGCATAGAGGCGGCTGCGCGTCACGATCACCGACGCCGCTTCGTGCCGCAAGCCATCGACCTCGACCTGGTAGCGCACGGGACGATAGTGCCGCGCCTCGACCAGCGAGCGCCAGACATAGGCGGCGCGGCCGAACCGTCGCTTGAAGCGCGAGCTCACGCCCGCCACGACCTTGGCGTCGAAGCCTGCACCCACCATCAGGGAGAAGCAGCGCGGCGTCCCGCTGCCGCTCACCTCGCCTGGCCGCACCAGAAGCTCGCGGCCGGCGATCATGGTCTCGGCAACGACCGCAGCGGTGATGCGAAGCCCGAGCTCGTGCGCCAATACATTGGCGGTACCGAGCGGGACAATAGCGAGAGCCGGGCCGGGATCGCTGCGGCTCGCAAGTCCGTTCACCACCTCGTTGATGGTCCCATCGCCCCCCGCCACCGCAATCACGGCATAGCGCGAGGCATCGCAGGTTTCGGCCAGATGCAGCGCATCGCCGGCCGCCTTCGTGTCGACCTGATCGACCGTCCAGCCCGACGCGCGCACCCGTCGCAGGACATCGTCGAGCAGGCCGCGCCGTCGCCGGCCCGCCGTCGGATTGCGGATCAGCAGAATCGCCTTGGACAGGTGCAATGTCATTGAAATGTCACAACCGATACACGGGGGCGCAACGACCGACATACACAATCCACTGAGGTTCGTGCAATCGCGCACGACTGATATTGTGTCGGTGGAGCCTTATCCACATGAGCGTGATAGAGCGTCTCCAACCCGCGCGCCATCGCGCGATCTTCATCTCCGATATCCATCTCGGCACGCGGGGATGCCAGGCCGAGCTGCTCCTCGATTTCCTGCGGAGGAACGAGTGCGAGCAACTCTATCTCGTCGGCGACATTGTCGACGGCTGGCGGCTGAAGCGCTGGTGGTACTGGCCACAGGCGCACAACGACGTGGTGCAGAAGATCCTGCGCAAGGCGCGCAAGGGCACCGAGGTCATCTACATTCCCGGCAACCACGACGAAGCGGCACGGCAATATTGCCAGCTCACCTTTGGCGACGTGCGCGTCGAGGAGGAGGCGATCCACACGACGCCCGACGGGCGCAAGCTGCTGGTGATCCACGGCGACCAGTTCGACGGCATCGTGCGCTACGCGCGCTGGCTCGCGATCCTGGGAGACTGGGCCTACAGCACGGCGCTGCGGCTCAACACCCTGTTCAACTGGGGCCGCCGCAAGCTTGGCCTGCCTTACTGGTCGCTGTCGGCCTACCTTAAGAACCGGGTCAAGAACGCCGTGCAGTTCATTGGCAACTACGAGCACGCCGTCGCCAACGAAGCGCGCCGCCGCGGCGTCGACGGCGTGGTGTGCGGCCACATCCATCACGCCGAGATCAGGACGATCGAGGGTATCCTCTACTGCAACGACGGCGACTGGGTGGAGAGCTGCACGGCGCTGGTCGAGGATTTTCACGGCGGTCTGCGCATCCTGCACTGGGCCGAGGAAAGCGCGCGCCGGGAGGCGGCACTGCCGCGCTACACGCCTGCCCCGGCCTCCACGCAGCTGGCGGCGGAGTAGCGGCCGTTGCGCATCGCCATCGTCTCCGACGCCTGGCGCCCGCAGATCAACGGCGTGGTACGCACCGTCGAGACCATCGTCCGCCTGCTGCAGGCCGAAGGCCACGAGATCGAGGTGTTCGGCCCCGACCGCTTCCGCACCGTGCCCTGCCCGACCTATCCCGAGATCCGTCTCTCGCTGTTCCCTTCGGCACGGCTTCACCACATGCTGAAGCTGTTCCGGCCCGACGCGATCCATCTCGTGACCGAAGGGCCGCTCGGCTGGTCGGCGCGCGCCTTTTGCCTCAAGCGCGGCCTGCCCTTCACCACGGCCTACCACACGCGCTTCCCCGAATATGTCCGCGCCCGTGTGCGCATCCCGATCTCCTGGAGCTACGCCTTCGTCCGCCGCTTCCATGCGCCCTCGTCCGCGGTGCTGGTGGTGGCGCAGTCGATCCGCGACGAGCTGGCGGCACGCGGCTTCAGGAACCTCGTGCCATGGTCGCGCGGCGTCGATATCGCGGCCTTCCGGCCCCAGCCGCGCGTCGATGTCGGGGATCCGCGGCCGATCTGGCTTTATGCCGGCCGTGTAGCGGTCGAGAAGAACATCAAGGCCTTCCTCGACCTCGACCTGCCCGGCAGCAAATGGGTGGTGGGCGGCGGCCCTCAGCTCAAAGAGCTCCGGCGCCGCCACAAGGGCGTGCGCTTCTTCGGCTCGGTCAGCACCGAGGACCTGTCGCGCCACTACGCCGAGGCCGACTGCTTTGTCTTCCCCAGCCGCACCGACACTTTCGGCCTGGTGATGGTCGAGGCACTGGCCTCAGGCGTGCCGGTGGCAGGTTATCCCGTGCCAGGGCCGCTCGACGTGGTCACGATCCCCACGGTCGGCGCTATCGACCAAGACCTGCGCGCCGCCTGCCTGCGCGCCATCGCCTGCGCTCCCGAGGATTGCCGCAAGCACGCCGAGAGCTTCACCTGGGATCGATGCGCACGGGAGTTCCTCGACACGCTACGCGCCATCCCGCGCAACGTCTGGCAGCCGCTCAAGCGGCGGGTGGTGCCGAACGCGGCATCTTGAACGGCGACGCCGCTGCGCCCAAACTCAGGGAATGGCCGAACTCAATCATCTGATCGTCTGGTCGAAGGACAAGCAGGCCTCGGCCAAGTTTCTCGCCGACATACTGGGCGTGCCGGTGGGCGAGCCGTGGGGCCATTTCGTGCCGGTGCGCCTGAGCAACGGCGTCGCGATGGACTTCCTCGACGCCGACAGCGTAAGCGCCCAGCACTATGCGTTCCTCGTCGGCGATGCCGAGTTCGATGCAGCCTTTGCCCGGCTCCAGAGCCGGGGCGTGCCCTATTACGCCGATCCCGCGCGGCAGCAGAGGGGCGAGATCAACCATCATTGGGGTGGCCGCGGCGTCTACTTCGAGGACCCCGACGGCCATGTGCTCGAGCTCATCACCAAGCCTTACGGCAAGCTCGAGGAGCTGACGCGCTAGCGCCGCCGGCCGGCGTTACCGGACGGGATTGGTCAGCCGGCCGATGCCGTCCACTTCCATGGCGACGGTGTCGCCCTTCGCCAGGAACCGGGGTGGCTTGAAGCCGATTCCGACACCCGCCGGCGTCCCCGTGGCGATGATGTCGCCCGGTACGAGCGAGATGCCGGCCGATATCGTCGAGATGAGCGTCGGGACGTCGAAGATCAGGTCGGTGAACTTCGCGTCCTGGCGCAGCTCACCGTTGACCCAGCATCTGATCCCACCAGTCGCGAGATCGACCTCGTCGGCGGTCACGCACCAGGGGCCCATGGGCGCGAAGGTGTCCATCGACTTGCCGAGGAACCACTGCTTATGCCTGGCCTGCAGATCGCGCGCCGTCACGTCGTTGATGATCGTGTATCCCCACACATGCTCCATGGCGGTTCCCAAGGATATGCCGCGTCCTCCCTTGCCGATGACGACGGCAAGCTCCGCTTCGTAGTCGAGCTGCTCGCTGACGCCGGTCGGATAGACGATCGGCTCATCCGGGCCGACCACCGATTGCGGCACCTTGGTGAAGATGATGGGCGCGGTCGGGATCGCATCGGCGGCGCTGCTCGCGCTGCTGTCGAAACCGCTGGCCGTGAATTCCCTGGCATGCTCGCGATAGTTCTTGCCGACGCACATGATGTTGCGCACCGGCACCAGAGGCGCGCGGAGCTTCAGCGCGGAGAGCGCGATCGCCTCGCCCCCGATGGTGTAGAGGCTGGCGAACCGCTCCTGGTTGCGAATGACCTCGACCAGGTCGTACACCGGCTCGCCCGCGCGCGTCAGGAGCGGCGTCACGCTCTGCGACGACTTGTCGACAGAGCCGACGAAAATCCCATCTTTGTACTCGACCGTTGCGAAACGCATTTCTTCCTCGAATCCCTGTACAGCCACCCGATTATACATTCGCCCGGCGGAGCTGGCCCGTCCTCACATCAAATGACATAACTGTCGATGGCCCATGAAGAACTTCGCTCGAACAGTGACGACGACTTCGACAGGTTCCGGTTCAGAAGAGGCCTCGAGCTACTGTCTTCTGTCGCCGGCAAGATACCCGCCGATGCCCTCTGGCTCGACCTGGGATGCAACCAGGGTCAGTTCCTGGAGGATGTCATCGCGACCAACCAAGTCAAAGGTATTGGCTTCGACAACTGGGACCCAGCCCCGAAAGCACCTCACGACATCTGGAGATACCTCAAGGCCGATCTCGACAAGGCGCTGCCGTGGAGCGAGCCGGCCGATTTCGTCTCGGCATTGGAAGTCCTCGAGCACATGATCGACACCGACGGCTTCCTGCGCCGCATGCACGCGGCACTGAAGCCCAAGGGATGGCTGCTGATTTCGACGCCGAACATCAACTGCCTGCGAAACCGCATCACGGTCCCACTCGGTGCCTATCCAGCCGGGCTTGAGTACAGAAACATCGTCCATCACGTGCGTTTGTACAACGTCGGAACATTGACCGGCCATTTGCGCGAACACGGCTTCGAGAAGATCGCGGTCAGCGGCGTGTCGTTCCTGCCGCTGTCGTCGTCGCTCGGCACGGGCCGGCTGAGCGAGCGTCTCGCCGATATGTTCCCGAGCCTTTGCAACAACTTGCTCGTCGTCGCCCAGAAGCCGTAGCCGGGTGACACGCGCCTAGGCTGGCCAGTCCGCCGGCTCGCCGGCCTTGATCCAGGCTTGGTAGTCCGACTTGGTCTGGTCGTTGGGCGGATAGACGCCGGGAATTTCCCGGCCCTGGCCGATGCGGATGGCGACGAACTTCTCCAGCCGTTCCTGCTCGAAGGAGTCGCGCGCCACCTCGTCGGCGACATGGCGCGGCACGACGATGGCGCCGTCCTCGTCGGCCACGATCACGTCGCCGGGATAGACCGGCACGCCGCAGATGCCGACCGGGGTCTGGACCTCGACCGGATGCAGGTTAGCCATGCTGGGCGGCGCCGCGGCCGCCGTGCAGTAGACTGGGAAGTCGAACTTGCCGATGACCGGCGAGTCGCGCATCGCGCCGTCGGAGAGCACGCCTGCCACGCCGCGCACCTTGAGCCGCAGCGCCAGGATATCGCCCAGGGTGCCAGAGCGCGTGTTGCCCTCGGTGCCGATCACCAGCACCGCGCCGGCCGGCGTCTCCTCGATGGCCGCGCGCTGGGCCGACGGCGGATCGGCCGGCGTCGGCGGCTTGTCGAGATCCTCGCGGCTGGGGATGTAGCGCAGCGTATAGGCCGGCCCGACAAGGCGCACCGCCTTGGGATTGAGCGGCCGCACGCCGTTGATCGCACAATTGCGGAAGCCCCGCTTCAGCATCTGCATGGAGATGGTGGCGGTGCTGGCATACAGGAAGTGCTTCTTCGTCTCGGCCGACAGCGATGCCGTGTTGGTCACTTCGTTTCCTCCATTCATCACAACAACGAGCCCTGATTTCCGCCATCCTCGCGCCGACGCGGCGATGCCGGCGGACGAGGCGTTGCGGCTGTGCTCTCGGTCACGCGCGCACCTATCCGGCCATCGGCGAATTCGATGCCGATCGTGTCGCCGGCGCGCGTGCCCGACGCCGCCAGCACCGGCTGGCCGTCCTGGTCGCGCACCAGGGCAAAGCCGCGATTGAGCACGGAATGGAACGAATAGCTTTCGAGCAGCTTGGCCGCCTGATCGACCTGCCGTGCTCCATGCGCCAGCAGGTCGCCGGCGTAGCGCTTCAGCCGCTCGCCGAACTGTTCCAGCCGATCGGACGTGCGCTCGATCTTCTGCATCGTCTCGCCCTTGAAGCGCCTCATCGCGCCGTCGAGCGCGCGGACTTCACCGGCGAGGAGCTGCTGCTTGGTGTTGATCACCGCGAGCGGGCTGGTGAGTCGCGCCGCCGCCAGCGCTTGGGCGTGACGCTCCACGAGACCCCGTGTCGCCAGCGCCAGGCGCTCGCCGCTGACATCCAGCCGCTGCTGGCGCTCGGCGATCAACCGCAGCGGATCACCGAGGCCGCGCACCAGGCTGGTGAGCGCCAGGGTCGCGTCGCGCAGAGCCCGGTTCAGGCAGGCCATGGTCCGCGTGCCGTAGTCGAGCACCTCGGCCAGCAGGTCGGCGCGCACCGGCACCGCCATCTCGGCCGCCGCCGTTGGCGTAGGTGCCCGGCGATCCGACGCGAAATCGATCAGGGTCGTGTCGGTCTCGTGCCCCACTGCCGAGATCAGCGGGATGGTCGAGGCTGCCGCGGCCCGCACCACGATCTCCTCATTGAAGGCCCAGAGGTCTTCCAGGCTGCCGCCGCCGCGTGCCACGATCAGAAGGTCGGGCCGAGGCACAGGACCCATCTCCGGCAAGCGGTTGAATCCGGCGATGGCGGCGGCCACCTCGCCGGCTGCCTTCTCGCCCTGCACCGACACCGGCCACACCAGCACACGCCGCGGAAAGCGGTCGGCCAGGCGATGCAGGATATCGCGGATGACGGCGCCCGACGGCGAGGTCACCACGCCGATCACCTCGGGCAGGAACGGCAGCGGCCGCTTGCGGTCGAGGTCGAACAGGCCCTCGGCGGCGAGCCTCTTGCGCCGGTCCTCGAGGAGCTTCAGCAGCGCGCCTTCGCCTGCCAGCTCCATCCGGTCGATGATGATCTGGTAGCGCGAGGAGCCGGCATAGGTCGTGATCTTGCCGGTGGCGATCACCTCCATGCCTTCCTCGATCTTGAGGCCGAGGCTCGGCAGCGTGCCCTTCCAGACGACGCCGTCGAGCACCGAGCTCTCGTCCTTCAGCCGGAAATAGGCATGGCCCGAGCGTGGGAACGACGGCTGGCTGATCTCGCCGCGCACGCGCACGCGCGGGAACGCACCTTCGAGCTGGCGCTTCAGCGCGAACGAGAGCTCGGAGACGGAGAACTCCGGGACGTTCCCGCCGGCAACGTCAGGTGCGGTCGCTTCCATCGTGCGACGCTACACCCGGGCATCGATGCAGACGAGCGGACCCTTCCACGCGAGCAGCCGCGCATCGGAGGTCACGAGAGGAACCCCTAGCTTGAGCGCCGTCGCCACGATGAAACGGTCGGCAGGGTCGGCGTGGAGATCCGGCAAGGCAACCGATTCGATGGCAATCTCGCCGTCGAGGGAAAGCTCCTCGATGCCGAGTTGGAGCGCTTCGACGCGCCATTGGTCGACCGGCACCGTCAGCGCTATCCGACCTTTGGTGACGAGCACCGCCACTTCCCAGAAGGAGGTCGCCGAGACGAGGACGCGGCTTGACCGCAACGCCTCGTCGATCCGGCGCTCCGCCTCGCGCCCCAAACGGTCGCTGTCCTTGAGCAACCAGATGAGCGTATTGGTATCCAGGACGAAGCTCATTCCTTCAGCGCCTCCCATTCGATACCCAGCGGCTCGTCGAGGTCACCGAGAATGGTGATTGAGTCCTTCATCGCCCCCCGCAGAGACTTGGGCTTCTCGATAAACGGCACGATCTCCGCCACGGGCCTGCCGTTCTTGGTCACGATGATCCGTTGATGCGTGGCGGCGACCTCGTCCAGCACGCCCAAAAACTTCGCTTTGCACTCCGAAGCTTTCATGGTTTTTATCATGGCGGGCACCTTCATATGACTATAGTCATGACCATGGTCATATGGCGAAAAACCGTCATCCTTTCAACGGGTTGAGGAATGCGGATTTTGGTGGTGGGCGGCGGTGGCCGCGAACATGCCCTGTGCTGGGCGATATCCGCTTCGCCGCTCTGCACCAAGCTGTTCTGTGCCCCGGGCAATGCCGGGATCGCGCAGATTGCCGAGTGCGCCGATGTCGGGCCCGAGGACATTCGGGGCCAGGTGGCGCTGGCCATCGCCCAGAAGATCGATTTCGTCGTGGTCGGCCCGGATGCCCCCCTTGTCGCCGGCATGGCCGACGGCTTTACCGCCGCCGGGATCAAGGTGTTCGGCCCCTCGAAGGCCGCGGCCCAGCTCGAAGGGTCGAAGAGCTTCACCAAGGAGCTTTGCCGGCGTCACGGCATCCCGACCGCCGCCTACGAGCGCTTCACCGATCTCGACAAGGCCATCGCCTATGTGACGGCGCAGGGCGCGCCGATCGTGGTCAAGGCTGATGGCCTCGCCGCCGGCAAGGGCGTCATCGTGGCCGAGACGGTCGACCAGGCGGTCGCTGCCGTGCGCGACATGCTGGCCGGCAACCGCTTCGGCGCCGCGGGCTCGTCGGTCGTGATCGAGGAGTTCATGGAGGGCGAGGAGGTGAGCCTGTTCGCGCTCACCGACGGCGAGCATGTCCTGCCGCTGGTCGGCGCGC
>CANIRG010000158.1 GCA_947469635.1 Rhodospirillales bacterium | reverse complement strand
TGGTCGCCGACCATGCGCGAGATCGAAGGGAAGGTGCCCTTCGGCTGGGCATAGTCTCCCGTCCAGAGCCGCGAGCGCAGCAGCGCCTTGGCGCAGTGGAGATAGGCCTGGCGCACCGACACGACGATGGCGCATTTCGGCGCCTTGCCCTGGACCGCCATCGACTCGAGCAGCGCCGGATCAACCGAGAGCCTGGCCGTGCCCGCGACGCGCACCGTCTCGTTGGTGCCGGGCAGCAGGAAGATCAGCCCGATCTCCGGATTCTCCAACAGGTTCTTCAGCGTATCGAGCCGGTTGTTGCCCGGCCGATCGGCCATGGCGATCGTCTGCTCGTCGAGCACCTTGAACGAACCGGGCGGATCGCCGCGCGGGGTGACGTCCTGCTTGCCGGCCGCGTCGGCGGTCGAGACCAGGCAGATCGGCGACAGGGCGATGAACTTGCCCATGTGCGCATCGATGCGGCCAATGTCCTTGCGCGCCGCGATCGGGCTGACCGGGGCGTAGGACGCGACGAGGGCGGTGGCGCCGGCGCTGTCGAGCAGCACGGGCGACGCGGGGGGAATGGCGGCGGGGCTGGCGGTCGGGCTGGCGCTGGGCTGGACTGAATCAGGCATGAAGATGACCTCCTGATGGCGAAACTATCATGAACCGAGCGACTCCGGTCGCAACTCCCGACCCTCGGGCTGCGTTCGATTCGCACACAACCGGAGGAGCACACCGTGAGTGATTATATCCCGAACGACCCACCGCGCGACCCGCGCGATCCCCGCGGCTACGACAGGTACGGCAACGCAAGATTCGAACCAGTGGAGCCCGGCAGGGGCCCGTACATCCTGCTGGCCATCCTGGTGGCCATCGCAATGGTGGGCGGCCTGCTCTACTTCAACGGCGGCCCGCGCCAGGGCGCCGACGTCGCCACGATGCCGGACCGCACGACCACGCTGCCGGCCACCCCGTCTCTCCCCGGCACGACCGTGACCCCCGCGCCGACGCCCGAGCCCGCCACCCGCGCGGCCCCGGCCGTCCCGCCGGCTCCGGCTCGTCCGTAAACGAACCACGACAAGAGGCCCGGTCGCGCTCCGGTGCGGCCGGGCCTTTTTCGTTTGGGAGAGGAACCATCGCTTCCCGCGCGGTAGCAGGACACCGCGACGACGGCAAAAGCGTCTCAACCGTCTCAAAGTGTCTCAACGGTCGTGAGACACCTTCGATGCCGATGGCGTAAGGCTCGAAGCCCCATTTGTCTCACGTCTCACGACTCTGCCCCTCGGAAATCACGCTGTGGGCATTTTGTCGATGAAGCCCACGATCGAGGCGAAGCGCCCATCGGCCGCGAGCGTCCCGAAATCGACGCCCTCGACGATGGCCGGTCCGGCCGCCGGGCCGAGCGACCAGGTGAAGCGGACGGCGCCGTTGTGGCTGTCGACCCTGGACGTCCGTTTCAGCACGAAACCCGCGAACTTGCCCTGCACGCCGCCGATCATGGCGGAGATGCCGGCGTGGCCGTCGCTGGCCATCAGCGGATCGCGATAGCAGCCCTTGTCGGCCCAGACCCGGCCGATGGCGGCGAGGCGCGCGGCGGGGTCGGGCTCGTTCCAGGTGGCGACGTAGGCGTCGGCAGTGGCGGTGATGTCGGACATGGCGGTCTCTCCGTTGCGGGGGTGAACTTACGCAGCGGAGGAGACACCGGATTTCTGGGGCGAGCGATTGCCTGGGAGGTAATTAGCCAGCGCCCGACATGACAAGAACGTTGAAGGTCATTCGGCGATCACTCGCATGTCGAACCGAATTGAAAATCGGACCGCAAAGAGCACCTTGGTCTCATGAACAAGGCAGTCCTGCTTGAGGAGCTGGAGCAGCCCAGTTCGCACGAGCGACTGGAACTCGCTTATGGCCTGCTCGACAGCGTCCTTCACGACGCAGCCGCACCACCGCTCAGCGCCTTACAACGCGATGAGTTCAGGGCGCGCCTGGCCCATCATCATGTCCATCCCGACGAGCCTGGCGTTACGTTGGACGATGTTCGCCGGAAGTTGATCGCCGGCCGACCGGACGATGGCCGCACACGTCATCTACAAGGCGGCGGCCGAGGCCGAAATTGGCGGCGTCTACGCCTGGAAGCCCGCGGTTCGGAAGAGGCTTACGGCCCCGCCTCCTTGATCTTCTGCTCCAGCATGCCGCGGATCGGCGCGTCGGGCGGCAGCAGGGTGAGCAGGATCTTCCAGCGTCGCGCCGCCTCGGCCTTGTCGCCCGAGGCGAACGAGGCAGCGCCGAGGTAGAACAGCGCCAGCCCGTGGCGCGGGTCGGCCTGCTCCAGCCGCAGCAGCACCGCCACCGCGGCGGGCGGCGGCACGCCGCCGGGCGGGATCTGGCGGACCAGCGCCTCGGCCCAGTCGGCGAGCAGGCGCGGCTCCAGCGGCTGCAGCGCGTCGGCCCTGGCATAGGCCTCGACCGCCTTGTCGTTCTCGCCCAGCACCTTGCGCGCCGTGGCGAGACGCAGCCAGCCGTCGCGGTCCTGCGGGCTGTCGCGCAGCTTCGCGTCCAGCCCCTCGACCATGCCGCGGATCGCCTGCTGGCGCTGCTCGGGCGTGAGGCTGCCCATCGCCTCGACCTGCTCGCGCGTCGGACCTTTCGGCGCTTCGGGCACGGGCAGGCCGGCCGCCTTGGCGACGCGGGCCATCTCGGCGCGCAGCATCGGCAGGTAGGGCGCATCGGGCGCGGAACGCGCGGCAAGGTCCTGCCAGCGCTTGAGCGCCGCCGCCGCGTCGCCGCTCTGCGCCTCGTGCAGGCCGAGAAAGAACATCGCGCGCGCGTCGCCCGGCTGGCGGTCGAGGGCCGCCGTGAAGGCCTCAACCGCCTCGGCCGTCACCGTGCCTCCGGCCTCCTCGACGAGCGCCTCGCCCAGCGCCGACCGCGCCTCGGCGTCGTTGGGGTTGGCGGCAATGTGGGCACGCAGGGAGGCGGTGTCGGGTGCAGTCGATTGGTTGGCGGCGGCGCTGCGGTCGGCTGGTGCCCGCACGGGCTGGAGGCCCGGCCGGCCAATCTGCAGATAGAGGCCGAGCGCGAACAGCGGGATCAGCAGCGCCACGGCCGGCGGCAGGAAACGGTGAAGCGCCGGCGAGGCCGAGGCCGGCTCGGCCTTGTCCTGGTCCGCCGCGCCGAGCAGGCGGCGCTCGATCTCGACCCGCGCCGAGGCGGCCTCGGCTTGGCCCAGCGTGCCGACCGCGCGTTCGCGCTCGATCTCGGCGAGCTGGTCGCGATAGAGCGCGAGGTCGGCCTCCAGCCGGCCGGTGCCGTGGACGCTCGGGCGCAGCAGCGGGAAGAGCAACGCACCCACCGTGCCGGCGGCGAGAATGGCGAGCAGGAACTCCAGCATCAGCGGCCGAGCAGCGCGTCGAGGCGGCGCTGCTCCTCCGCGCTGAGAGGCTCGGTAGCCGGGATCGGCACGGCGCGGCGGCGACGTGCGGCGACGAGGAGGGCAGCGCCCGCGATCAGGAGGACCAGCGGGCCGCCCAGCCACAGCAGCAGCGTGCCCGCCTTGAAGGGTGGCTTCAGCAGGACATAGTCGCCGTAGCGCGCCACCATGAATTCGTAGACTGCGGCATCGCTGTCGCCCGCGACCAGCCGCTCCCGCACGGCGCGGCGCATGTCGTGTGCCACCTCGGCCGAGGAATCGTCGATCGCCTGGTTCTGGCAGACGACGCAGCGCAGCGTCCGCCCGATCTCGCGCGCCCGTGCCTCGAGCGCCGGGTCGGTCAGCATCTCGCGCGGCTCGACGGCGAAGGCGGGCCAAGTGAAAAGAGCAAGGAGAAGCAACACTGTCGTCCTGAGCGTAGCGAAGGACCTCACATGGCGGTCAACGCCGCTGCTGCGGGCGTGAGGTCCTCCGCTGCGCTCAGGACGACAAGAAATCATGACCCCGCCTTCACCAGCGCCAGAATCTGGCTGAGCTCGCGCGGCCCGATGGGGGCGCGGAAGTGGAGGCGGACGATGCCGTTGGCATCGATCAGGTAGGTTTCGGGCACGCCCGACAGGCCCCAGTCGACGGCTAGCTTGCCGTCGAGGTCGAAGCCCGCACGTGTGAAAGGATCGCCCAGCTTGGCGAGCGAGGCCCGCGCCTCCTCCGGCTTGTTCTTCCAGGCGACGCCCACGATCGCCACGCCGTCGCGCTCCTTCAGCCGCAGCAGCAGCGGATGCTCGGCGAGACAGGGCGTGCACCAGCTGGCGAAGAAATTCACCAGCACCGGCTTGCCCGACTTGAGCAGCGCCGTGTCGAGCGCCGGCTCCCCGGCGCGCAGCGACGGCGCCTCGAGACGCGGGGCGGGCTTGCCCACCATCGCCGAGCCGATGGCCGCCGGGTCGCGGCCCGACAGCAGCGACCAGCCGAAGAAGCCCGCCATCACCACCAGCGTCGCCAGCGGCAGCAGGAACAGGAGGCGGTTGCTCGTCATTCCGCGGGCTGCGCCATCGGCCGCGTACGCCGGGGCGCGCCGATGCGCAGGCGTCGGTCGGAGAGCGACACGAAGCCGCCGAAGGCGCACATGGCGGCGCCGAGCCAGATCCACGGCGCCAGCGGGTTGAGGTAGAGGCGGATCACCCAGCCCTGCGTCGCATCGCCTTCGCCCAATGTGGCGTAGAGGTCGCGCAGCAGGTTGGTGTGGATCGAGGTCTCGGCCACCTGCCGACGCGGCGTGATGAACATGCGCCGCTCGGGCGTCAGCGTCGTGTAGGGCTTGCCGCCAACGGTGACGCTGAGCGTCGCGCGGTCGGCGATATAGTTGGCGCCACGCAACGCCTCGACCTTGTCGAGCGTGAGCTCGTAGCCCAGGAACGAGATGCGCTCGCCCGCCTTCACGGTGCGAATCAGCTCGGTGTTCCAGGCGCCGGTGCCGACGCAGCCCAGCACGACGACACCAAGGGCCGCATGCGAGATGGTCATGCCGATGGCGGCGCGCGGCATGGTGCTGAGACGGCCGCGCCGCACGCGTCCCACGAACTCGCTGAGGCTCGCCATGATCAGCCAGACGCCGAAGCCGAAGGCCAGCGCCGCCAGCGTGGCGCGGCCGTCGATGGCGACGGCGGCGACGATGGCCGCCACGATCGAGACGGCGAAGGCGATGCGCAGCCGCAGCAGGGCCGGCCCGATCTCGGCGCGCTTCCAGCCCAGGAAAGGACCGACGGCCAGGGCCGCGAACAGCGGCGCGCAGATCGGCACGAAGGTGGCGTTGAAGAAGGGCGGACCGACCGAGACTTTGTTGCCCGTCACCAGGTCGAGGAACAGCGGATAGAGCGTGCCCAGCAGCACCGTCGCCGCCAGCGTGCAGAGCAGCAGGTTGTTCAGGATCAGCGCGCCCTCGCGGCTGATCGGCTGGAACAGCCCGCCCGGCTGCAGCGTCGGCGCGCGCCAGGCGTAGAGCGCGAGGCCACCGCCGGTGACGCCCAGCAGGAAGCAGAGGATGAACAGGCCGCGCGCCGGATCCTGGGCGAAGGCATGGACCGAGGTGAGCACGCCCGAGCGCACCAGGAATGTGCCGAGCAGCGACAGCGAGAAGGCGAGGATGGCCAAAAGGACCGTCCAGCTCTTCAGCGCGTCGCGCTTCTCCACGACGATGGCGGAATGCAGCAGCGCGGTCGCGGCGAGCCACGGCATCAGCGAGGCGTTCTCGACCGGATCCCAGAACCAGAAGCCACCCCAGCCCAGGATGTAATAGGCCCACCAGCTGCCGAGCGCGATGCCCAGCGTGAGGAAGCACCAGGCCGCCAGCGTCCACGGCCGCACCCAGCGGGCCCAGGCCGGATCGACGCGGCCTTCGAGCAGGGCCGCGATGGCGAAGGAGAAGGTCACCGAGAGGCCGACGTAGCCGAGGTAGAGAATCGGCGGATGGAAGGCGAGGCCGGGGTCCTGCAGCAGCGGGTTGAGGCCATTGCCGTCGAGCGGCACGGGCGAGAGGCGCTCGAACGGGTTGGACGTGAACAGCAGGAAGGCGAGGAAGCCAATGCCAATCGCCGCCTGCACACTCAGCACGCGAGAGCGCAGCGAGTCGGGCAGGTTGTCGCCGAAGATCGCGACCGCGGCGCCAAACAGCGACAGGATCAGCGCCCACAGCAGCATGCTGCCCTCGTGGTTCCCCCAGACGCCCGAGATCTTGTAGATCAGCGGCTTGGCCGAATGGGAGTTGGCGACGACGTTGGCCACGGAGAAATCCGACGTCACGTAGCATTGCGTGAGCGCGCCGAAGGCCAGCACGACCAGGAAGGCTTGCGTGAGCGCCGCGGTGCGGCCGAGCATCATCAGCCGCACATCGCCACGCGAGGCGCCCACCAGCGGCAGCGTCGCCTGCACGACGGCGACGGCGAGCGCCAGGATCAGCGCGAAATGGCCAAGCTCGGGAATCACTTCTTCGCCTCCCCTTCCTTCCATCGCCCGGCATCCTTCAACGCCTTGGCGACCTCGGGTGGCATGTAGTTCTCGTCGTGCTTGGCCAGCACCTCGCGGGCGATGAAGAGCCCGGCGGAGGTGAGCGAGCCTTCGGCAATCACGCCCTGGCCTTCGCGGAACAGGTCGGGCAGCAGACCGCGGTAGGTGACGTCGATCGTGCCCTTGAGGTCGGTGATGCGGAAGTACACTTCCTGGCTGTCGGCGGAGCGCTTGACGCTGCCGGTTTCCACCAGGCCCCCGAGACGAAAGCGCCGCTCCGGTCCGGGCTTCTTCTCCGCCACCTGCGTCGGCGAATAGAAGAACACGAGGCTGTCGTCGAGCGCCGTCAGCACCAGCGCCGCCGCCACGCCCAGCACCGACAGTGACCCCACCAGCAGCCACAGCCGCCGGCGCTTCGGGCTCATGCGTTTGGAGGCCATCATCGTTTCCGCTCCAGCCCACGCTCGGCGATCTCGCGCCGCACGCGGGCGCGCGCGAGGAGCGTCGCCAGCACCAGCCCGCCCAGCGCCACGAAGGCCACGGCATAGGCCGTCCAGATGAAGACCGCGTGGTTGGTCATGGCCGGTGGGATAGCCCAACCGTGCGGGCGAAAGAAGGCGCGCGACATGAGGCGTTCGGGCGCGGCACACGGTAAACTACGACATGATCAAGAAAAGCCCGATCAAGCCAGCCTCTGCGGCCGAGCAAGAGGCTCCATTCATCGAAGACCTCCGGGTCGGGCTGGAGGAAGTACGCGCTGGCAAGGGCATTCCCCACGAGCGGGTCATGCGTCAGGCGAGAGCTTCGCTCGGTCGCGCCGCTAAGCCCCGGCTTCGCCGAACTCCCGGAGAATGACGCGCCACTGGAGTGGCGCGCACCCAGCACCGACATCCTAAGCCGTGGCATCCGCCGCCTCGAGGCGACGCCGGTCGATCTCGGTCTCGGTGCGCAGCAGCACCAAGATGACGAAGAGCAGCGACAGCGCACCGGCCATCCAGAGCAGCGGCACCAGGATCGTGGGATGGATCGCGGGACCGCCCAGCTTCATCACCGAGGCCGGCTGGTGCAGCGTGTTCCACCAGTCGACCGAGAACTTGATCACCGGCAGGTTGATGGCGCCGATCAGCGCCAGGAGGGCGGCGGCGCGGTCGCCGCGCTCGGCGTGGTCGTAGGCGTTGCTGAGCGCGATGTGACCGAGATAGAGGAAGAACAGCAGCAGCATCGAGGTGAGGCGTGCGTCCCACACCCAGTAGGTGCCCCACATCGGTCGGCCCCACAGCGCACCGGTGATCAGACAGACGGCGGCGAAGGTGGCGCCCACGGGCGCCGCGCCGCGCGCCATGAGCGCCGCCAGCGGATGGCGCCATACCAGCAGCGATCCGCTTAGCACCGCCAGCAGGCCGTAGCCCGCCATGGCGAGCCAGGCCGAGGGCACATGGACGAACATGATGCGCACCGTCTCGCCCTGCTGGTAGTCGGGGGGCGCGGCGATCAAGGCGAGATAGAGCCCGACGGCCAGTGCCAGCACCGTGGCGAAGGCGAGGCTGCCGGTGACGCGCTGGCTGAAGCGCCGAAAGCGTGCCGGGTTGGCGAGGAAATGCAGGTCGGCCATCGCCGCTATCCTCGCTATTCGCCGGCCTGCCGCAAGGCCGCCGCCATGGCCCAGGGCGTGGTCGCGAGCGCCATCAGGGCGAGCGCGGCCAGGACGGCGAGGTGAACGCCGAAGCCCTGGCCCGAGACCGTCGCCTCCACCGCGCCGGCACCGAAGATCAGGGTCGGCACGCAGAGCGGCAAGGCCAACAGGGCCAGCAAAGCGCCGGATTTGCGCGCCCCCAGCGTGAGGGCTGCGGCGAGGCCGCCGATCAGAGAGAGCGTCGGCGTGCCCACCAGGAGGGTGGCCGTGAGCGCCGCCAGAGCGAGGGGATCGAGGCCGAAGGTGAGGCCCAGCAGGGGCGCCAACAGGGCGAGCGGCAAGCCGGTCACAATCCAGTGAGCGGCGCATTTGGCCAGCGCCGCCAGTTCGAGCGGCCAGGGTGCCAGCAGCAGCAGGTCGAGCGAGCCGTCCTCGTAGTCGGACGCGAACAGCCGGTCGAGCGACAGCATCGAGGCGAACAGCGCGGCGCACCACAGCACGCCCGGGGCAATGCGCGCGAGCAGGTTGGTCTCAGGACCGATGCCGAGCGGAAACAGCGCGGTCGCCACCACGAAGAAGGCGAGCACGACCGCGACGTCGCCCGGCCGGCGCAGCACGAGACGCACGTCGCGTGCGAGGAGGGCGCCGAAGCCGGTCACGCGCCGAGCTCCAGAGGACGGGCGCTCGGCATGTCGGCGTGGGTCGCGGCGATGGCCACGCCGCCCGTGGCCAGATGTCGTGCGATGGCTGCGTGCAGAAGGGTCTGCGCGGCGGCGTCGAGCGCGTTCAGCGGTTCGTCGAGCAGCCACACAGGGGCCGTCGAGGCCGCGACCCTCGCGAGAGCCGCACGTCGTCGCTGGCCAGCCGACAGGGTGCGTACCTCGCGTGTCGCCAGGGCGGAGAGATCGAACGCTGCCACGGCCGCATCGACGCGCGCGCGGTCGGGTTGGCTCGAATGCAGATTCTCACGCACCGTGAGAT
Organism: Rhodospirillales bacterium; assembly: GCA_947469635.1. Lineage (GTDB taxonomy): Bacteria > Pseudomonadota > Alphaproteobacteria > Reyranellales > Reyranellaceae > Reyranella. Next base: position 3,653 of record CANIRG010000158.1, on the reverse strand, counting down.
CGGCCTTGAGGCCATCGAGATGACCGAGCCAGGCGACTTGGCTGCGCCATCGATCGGGATCGATGACGACGTCCTCGCCTTGCCAGCGGATCGTTCCGGCGTCGGCCGGCACAAGCAACGCCAGGGTGCGCAACAGGGTGCTCTTGCCGCTGCCATTGCGGCCGGTCAGGGCCAACAGCTCGCCAGTGCCCACTGAGAAGGAAAGGTGGTCGAGCACACGCCTGCCACCACGGCGGCAGGCGAGATCGGTGACTTCGAGGAAGGGCGGCACCATAGGGCGCGGTCGTAGCACGCCCGAAAAGAAAAAGGCCGTCCTCTCGGGGGAGTGAGAGGACGGCCAAACGCCTCCGTAGAGGCTGAACGTGGCTTTGGGGGGACCACGTTCGGGGGGAGATACAGGACGAACATGGAAACGACCGATGGCTCTCGCTAGACCCAAATAGGGCATAAGTGTGATTTCTTTGTCACACTGGGCGCGTTTCAGACGCGCCGGCGGGCGGCAGCAGCTGTAATCAGCCGCGGGAGCCCGCTCCAGGCCGCAAGAGTATGAATTCTCATCTGTTCTGCGCCACCCCGGCTCTCGCGGCTTCGCTGCAGCTGCTGCCGCCGGCCTATGCTTAGGGCTGCGCCCTAAGCATAGGGGTCGGCGGCGTCCCGCATGCCATCGCCCATGAACTGATAGGCGAGGATCACCAGGATCACCGGCACAACCGGTAGCATCAGCCACCAGTTCACCGCCACCACATTGATGTCGGTGGCCTCGTTCAGCAGCACGCCCCACGAGGTGATGGGCGGCCTGAGACCCAGGCCGAGGAAGCTGAGCGCCGTCTCGGCCAGGATCATCGACGGGATCGACAGCGTCGCCGAGGCGATCAGATGGCTCATGAAGCCGGGGAGCAGATGGCGGCCGATGATGCGGGCGGGCTTAGCGCCCATCATCTGCGCGGCCAACGCATAATCCTCCTCGCGCAAGGACAGGAGCTTGGAGCGCACGGCGCGGCCGAGGCTCGGCCAGTCGAGCAGCGCCAGGATCAGCGTGATGCCGAAATAGATCAGCAGCGGCGACCAGGTCACCGGCAGCGCCGCCGAGAGCGCGAGCCACAGCGGCAGATGCGGGAAGCTCTTGAGGATCTCGGTGATGCGCTGGACCACGCTGTCGACCCAGCCGCCGTAGTAGCCGGCCAACCCGCCCAGGACCAACGCCAGGGTGAAGGAGAGCGCAATGCCGATGACGCCGATGGTGAGCGAGATGCGCGCGGCATAGACGATGCGGCTGAACATATCGCGGCCCAAACGGTCGGTCCCGGCGATGAACAGCGTGCCGCCGTCCGGCGGGCAGACGAAGTGAAACGTGCCCTCGATCATCTCCCAGAAGTCGTACTTCGCGCCGCTGCAGAAGAAGCGGATCTGCTGCGGCTTGGTCGTGTCCTCGGTGTAGACGCGTTGCAGCGTGTCGAGGTCGCGTTCCATCTTCAGCGCGTAGACGAAGGGCCCGCGGAAGCTGCCGTCATGGAAGAAATGGACCGACTGCGGCGGCGCGAAGATGTACTTGGCGTGGCGCGTGTGCAGGTCGTAGGGCGCGATCCATTCGCTGATCAGGGTCGAGAAATATATCAGCAGCAGGAACGCCGCCGAGACGACCGCGGGCCGGTGGCGGCGGAAACGCCACCACATCAGCTTCCACTGGCCGGCCATATAGTATTTTTCCTGGTCGGCGGTCAGCCGCTCGGAAACATACGGGTCCCAGGGCGCCGGATTGACGTAGTGCGGCGTCGGCGGGCGCGGCGCTTCGGGCTTCGCGGCAGGGGTCGTGTCGGTCATGTCCGGCTCACCCCTATTTTTCCGACGTGGCGCCGAAGCGGATGCGCGGATCGAGCGCCGCCAGCAGCAGGTCGGAGATCAGCATGCCGATCACCGTCAGCGTCGCCACGATCAGCAGGAAGGTGGCGGCGAGGTTCACGTCCTGGGTCTTGAGCGCGCCCAGCAGCATCGGCCCCGTGGTCGGCAGCGACAGCACGACCGAGACGATGACCGAGCCCGAGATCACCTCGGGCAGGAGATGGCCGATGTCGGCCACGAACGGGTTGATGGCGTGGCGCAGCGGATACTTGATCAGCAGCTTGAGCGGCGGCAGGCCCTTGGCGCGGCCGGTGACGACATACTGCTTCTGCAGCTCGTCGAGCAGGTTGGCGCGCAGGCGCCGGATCATGCCGGCCGTGCCCGAGGTGCCGATCACGACCACCGGGATGATGAGATGGCCCGACACCGAGACGAACTTGGCCCAGCTCATCGGCTTGTCGATGAAGTCGGGATCCATCAGGCCGCCGATCGACAGGCCGAAATAGACCTTGCCGACATAGAGCAGCACGATGGCGAGCAGGAAGTTGGGCACGGCGAGGCCGACGAAGCCGATGAACGAGGCCACGTAGTCGCCCACCTGATACTGGTGGGTGGCAGCATAGACGCCGATCACGAACGACACGATCCAGATGAAGGCGATGGTCGCGGTCTCCATGACCATGGTGAGCACGATGCGCTCGCCGATCAGGTCGGCCACTGGCACCGTGTCCTGGCAGCTCAAGCCGAAGTCCCAGCGGAAGATGCCGGCGACCCAGTGGAAGTAGCGGTAGACCAGCGAATGGTCGAGGCCGTAGAGCGCCCGGAGCTCGTCGGCGCGATGCAGCGCGTCGGGATCGCCGCGCGCCAGCAGCTCGTCGATCTGCGAGGTGACGCAGTCGCCCGGCGGCAGGTCGATGATGACGTAGACCAGGGCGCTGATGATGAACAGCGTCGGGATCATCAGCAGGATGCGGCGGGCTACATAGTGCAGCATGCTTCAGGCCTCGATGACCTCACCCTGAGGAGCGGTCGTAGACCGCGTCTCGAAGGGTGGGGAACAGTCCAGTCGTTGCCCATCCTTCGAGACGCCGCGCTGCGCGCGGCTCCTCAGGATGAGGGGGTGGTGCTTGGCGATCGAAGGCAACATGTGTTCAGGCCTTCCGCGCGACGCGCACATGATGGCCGGGCGTGGCCTCGGTCCAGTAGAGCGGCGCGGAGCCGTCGTCGGTGTAGGGTTCGGGCCACTGCGACGGATCGGACTCCTTGCCCTCCATCAGCGCCTTGAGGTCGAGCCGCTGGTTGGGGTCGGGCATCGGCACCGCCGACAGCAGCGCCTTGGTGTAGGGATGCATCGGGTTGCGGAACAGCTCGGCCGCGGGCGCCAGCTCGACCAGCCGGCCGGCGCACATCACGGCGATGCGGTCGGCGATGTAGGAGACGACCGCGAGATTGTGCGAGATGAACAGGTAGGTGAGCCGCAGCCGCCGCTGCAGGTCCATCATCAGGTTGAGGATCTGGGCCTGCACCGAGACGTCGAGCGCCGATGTAGGCTCGTCGCACACCAGGAACTCGGGCTCGCTCGCGAGCGCACGGGCGATGGAGATGCGCTGGCGCTGACCGCCGGAGAATTCGTGCGGATATTTGCGGCCGTCGGCCGGCGTCAATCGCACCTGCCGCAACAGCTCGCCCACCCGCTTTTCCAAGTCGGCCTTGTCCGAAGACAGGCCGAAAGCGCGGATCGGCTCGGCGATGATGTCGAACACGCGCCAGCGCGGATTGAGGCTGGCGAACGGGTCCTGGAAGATCATCTGCAT
>CANIRG010000157.1 GCA_947469635.1 Rhodospirillales bacterium | reverse complement strand
GTGCAAGCGGGACGGCCAGCGCCTCACGGTGCTCGACCTGTGGCGCACCCTGCCCAACGACAAGTTCGGCGAGGTCGCCGACCTGCTCTATCTCGGCTCGGGCAGGTAGCCTACGCGGCAAGCGACTGCCGATACCAAGCCACGGTGTCGGCCAAGCCCTGACGCACGCCCCAGCGCGGGGTCCAACCCGTGGCTGCGGTCAGGGCAGCGCTGGAAACCGCCCGTGCCGACGGCCCACCCCCACGCGCCGCATCGTAGGTGATGGTCGCGTCGGCAAAGCCGTCGATTTCGAGGAGATGACGCAACGTGTCGTTCACGCTCGTGTCGTGCGGCGAAGCGACATTGAAGGTCTCCAGCGGCGCGACCGCGCGCGGCAATACGGCGACGACGGCCGCCGCCAGGTCGCGGGCATGCAGGAGATTGCGTGTCTGCGTGCCATCGCCCCAGACGTCGATGGGGCGCGCACGCGCAACAACCTTGCGCACGAGAGCGGGGACAAAATGTCCTTTCTCGTTGGTGAAATTATCATGGGGGCCGTAGAGAAGCGTTGGCCGCAGCACAACCGCCGATCCCACCAGGCCGACATGCTGCACATACCAGGAAACTTGCTTCTCAAGATAACGATGCATCCAGCCGACACCGAACCACTGCGACGGCGGATCGCCATGGGCCATGTCTTCTTCGGTGGCCGGGCTCTGGCCTTCAGGATAGCCGGTGCATGAGCTCATCAGGACAAGACGCGAGAGGCGAAGCCGGCCGGCAGCCTCGAGGACACTGGTGACGACGCGCAATGTGTAGAGCACGGACTCGATGGGATCGCGGCGTAGCGCCGCGCTGGTCGACAGCTGTCCCACGCAGACGATCGCCGTATCGGCGCCTTGAAGCGCCCTACGCGCATCGTCCGGGTCGCACAGGTCGCACTGAACCCAGCGCGTATTTTTCACTGGGTATGCATTTCGTACATGCCACGTGGCGACGATCGGGCCTGTCCCTGCTTCAGCCAAAGCTTCGACGACATGCCGCCCGACCAAGCCCGTCGCCCCTACAACCGCAATCGTCATCCGATAAATTGGCCGAGGCTCGAGGACCTTCCAGTGCTATTGCGATTCGAATAGTAACTCATCATCACGTTGCTCCACAGTCGCGAGTTGTCGTACCATAAGGTCCAATAAGCTGCCGCACCAATCGTCCTTCGGAAGCGAGCGAGAAGACTGATATCGTTGCCTCCGAGAATCATCGCCCCGCCTCCATACGACCTTTGCTTTCATCCAGTCCGTTCGCGTTCGGCAAGCTGTGAATTCGGCGCGGCCATAACCAAGTTTCCCTTCACATGACCGCTGAAAAGGGCATCGGGCCCAAAGAATTCGAAGCTGCACTCGGAATTCCCGCAGGCGAGCTTGATGCACGCACATGCGGATTGCTGAGCGACGCCCGCCTCAGGTACCTCCCCATCGACGATGCCGGGCAGGTGCGGCTGCAAGACGAGATCGCCAAGCAGATCGCCAACGGCTTCACGATCGTCGGCGAGCATCGCGCCGGCATCTGGCGCGACGTCTGGCAGGAGCAGTTGGACCTGTTCGAGAGCTCGGGCTACGACCTGAAGGCTCTCAATCCGAAGTTCGTAGCCGGGTCGTCGATCCTGCGCTGGCAGGGCGCCTACGTACGCGGTGTCACGGAACAATTCGAGCTCGTCTTCCTCGAGATCATGCGAGACTGGCTCTTCCGCACATTCCTCGCCGACATCGATCATTTGTACGAATTCGGCAGCGGCAGTGCCTTCAACGTCGCAGCCTATGCCGAGCTGTTCCCTGAAACGCCGATCACGGCGCTCGACTGGGCGCCGGCGGCGGTACGCATCGCCGATGTGCTCCGCGAACGCCGCGGCATGAAGATCGCCGGGCGCAGATTCGACTTTTTCGCACCGGAGCCCGAGCTGACGCTCGGCACGGGCAGCGGCGTCCTGACCATGTGTGCGCTCGAGCAGATCGGCGACCGTTTTGGCGCGTTCCTCGACTATGTCGTCGCCAACCGCCCCCGGCGCGTGGTCCACGTCGAGCCGACGTTCGAGCTCTACGATCCATCGCGTCCGCACGATCAGCTGGCGATCGAGTATCATCGGCAACGCAAGTACCTCAAAGGCCTGCTGCCTGCGCTGGAGCGCCTCGAGGCCGAAGGCAAGGCAACCATCCGGCTCAAGCGCCGACTACGGTTCGGCAGCCGCTTCCACGAGTGCTTCACGATCGTCGTCTGGGACCCGACGCCGACGTGAGAGCGGATGGGCAGTTGGGAACTCCCAACCGCCTCCCGTCATCGTCCAGTGACGCCAGACCAAAAGCCCTTCGGCTTCGTCACCTTGGTCGCCCGCCAACGCGTCCTGATGTCTTGGGTCTGCTCGATCTCCTGCCGGTGCTTCGAGCGGAACCGGGCCACGGCGCGCATCACCCCGGACCACGCTTCGACGTGGTCGTCGCCCAACATGATCCCGCCAGGGCTCACCAGCGGCCAATAGGCTTCGATATCCTCGGACACCAACGCCTCGTCATGGGCGCCGTCGATGTAGATCATGGAGGACTGCACGCCGAACTTCTGCAGAACGATGCTGGCGAGCCGGCTGGGGAGCGGCAAGGGGACGACCCGATGCTGCAGACCGGCATGCACCACGTTCGCCATGAACTGCTCGTAGAGCGTCGGCCGGCCATTCTTGAAGCCCAGCATCTCGCGAAACTCCGGGCTCACCCAGTGCTCGCTCGATCCCAACCAGGTATCGACACAGACCATACAGGCGTTGGGAGCCTTGTTCAGCATGTAGTGCGATGAGGTGCCCTTCCACGACCCGACCTCGATGATCAGCTCGGGCTTGGCTTCCGCAATCACGGAATCGAATATTTGAGGCTCGTCGCACCAACCTTGCAGATCCAGGGGATAGGACCCGATATCCAGGCCCTCGTAAGGGGAACCACCGTATATGGCCTTGTTCAGATCGTCTGCGATCGTCATTTCATCTCTCTAAAAGCTGTCGATACGTCGATGAGCAAGGCATCGATTGGAGCAGGCACAGCAAGCTGTAGCCTGAGCCTGCTGCCGCGGCCTTGGACAATTGGACGCGTCCGACAATGGAGGCGAATCGGCTTGAGTAGGCAAGCCCCCTAGGTGTAAATCCGGCGCCCCCAAAAAAACAACAGGGGTTCAGGATTCTGCGCAAGATCGGCGATGTCGCGTGATTGTCTGGAGCCTCCACCGAGACCTCGACTCATGACCGCCATAGCGCCCCTGTTTTCCGTCATCTGGTACAGTCGAGCCGACGCCCGGCAGACACGGGAAGCAATCGCCGGCCTTCAAGCGCAAACCTGCGGCGATTTCGAGGTGATCGTTGCCGAGGACCTCTCGCAGCCGCAGAGCATGGACCTGCTTCGAAGCGCCGCCGCTACGGACGCGCGGATCAAATTCTTTCGGACGGATAGCCCCCCTTCCGCGATGCAATTCCTCGAGGCGTTGCGGAAAGCGCGGGGCAAATTCATCGCGATTTGCCCAGGCCATGGTCGCTTCCTTCCCGATGCCTTCGAATTCGCCGCCGCCGAATTTCGCAAGGATCGTGACGTTGGCGCCTTGTGCTGCCGCGGCTTTTTGATCGACGAGCGCGGCCGACCTCAGGTCGCCGTTGATATCGTAACCTTGCTGCTGTCCAGCCAGCGGGTGTGGTCGCCGGCGGGTTTCCTCGACCGTCGCGCCCTCGTCGCCTGTGGTCTCGAGCGGGACGACTGGCTGGTGGATGCACTCGAGCTCGATCTCTGGTGCCGGATCGCCACGGACTTCGGCCTGCGCTCGGTCGACCGTCCGGTTACGGCATGCGAGCGTCCGCAAGATGACGCGGTCGCCGTGCCGCAGGATCTGGATAAGGCGATCGAAGCGCGTCTCGCCCTCCTCACCAGGCTGTTCTCGGACGAAGGGTTTTTCGAAGGCGCCAATATCGCTCTCCTGCCGGAAGCGAAGCTCAATCAGCTTTCTGTCTTGCGCGGGCAACTCGGCAGCCTCGGCCTTTCGCAATCCGAGCCCCTGCTTTCGCAACGGCAGCACCAGGTCGTCGAAGAGGTGATGACGCTGCTCAAGACCGATCATCGTACCCTGCGCGTCCTTCACCGGCTGACGCTGGGGCGTACGCATGCCCTGGGTCCCCTGGCGCGCCCGATAGAAGCTCTTCTATCGGCCATGGATCGGATGAATCTCCAGTCCCATATCCGCCATGGCTACGCCTTTTGGTCCTTCCCAGGGCTGGGACGGTGGCTCGCGCGCACGATGTTCGTGCGGGCCGTGGCAACCGCCGATCATGGGCCCCGCTCGACGATGTTCGTCGATGTCTATTCCCTGGCCGGCGCCCTGTACGATGCGCGCGGCCAGGTCGGGCAGGCGCTGGCCATGTGGGAGCGCACCCGCCCTCCGGACGACATCACCGTCGACAGCGTGGCGTGCCGGGCCTTCCTGAAGCTGCCAGGAACGACCGAGGCAGACCTCGCCGAGGCGCAGCGCAAATGGTTCACGCAACGGCACCTGCCGCGACGCAACGACGATTACGTGCCCGCCGCACGGCCGACCGGTCGAAAGATCAGGATCGGCTATCACTGCGCCTTCATGAACAGCGACACCATCCGCTTCATCATGGGAGGCGCCATCGCCGCCCATGATCGCAGCCGCTTCGAGATCTATGGCTACTCGCCGAACCTGAAGACCGACATCACGCCGCGCTTCGACGTGTTCCGGCATGCGCCGCCCATGGACGAGCGCATCGGCGATCCGCCCTCGGCCGGCAATCGCCGGCTCGACGACGACGCCTTCATCGATCTGGTGCGCAACGACGAGCTCGATATCCTCGTCGAGATGAACGGCTTCTCCCCCGGCCATCGGTTTGCCGCGCTCAGCCGCCGTTGCGCCCCCGTGCAGATCAACTATCTCAACCACCTCGGCACCAGCCAGGTGCCGAACATGGACTACGTCCTTACCGACGAGATATCGTCGCCTTCGGACTCGGACAGCCAGCGACACTATTCGGAAGAGATCTACCGCATGTCCGGCTGTTTCCTTTGCTACGATTATCGCGACTCCGACGAACCGCCGGTCGCAGACCCGCCGTCGATCCGCAATGGCTTCGTAACCTTCGGCTACTTCGGAAGCGGCGCAAAGCTCAACCTCGAGCTGATCGAGCTGTGGGCTCGGATCCTTCATCGTGTGCCGGGCTCGAAGATGCATATCCAGAACCTGCAGCTCTCGAGCCCCGAGAATCGGCGCTTCATGGCCGAGCGCTTCTCGCGCTTCGGCATCGCCGCCGATCGCCTGATCATCGCCGGTGGCGTCAATCGTTCCGCGCTGATGCGGCTCTATGACGGGGTCGATATCAGCCTCGATACCACGCCCTATTGCGGCGGCAACACGATCGCGGAGTCGCTTTGGCAGGGCGTGCCGGTGATCACGCATCGGGGCGACCGCTTCGTCGGCGCCTATGGCGCTTCGCTCGTCGCCGTGGCGGGCTGCCCGGAGCTCGCATCCGACAGCCTCGACGGCTATGTCGAGCTCGCCGTCCAATTGGCCAACGACCCCGACCGGCTCCTCTTTCTGCGCCGCAACCTGCGAACCATGGCAACGACGACCGGTCTGAACGATTCGGCAGCCTTCGCCCAGCGTCTCGAAGCAGCCTATTTGGACATGCTCGACCGTCCGGGCGACCGTTGATCGTCGGCCGCTTCCGGCACGCCTATGAGGGGGCGATCTCGATTGGCTTGCCGCCTGCCTTCGAGGACGCTTCGGCAGCGGCGATCATCCTGACGACCGACACTCCCGCTTCGATCTGGGACGGGTCGGCTTCCCCCTTGCGCGCGGCCTGGATGAATCTCCCCAGCTCACGTGACAGCGGCAATTGATCATCATAGGTGGGGAAGGAAACATTCCCCGCCGCATCGTGCAGCGACAGCTTGCGCTCGGCGCGGTCGTCGAAGACCAGCGTCCCGGACTCGCAGACGACCGTCAGCTGCTTGCGCCGATGCGATGACAGCCAGCTCGTCGTGCAAACGACGGGAGTCTCTCCAAAGCTGAACCTCGATAAAGCCGCCTGCGGCCGCTCGGCGCCCCACAGCGGCCAGCTCTGCGCCATGCTGGCATCCCTGCCGAATATCGCGCGCGCCATCGACAGGTCGTGCGGCAGCCAATCCCAGAGGACGGAAGCGTCGCCCCTCGTCTGATTGTTGGCGCTGTCGTTCAGGACGTAGCGGATGCCGCCGAGCGCCGGCAGAATCTCCAGCAGCGTCTCGAAGGCCGGATGATGCAGCAAAAGGTGGCCGACGAAGACCAGGGAGCCCGACCGCGCAGCCGCATCGCGTATACGCTCGGCATCCGCCACGGACGTCGCCATCGGCTTCTCGATGAAGACTGGCAGGCCGGCCTCGATGTATGGAAGCGCCACCTCGGCGTGGCTCTCGCTTGGCGTGCTGACCAGCACCGCGTCCAGGCCCGACGTTGCCACAGCATTCCTGCCAATCGGCGCCACATCGACGTCCGGGAAGGACAAGAGCGTCCGTTCGATGTTCCGGCCCCAGGGGCCTCGTCCGACATGACCAAGCCGAAGGACCACCCGATGCCCCGCTCGTTCAGACGTGATAGTCCGGCTGCGTGTCGGCCCAGGCAATGAATCGTGACAGCCCTGTCTTCAGGTCGACCTGCGACGCGTATCCCAGATCCCGTGCCGACTTGGTGAGATCAGGGCAGCGTCGCTGCGGCTCGCCGGCCGGATAGGTCTCGGGATAGTCGATGAGCTTCATCGTCGATCCCGGAATCAGCGTCGTGTAGAGTTCGGCCAGCTTGGCCATCGCGATCTCGTTCTCGGCGTTGCCGATGTTGTAGGCTTCGCCAACCTTGCCGCGAAGCAACGTCTTCAGGAAACCGCTGATGGCATCGGTGATGTAGCAGAACGTCCGCGTCTGGTGGCCTGTGCCATGCACTGGAATGGACCGTCCGTTCATCGCCTCGTAGGTGAACATGGGAACGACGCGCCGGTCGTTGTGCTTCATGCCGGGGCCGAAGACGTTGAAGGGCCGCACGATGGTCGCCGGCACATCGTAGCGTTGCGAATAGATCGTCGCGATGGTCTCGCCGAGCCGCTTGGATTCGTCGTAGCAGGCCCGCGGGCCGGTGCTGGAAACGTAACCGTGATAGGTTTCCGGCGTCGGCACCGCGCTCGGGTCCGGATCGCCATAGATCTCGCTCGAGCTGAAATAGAGAAGCCCCTCCAGCTTCTTGTTCCGCCGCGCCAGTTCCATCAGGTTTTTCGTGCCCTGCACCGCGCTGTCGATCGTTTCCAGCGGGTACTGCATGTAATAGACCGGCGATGCGACACCGGCGGCATGAATGATGAAGTCCAGATCCTGGCGGATCGGCAGCGGATAGGCAATATCGGCCCAGACGTTCACGATATGCGGATCATGCACGCCGTGCTGCTGCTGATCGCCGGTGATGTAGCTGTCGACCGAAATCACCTTGCAAGGCTTCTGCAGGATGCCGTCGTTCATTCGGGTGAAAACCGACTGGAAGTGGCGGCCCAGGAAGCCGGCGCCGCCCGCCAGCAGGATCGTCTTGCCGGAGAAGCGGTGAACATCCGCGCCGAGACTATCGATGATGCCTTGCGTCTCGCCGGCGGGATCTTGAAGGGCTTTCATTGAATCTCTCTCGGGGGGATCGGCAGGAAATACCGGTACGATCCGCCCGTCTTTACCTTGATGTCGGCGAAATATTCATAGGCGAACACCACCAGGACGTCGGGACGCCTCGTTTCGAGATGGCTCGCCTTGACGATGGGAATGTGGGTGCCAGGCGTGAACCTGCCCTGCTTCAGCGGACTGTCGTCGACGGTGAACTCGATCAATTCCGGGCCGATGTGGCCGAAGTTGCAAATCGTCGAGACGCGCGCCGGAGCGCCGTATCCTCCGACCAGGAGACCCGACTTCTTGAAGCCTTCGAGAGCCGCCCGGAACGCCTGGGTCTGGGTGTCGACCTCGGCCTTGAATTTCTTGAGCTGCTCCAGGGTCAGCCAGCCATCCTCTTCGGCGATGAGCTCGGCCACCCGGGCCGACGCCCCGCTGCCCTCGCCCTTGCGCTGGACCGTCACCCGCAGCGAGCCTCCATGCGGCTCGATCTTCTCGACGTCGGCGATCTCCATCGCGTGCCTTGCGAACAACGCCCGAAGCGAAGTGAGTGAATAGTAGAAGATCCGGTCGAGGTAGAAACGCTCATACTGGATGTGGCTCAGGATGTTGCCGATATACTCGACTTCGATGATCAGCCGGCCTGCCGGCGCGAGCAGGACGGCGGCGGCCTCGATGAACTCATGGGGATTGTCGAGGTGCGTGAAGACGCTGCTGGCAACGATCGCATCGGACTTGCCGTATTTCTTCTCGATGCTCGCGGCCGCCGGCCCGTCGAAGAAGCTGCAAACCGTTTCGAGGCCCGCATCGTTGGCGATCTTGGAAACATTTATCGACGGTTCGACGCCGAGCGCCCTGACCCCCAGTTCCTTCAGGGGCTTGAGCAGGATGCCATCGTTCGAGCCCACATCGACGACAAAGTTCGAACGCGACAGCTCCTTCGCCAGCCCTTCGAAATGACGCACCAAGCCGCGGTTGACGGAGGACAGGTAGTAGTAATCCTCGAACATCCGTTGGCGCGAGATCATCGTCCCGAGCTGAACGTTCTTGCAGGACGGGCAGAAATGCATGGTCAAGGGAAAGAAGTCTTCCCGCTCGAACTCCGCTGCCGAGGTCGGATACTTGTTGGCCAGCGGTTGCTTGCCGAGGTCGAGAAACTCGGTGAGAGCGAGGCTGTCGCAGAGAGCGCATTTCATCGTTCAATCTCCGACAGGCTTGGCAGATACGTGGCCGCTTGAACCATGAAATCGGTGGCTGCCCTTGTAGATATGGTCTCTTTGGCAATTGATCCGGACAAGGCCATGGCAGTCTCGAGCTTTCCGCGAAACGGTGATGATCCGCCCTCCTTATGCGTTAAGTCACATTGCCAGACAACTCGTTCGGCAGCGCGGAAACCGTGCCTCAGAGCGCGTGACGGCCGCGGAATCTCAGCACCTTGCCCTTCAGCGATTCGTCGATGCGCGGCAGGCCGGCAAGGACCTGGCTGCAGAACGGGTTGATGTTGGCGCTGACGTGGTCGGTAAAAGGGATCCAGTACTTGTTGTAGATCACGTTCACACCGATGAACCGGCGCGGCAGGCGCCGCCCGGCGGGCCGCGTCTCGGCCTCGGCCGACGCCGCCTGTCTGAACAGCCGCTCGACGACCTTGAGGCGCTTCTTGTCAAGGGGCGCCGCCTGCCTGCCGACGCGGACAGGATCGTCGATCTTCTGCGTCGCCAGGCCGAACTCGACCATGAACAGCTCGGCCTTGGGCAGCAGCTCGGCAAAGGGGCCGGTCGTGATGGCCGGAAGATCGGTCGGCAGTCCCACGCATTCCTGCGGCACCAGAATGGGGCCAGTGAAGCCCATGCCCTCCCAGGCCGCGGCGAAGCTGGAAAGGAAATCCGGACGCGCGCCTATCACCATGATGGCAGTCGAGCGCGGATAGGTCAGCACCTGGTCGCAGGCGAACGGCAGCGTGTGCGGCAGGTCGTAGGTCAGGTCGTCATAGAGATGCCATTCGCAGCTGCTGCTGGTGAAGGGCACGGTCGCGGGCTTGATCGCCTTGCCGAGGCCGGCAACGTAGCGCTCGTACGGCGTCTCGCGATCGAGACGGACCTCCTCGATCTCGACATCCGGCCATCCCCAGCTCTCCGCCTGGGCGGGCAGATACGGCGTCGAGACGTTCCAGATATATTGGTCGTGATCGTTCATCTTCGTCTTGCGGCCCTTGTTGTTGGCCGCTGCCACACGGGTGTGGTCGCAATGATAGCCGAACACCTTGTCGATGAGCGTGTCGACGCGACCCCTGTAGAGGGCGAGCCGGGCCGCCAAGTTTGAATCGCAATGCCAGCCCAGGATCATGGTCTCGTCGAAGCCGTGTATGGCAATCATGTCCTCGCGCAGCGCCGCCTGGAAGTCGCCGAGCGCGTCGTAGCGCATGGGCATGAAGTTGTGCACGACCTGGTTGAGATGGAAGCGAACCGACCAGTCGCGCAGCTTGACGAGGTTGCCTGCGGGGTCCCGTCGGTCGAAGGCGGCTTCCCACAGCATCTCGGGAATCTCGAAACGCGGCACCTGATAGAAGCCGTCAGGCACCTCACGAAGGATATCGCTCACCGACTGGCCCTGGATGCGCGACACCAGCAACATGTCGGTGTTGGTATAGAGGATCCAGCGGTTCGCCGGGTTGGAACGACGCAGCGCGATGTTGCGCGACTGCGATTCGAGCGCAACGAGATGGGTCTTGGACTTCAGGTGGGCATGCTGTTCTGGGCGGACGCGCAGTATGCGCATGACCTTCTTGGCCTTGTCGGTCAGCGTGTCCCAGATCGCTTCGGGAAAGGTCGGATGGTCGTCGGGCGTGTTGTAGTCGACGAACAGGATCTCGTCGTCGGGATCCGACATCACCTCGGCCAGCGCATTGAAGCTGATCGCCGCCCGCTTGTGAAGATTGTAGCCGTGGCTGTCGTTGCGTCCGTAGATGATCACAGAAAACATCGGACCCTCTTGCTGCCCTTCCCGCCGCTCGCCTATGCGCCGAGCTTGGCCAGTTCATTGCGCGCCGCAGCATGCTCGATCAAGGCTGGTGCCCCGCTCGCCACGACGTCCCGCCACCGCTCCGCCGCCAGCCCCGGATCGTCCGGCAGGGCCAGGACACCCAGCTGGAACAGCGCTTCTGTCCTACGTCCATCGGTATCAGCCTGCGCAAGCACCTCGTCGGCCGATATCGCGCCGGCATGGAGGGCAAACAGCGGCGACGGCCATGCATTGGTCGGTGCAGCATCGGCGGCCGAGCCGGAAATGCCCAGCCGACGCTGCGCGGTCAGCCGATAGAGCCGCCAATAGGCATCGGCCGGTTCCTTCTCGATCGCCCGACCGAATTCGGTCACGGCCAATGCATAGTCGGTGAGTCGAAATGCGACGCAGGCCCGTGCGGCCGGCTGCTCCTGCCCCAGCAGGGCGATCTGGCGTCGCCAGTCCGCGTCGGCCTCGTCGACCTTGCCGAGAGCCATGCAAGCAATGGCACGTGCACTCAAGGTGTCGGCGTCCTTCGAATTGACCGCCAGGGCAAAGTCGAACGCCTCGATGGCTCGTAGATATTGCCCCATCATGGAAAGGGCCTCACCTGTCAGTGCCGTCAGGTCGGGATCGTTGATCTTCAGCTTGAGCGCCCGCTCGTACTGCTTGAGCGCTTCCCCAGGCCGTCCGAGGACGAGCAGCGCATTGCCGCATGCCATATGAGGAAACGAGCCAGTCTTGATACGATTCAGAGCGAGCTCGTAGGATTCGATCTCGAAGGTGAAGCGGCCCGGCCGGCGGAAAACGTAGCGACGATCCGGGGCGCCCGGGCGATCCGCCGCCCACAGCTGCCGGGCGCGCTCGTATTCCGGCTTGGCGGCTTCGGACTGCCCGAGCATATCCAGGGCTTCGGCCCGGGCGGCAATCGCCTCGGCGTAGTCCGGGACCAGTTCTGTCGCTCGATCGAATTCGGCGATCGCCTGGGCGAGCTCCCCCGCACGCATCACGGTGCGACCGCGACGATAATGGCCCTGCGCCTGCTGCGCGACATCGGTGTCTTGCGGTCCGGCCCCAGCCGTCAATTCGGGCTGGCGCTGGCCCAGCAGGCTGCGCACCCCAGCCATGGCAGCCTGTAAAGAACTTGGGATGCTCAATTCAGCAACTTCCCCGAGACCTCGATGCACCTGCTGTGGATAGAAGCGATGGGCACCCGAATGCGTTCAGCTTGAAGGTACAATCCAGCCATCTCCGCCGGGATGACCTTGCGAGGCGTCCCGCTAGCCCACCCAACGTGGATCGTCAAGCGTTGGAGCCCCAAATCTAGTGCAGGAACCGAGAGATCACCCTGCGCGCCTTGTTGATCTGCTCGCGACGCACCTCGTCCCAACTGCCGATATTCGCGTTGTTTTCCATCCGGTGCTGCCAACGCTGAGGCAACAGCTCGCCGAGTATGATCGTGCACCATCGCAATGCGTAGAGCGGCATCAGGGCCTCGAGACGTTCGGCAGCCTGGTGTCCCGGAAAATGCCTCAGGAGCTGCTCCTGGTATTGCCCCTTCTGACGCTCGGTGAGGCGCATGGCCGGATGCATGACGAAATTCGCCACACTCGTAAGCGGGTCGTCCCAACCGAAGTACTCGAAGTCGAGGAAACACAATTTCCCATCCTCCCCATGCAACGCGTTGTGCGCGCCGAGATCCGAAGGAATGAGAATGCGGTATTCGGTTGCGATCTCCTGGGAGAAGTCGAGCCCTAAGCGACGGTAAATGTCGCGCGCCTTGGCCCGAAAATCGTCGAGGGCTGGGACAAGGATGTCGCCGAAGAATGACGAAAAATCGGCGAAATCATGCCTCAGCGTCTCTAGCAGCCTGTCGGACTTAGCGTCCTCAGGTAGTTTTTGTTAGAATCGCGCTTCGATCAAGCAACGAGAGCGCAGCGTAGATGAGCAACTTCCGGCAGGTTGACCGCGGCACCGGCTTTTTGTTGCCGCCGAGTGTTGACGAGTGG
>CANIRG010000156.1 GCA_947469635.1 Rhodospirillales bacterium | reverse complement strand
GCGTGCGCCTCGGCTTCCGCCCGGGCGCCGCGGATGATGGCCATCTCGGCGCGGGCCAGCGAGGTCATGCCGGGGTTGTTGAGCTTGGCGTAGGCGGCGGCGGTGAGGCGCCACAGCTCGAAGCTGTCCGGCTCGGACTGCCGGGCGAGCTCGAGGTTGCGCACCGCCTCGTGATCGTTCTCGTCCTTGTTGGTTTCGAGCAGGGCGCGCGCGAAGTCGATCTTGATGATGCCGATCCCGGGCAGGAGCTGTGTGGCCCGGCGGTAGGAAGCGAGAGACTCGGCGGCACGGCCGTTCTCGAACAGCATCTGGGCGCGCAGCTCGTGGAAATAGGGATCGTTGGGCGCTTCCTTCAGCAGGCCGTCGATCGTGAGCAGCGCCGAGCCCAGGTTACCTTTGCGATAGAGCGCGATGGCGCGCGCATAGCGCGCCGGGACCGCCCGGTCTCCTTCGCTGAAGCGCTGCAGGGCGCTGTCGGGGCTGATGAAGCCTGCCAGCTTGGCCACCATGCGTTGATGCAGCTCCACGAAGCGCGGCGAGTCGGGCGTGTTGGCATAGGGCGACGCGGCGACAGCCTGCTCGAAGGCAGCGATGCGGTCGGGCGTCAGCGGATGGGTGGTGAGATAGGGATCGCGCCGGCTGATCGCCAGCCGTTCCTGGCGCTCGAGGAAGTTCAGGAACTCGACCGTCCCTTTGGGCGACTGATGAGTCCTTTCGAGGAAAGTGATCGCCGCCTGGTCCGCCGAGCTTTCCTGGGTCTGGGTATAGCGCAGGAACGCCAGCAGGGAGCCCGGAACAGGCGTGCTGCCGGCGCCCGTGGGGCCGGGCCGCCCGACGCCGCTGCCCGACGCGGCGCCACCGACCATGGCGCCGGCGCCGAGGATCGCCTCGAGGATCTGCAGCGTGCTGAGGTTCTTCAGCTCTTCCTGCTGGCGGGCCAGATGGCCACCGGAGACGTGACCGGTTTCGTGCGCCAGGACACCGATCAGCTGGTTGGGCCGCTGGGTGCGCATCAGCAGGCCGGTGTTGAGGAATATCCTCTGGCCGCCGGCCACGAAAGCGTTGAGCGCGCCGTCCTGGACGATCATGATCGAGAGCGCGTCGGTATTCAGACCGGCCGCGCGCCAGATCGGCGTGAGGAAGGCGCGGATGGTGCTTTCGATCTCGGCGTCGCGAATGAGACTGAGCCGTTGACCTTGCTGCGCGCTCGCGGCACGAAACGGCGCCAGCGCGAACAGCGCTAGGCAGAAGAGGGTGAGGATGGGGCGGAACACGGGTGACACGGGTTGCAGGCAAGCTAGGAACGCTTGGGCGCGACGTCAATTGCCCAAGCTGGCGCTGGGGGCAGTGTTTTTGCTGGGGGCATGCACCGGCGGCAGTGAGCCGGCCCGGGAAAATCTGGTCAATCCGTCCGGCGTGGCGCCTCAGCGGCAGGGGTTGAGCGCGATATTGCGCGGTGGCGTCAACTTCGCCGCCGTGTCGGCCGACGAGAGCCGGGCAGCCGAGATCGGCCGCGACATCATCATGGCGGGCGGTAACGCCACCGACGCAGCGGTCGCGATGTATTTTGCCCTCGCCGTCACCTTGCCCTCGGCTGCCGGCCTGGGGGCTTCGGGATCGTGCATCGTGCATGATTCGAAGACCCGGGCAGGCGAAGCCTTCGTCTTTGCGCCCGTGGCGGCCCCCGGCCCGATCAAAGGTGTCTCCTTCGCGGTGCCGACCGGCGTGCGGGCGATCACCCTGATGCACATCCGCCACGCCTCGGCGCGCTGGGAGCTGTTGGTAGCGCCGGCGGAGCGGCTCGCCCGGCTCGGAGTGCCGGTATCCCGCGCGCTCTCTCGCGACCTGCAGGTGGGCGCCACCATGCTTGGTGCAGACAGTGAAGCGCGCCGGATTTTCGGCCGAAGCGGCGGCGTCGCCGTGACGGAAGGAGACAACTGGGCGCCCGCCGACCTGGCAGGGACCCTGGGCGTCATGCGCCAACGCGGCGGCGCCGACTTCTTCTCGGGCACCTATGCACGTGTGCTGGCCGACCAGGTGTCGCAGATGGGCGGCAGCCTCCCGCTGGATACGCTGCGCAATGCAGTGCCCCAGACGGGCCTGCCGCTCAGCCAGGACTATCGCGGCTTCAAGGTCTATGTCGCGCCGGCGCCGATGGCAGGCGCCAGTGCCCTGGCCGGCTGGAACGGCCAGCCGGAGCCTGCCGCCGGCACGGCGACCGATTCGGGGGGCATCGCGAGCTTCGCCGTCGTCGATACCAAGGGAGGCGCCGTGGCGTGCAGCCTCTCGATGGGCCAGCTCTTCGGCACGCGCATGATCGTCCCGGGAACCGGGATCCTCCTGGGCGCGATCACGCCCAACAGCACGGCCGTCAGCCCGCTCGTGATCGGTAATCCAGGCAACGGCGAGTTCCGGTTCGTCGGTGCCGGCGGCGGCTCGCCCGACGCGGCCTATGCCACGGGCGCAATCGCGCGGGCGACCATGCTGGACGGCCAGGGTGTCACGGCCGCCTTGACCGCACGACGGGGCCGCGGCGGCCATGTGAATGCGATCGCCTGCCCCGACGGCATCAAGAGCGGCGCTTCGACCTGCGGCAGCGGCATCGATCCGGCGGGTACGGGGCTGGCGCTTCTCGCCACCCCGCCCTGAGTATCGCGAGCATGTCCGGGAAGGTGTCGCGCCGCGCCGGCGCGGTCGATCCGTTCATCGTGATGGATGTGATGGCCGCTGCCGCCGAGAAGGAAGCGGCGGGCGACACCGTCATTCATCTCGAGGTGGGCCAGCCCAGCACGCCTGCGCCGAAGGGCGCGTTGGCGGCGGCGCATGCCGCCCTCGATGCAGACCGCATCGGCTATGTCGCGGCGCTTGGCATGCCGGCCTTGCGCGCGCGCATCGCGCGGCACTATCGCGACGCCTATGGCGTCGAGGTATCGGCGGAGCGGGTGATCGTGACGACGGGCTCGTCCGGTGGTTTTCCGCTGGCGTTCCTCACGAGCTTCGACGCGGGAGAGCGCGTGGCGCTGGCCGCGCCGGGCTATCCGGCCTACCGCAACATCCTGGCCGCGCTCAATCTCGAAGCGGTCGACCTGCCGACCTCGGCCGCCGACCGCTTCCAGCCAACGGTCGCGGCGCTGGAGAAGGCAGGGCCGATCGCCGGCCTGATCGTGGCCAGCCCCTCCAATCCGACCGGCACGATGGTGACCAAGCCGGAGCTTGCCGCACTCGCGGCGTGGTGCGATCGGCGCGGTGTGCGGATGATCTCGGACGAGATCTATCACGGCATCGTCTACGACGGTCACGCCACGTCGGCCGTCGAGGTGTCGGACAGCGCCATCGTGGTGAACAGCTTCTCGAAATATTTCTCCATGACCGGATGGCGCGTCGGCTGGCTGGTGGTGCCGCCCGACCTGGTGCGGCCGATCGAACGGCTGGCGCAGAATTTCTTCATCTCGGTGCCGACGCTCAGCCAGCATGCGGCGCTGGCGGCGTTCGAGTGTCGCGACGAGCTCGACGGCCATGTGCAGCGCTATCGCACCAACCGCGATCTCCTGATGGCGGGGCTGCCGGCCGTCGGTCTCGATCGCCTGGCGCCCGCCGATGGCGCCTTCTATCTCTATGCCGACGTGGCGCACCTCACCAACGACAGCCGCGAGTTCTGCCGGCGCATGCTGGCCGAGACCGGCGTGGCGACGACGCCCGGCATCGACTTCGATCGCGCGCGCGGCGCCGGCACGCTGCGGATCTCCTTCGCCGGATCGACGGCGGAGATGGAGGAGGCGGTGCGGCGTCTCAAGGCGTGGAGGCGATGATGAAGGTGATTGCGGCTCTCGTGCTCGTCGTGATGGCGTTACCCGCTCTGGCGCAGCCGAGCTTCGATTGCGCCAAGGCATCGACGACCGTGGAGCGCATCGTCTGCAAGAGCGCCGACCTCGCCAAGGCCGACCGCGAGATGGCGGCGCTCTACTTCGCGCTGAGTGGCAGGCTCACCGGTCCGGCCAAGGATCATCTCCTGAAGGACCAGGTGCGCTGGAACGGCAGTCGCGCCGCCGCCTGCACGGCCGAGCTGGAACAGTGCCTGCAGGATAAATACACCAGCCGCATCGAGCGCCTGAAGTTCCTCGGCACCGGCCCCTATCCCTTCATCTCCGACCAGTCGATCGTGCGCACCGGCAAGGTCAAGGCGATAACCTACGCCATCGACGCGAGCTATCCGCAGTTCGACGGGCCGGGTGTCGATTTTTCCGCGGTCAACGCCGAGTTCGGCAACGGCGCCCGCAAGGGCGCGGCCTCCGCCGTTCCGGACAAGGATGCCGGCGACTTCGAACAGACCTGGGGCTTCGACCTGCGCTTCACGCTGCATCGGCCCGCGGCCAATCTCGTGGCTGTGGAGTTCATCAACTCCAGCTACACCGGCGGCGCCCATGGCAACGGCGGCACGTCCGCTTCGCTTGTCGACCTGCGGACCGGCCGTTCGGTTTCTCCCTCGTCCGTTTTCGCCACGGGCGACGAATGGCGACGCGCGGTCGCCGCGCTCGTGCTGGCCGACCTGAAGAAGCAGTTCGTCGAAAAGCCGGGCTTCGATGAGGCCATTGAGCCCGCCAATCTCGCCAAGCTCCTGCGCGATCCCACCCGCTGGCTGTTCAAGGCCGATGGGCTCACCATCATCTTCAACGCCTACGACGTCGGCTCCTACGCGGCCGGCTCCTACGACGTCGATATTCCCTACGCGAGCCTGCGCGCGGTGATGCGTGCTGAGGCACCGCTCGGCAGCCGATAAGCTCTTTCGCGGTATCCTATTACCTCATGATGGGCGATGGCGGGAAAGTGGGAAACTCCCGCAAAACCCTTTCATCATAGGCATCGGAGGCTTCCCGCCCTGGTGGGAAACGGCGGGAGCTCAGTGGAGCCTTCTACGATCGCGCGAAGGCGTCGCCGCGGTTGTGGGCGGACCGATGTCGATCGACGGCACCGGACCCGAATGGTGGCCGACCATATGCCAGCCGTCGGCGAGCCGCACGAAGCTGTTGGTCGCCATGAGCTGGACCTCAGCCAATATCTCGCGGCAGATGACCAGCGCGAGGCCGCTGCGCCCGATCAGCCATTCGTTGGTGCAGCGCACTCGCGGCGACTGGGGATGGCGCAGGATGGCACGCCAGCTTTCCATGATCTCGGCTCGCTCGTGCAACGGCGCTTGTCCCGGATGCAGGCAAACCATTGCGCCGGTCGGCGCCCACAGCAGGTCCATCGCTGCGGCGTCGCGATCGTTGAAGGCACGATAGAAGGCGCGATTGGCCGCCAGCACGGCGTCGCGCTCGTCTTCATCGAATTCCGCCAGGAGCGGCGGCAGGCGGGACGGGCGGCGGGGCATTCGACCCTCGAAACTCCTGTATTGCGTCGGGCAGGATAAGCCGACACACAAGAGGCTTCCAACCGCCGAGAGTGCAGATGTCGATCCCGAAGCTGGAATTCCCGCCCTTCCATCTGCCGCCCGAGGCCGAGGCGCTGCGCGTCGAGGTCCGCGCCTTCCTGCAGGAGATCCTGCCCAAGGTGAAGAGCGAGGACCGCTTCGCGAGCTGGAATACGCGCTCGACGGAGTTCAGCCAGGCGCTGGGCAGGAAGGGATGGATCGGCATCACCTGGCCCAAGCAATATGGCGGCTCGGAGAAAAGCTTCCTCGAACGCTACGTCGTCACCGAGGAGCTGTTGGGCAACGGCGCCCCTGCGGGTGCGCACTGGGTGGCCGATCGCCAGTCGGGACCGCTGCTGCTGCGCTTCGGCAGCGAGGAGCAGCGCCAGGCGATCCTGCCGCGCATCACCGCGGGCGAATGCTATTTCTCCATCGGCATGAGCGAGCCCGATTCGGGCTCCGACCTCGCCTCGGTGCGCACGCGTGCCGAGCCTGTGCCGGGCGGCTTTCGCGTCAACGGCACCAAGGTCTGGACCTCGGGCGCGCACAAGAACCACTACTGCATCACGCTGGTGCGTACCTCGGGCCAGCATGGCGATCGCCACAAGGGGCTGAGCCAGCTCCTGGTCGATCTTCGCACTCCGGGCATCACCATCCGGCCGA
The DNA here is from genome assembly GCA_947469635.1 of Rhodospirillales bacterium. Taxonomy (GTDB): domain Bacteria; phylum Pseudomonadota; class Alphaproteobacteria; order Reyranellales; family Reyranellaceae; genus Reyranella. The sequence goes on along the minus strand of CANIRG010000156.1, from coordinate 6,757 downwards.
TCATCAACCTCGCCGGCCGGCACGACTGGAACGAGGTGACGTTCAACGACTGCTTCCTGCCGGAGAGCTGCCTGATCGGCAACGAGGGCGACGGCTGGCTGCAGGTGACGAGTGAACTCGCCTTCGAGCGCTCGGGGCCCGAGCGCTTCATGCAGAATTTCTACGTGCTGACCGAGCTGGTGCGCGTGCTGGGCCGCCAGCCGGCCAAGCGTGCCTCGGCGATCCTCGGCCGCCTGATCGCGCGACTGTGGACGCTGCGCCAGATGTCGGTGGCCGTCGCCGGCATGATGCAGGGCGGCCAGTCGCCCGCGATCGAGGCCGCGCTGGTGAAGGACCTCGGCACGATCTACCAGCAGGACCTGCCGGAGATCGCATGCACCATCGCCGAGTCCGACTCAACGACCGAGGACGACATGGCGGATTTCCTCGACGTCGCGCAGTACGCGACGATGATGGCGCCGAGCTACACCATCCAGGGCGGCACCACCCAGGTCCTGCGCGGCATCGTCGCCCGCGGCCTCGGTCTGCGCTGAGCAGGGAGAAAGACGATGGACCGCGATACCCGCGACATGCTGCTGGAGACGGCCGGCCGCTTCTTCACCGAGCGCTGCGACCGCCACATCGTGAACGGCGTCGAGAAGGGCATCTGGCCGGTCGATCTCTGGAAGGAGATCGAGGAGATGGGCCTGCCGCTGATCGCCGTGCCCGAGGACAAGGGCGGCGCCGGTGGCACTCTGGCCGACATGCTGGCGGTGATGCGGTTGGCCGGCGGGCACGCCGTGCCCGTGCCGCTCGCCGAGACGGCGCTCGCCAACCTGCTGATCGCGGCAGCCGATGGAACGCCGAAGCTCGGTCCCGTTGCGCTCGCCCTCGGCAATCTGTCGCTCTCCGGTGGACGCCTCTCGGGCAAGATCGCGCGTGTTCCCTTCGCGTCGGTGGCCGAACGCTTCGTCACGGTCGTCGGCAACACGCTGGCCGTGGTCGAGCGCGGCAACGTCGAGATCGAAGACACGCCGAGCCATGCCGGCGAACCCTACGGCACGGTGACCTTCGAGAATTCCGTCGCAAGCTTCAGCGGCGCATCGGAAGTGAGCGCGGAGCGGGCCTTCGAGCTGGCTGCCGTCATGCGCGCGATGCAGATGGCGGGGGCCGCCGACAAGGTTCTGGCGACGACCGTCGAGTATTCCAAGCAAAGGGTGCAGTTCGGCCGCTCGATCTCGACCTTCCAGGCGATCCAGCACATGCTGGCCGAGCTCGCGAGCTGCGTGGCGGCCACGATCGCCTCGGCCGAAGCGGCGGCGCGCGATGCCGACGAAGGCGGGCTCGCCGACGGCGGCAGCTTCTCGATCGCCGCGGCCAAGAGCCAGGCCTCCGACTTCGCCCAGCGCATCTGCGCCATCGCGCACCAGTCGATGGGCGCCATGGGCTTCACCCACGAGCACGTGCTGCATCACTACACGCGAAGGCTCTGGGTGTGGCGGCGCGACTTCGGCAGCGAGACCTTCTGGGGCGAGAAGATCGGCGCCGCCTATGCCAAGGCCGGCCCGCAGGCGCTGTGGGCGGCGTTGAGCGGCAGCAAATACGCGGCGTGAGCCGGGAACGGCAGGGAGAGACGACGGAGATCAGGCGGCTTTCGTCTGCTCTCTTCGCTCCGCAAGGGCTTCGCGGACGATCCGCGCCAGCTCGATCTTGCGGAACGGTTTGGACAGCAGGCGCACGCCGTCGTCCAGCCGGCCGTCGTGCAGCAGGGCGCTCTCGGCGTAGCCGGACATGAACACGACGGGCGTTCCGGGCCACCGCAGCTCGACCTCGTCGGTCGCGCGCGTTGACGCAGAGATTGACCAGCGCGGCTTCGACCTGCGCACGATCGACGTTGGTCGACCAGAGGTTCGGATCGATGACGGCCTGGATCTCGATGTGCTCGCCGAGCGTACGACGCAGCAGGCGGCCGGTCGTCGACACGAGGTCGTTGAGGACGGTTTGCTGCGGCTTCAGCATCTGTTTGCGCGAGAAGGCCAGGAGCTGGCGGATCAGGTCGGTGGCGCGCTGCACGGCTTCGCCCATCTTGTCGAGCCGTGGATGGACGCTGATAGCCACTCCGTCGTCGTCGCGCAGGGCGTCGACGTGGGCCATCATCAGCATGAGGATGTTGTTGAAGTCGTGTGCCACGCCGCCGGTGAGCTGGCCGACCGCTTCCATCTTCTGCGCCTGCACGAGCTGCTCGCTGGTGCGGCGTTCGCTGTCCATCGCCTGCTCGCGCATCGCGACCTCCGTCCCGATCCGACGCGCGAAGAGGACGGATGCGATGGCGATGAGCAGCACGAGAGCGACGATCAGCGTGATGACGGTGGCGAAGACCTTGCTGTCGAGCCCCAGTGAGTAGAACCTCGGCGCGCCGCCGGCGAAGCAGTAGGTCGACGCCATTGCCGTGTAATGCATGGCAGTGACGGCGAAGCCCAGGATCAGCGCGCCGCCGGCCTGCCGGAGCAGGGTCGGTCGCGCGTCCCTGACGCGGCCGATCCAGAAGCGGACCTGAAGCGCGATGATGGCGAGGACCACGGCTACCGCGACCGATGTCGCGAACAGCACGGGATCGTAGCGGACCAGCGCATCGAGCCGCATCGCAGCCATGCCGGTGTAATGCATCGTTCCGATGCCGGCGCCCATCAGCGTGCCGCCGATCAGCAGGCGCCTGGCCGACACGGCGGGACGCGCCACGACATGCAACGCCACGCCGGCCGCCAGGATCGCAGGCACCGCGGACAGGGCCGTGATCACGACGTCGTACGAGACCGGAATCGGCAGGATGTGAGCCAGCATGCCAACGAAGTGCATGGCCCAGATGCCGCATCCCATGGCGAGCGCGCCGCCAGCCAGCCAGCCGAGCCGCAACACGCGGTCGACTATTCCGGTAATCTGCTCGGCGAACTGCAGGAAGGCGTAGCTGCCGAGCGATGCGATCAGGTAGGAGACGACGACCAGGGCTGGATTGTACGTCCCGGCCAACGCCTGCGCGGGCTCGAGACCGAAATCGAAAAAATCAGAAAGGTCGAACAATCCCAATGCTCCGGAGGATGCAAGCATAGCTTAATCGGTGGCGGTGCGGAACCTCTTGGCGGAGCGGGCGTTTGCCGGCATGGTCCGATCCCGCCCGCTGAGCGCATTTCTCGATCGGCAGGCGTCGATCTCCGAAGGAACAATGTGGACATAGCCTCGCCGGCGTCCGGGCCGCGTGTCTCGTTTCGGTCGCGCATTGCCCTGATGCTGACGGCCTATGCCCTTGTGAGCGGCGCGGTGCTGGCCGGCCTGTTGATGCAGATGCGGTCCGATGCCCTGGCCTCGGGCGAGAACGTGCTGAACGCCTTCGCCCAGCTCACCGAGGAGCAGACGACCCGCACTTTCCAGAACGTCGACCAGACGCTCGTGTCGCTGGCGTCCGAAAGCGTCACCGTAGCGGATTCGGTGGCCTTGACCCTCGAGTTGCGCGTGCTGCGGGCGACCCGCCCGTTCCTGCGCGCGCTTTCTGTGACCGACGAGCAAGGACGGGTCATTGCCGGCACCGAAGCCGGCGTGGGCGGGATGGATTTGTCCGACAGGCCCTATTTCATCCGTCACCGCGACGACCCTACGGCGGAATTCGTGGTCGGCGCCCCATTGAAGGGCCGCCTCACGGGCGCTTGGGTGCTCCCGGCGACGCGCAGCATGAGGTTGCCCAACGGTGAGTTTGCCGGAGTGATCATTGCCGCCGTCGATCCCAGGTTCTTCGACCGTGTGTGGACGGTCGAGAGGAGCATGCCGGAGCAGGCAACGGCTCTTTGGAGCGATCGGGGCATGATGCTGATGCGCAGCCCGTTCGTTGAGAGCACCATGGGCGGCACGACATTCGGACCGTCGATACTGGCTCACACGCGTGACGGCGCCATGTCCGGATCATACGAGGCCGTCAGCACCATCGACGGCAGGAGCCGGCTCGTCGCCTTTCGTCGGATCGCGGATTATCCGGAGTTCATCCTCTCCGTCACCCAGCCGACCGAGCGCGTGCTGGCGGCTTGGCATCACACTGTCGCGATCGGCGTGTCGGGCTGGGCCGTCGCCATGGCGATGCTGATCGCGTTGGCGGTCTGGCTCATCGGCGAATGGAATGCCCGCCGTGCAACGCAGGACCGCTATCGTGTCCTGTTCAATGCCAATCCTCATCCGATGGTCGTGATGGATCCTCCGACCCGCCGGTTTCTCGACGTGAACGATGCGGCGTTGAAGGAGTATGGCTGGTCGCTGCGGGAGGCGCTCGCCATGACGGCCTACGACGTCTACCCGCCGGAAGATCTCGCGATCCTGGCCGAGCGAAAGATCGCCGTTGCCTCGGAAGTCGTCCAGGTGATCCGCGGGCTGCGGCATCTCAAGAAGGACGGCACCGCCTTCGAGGTCGAGATGCATACCTGCGCCATCCAGCTCGACGGCAAGGCCGCCATCCTGACGATGGTCGAGAACGTGACGACCCGCCACGCCATCGAGGGCCAGCTGCGTCAATCGCAGAAGATGGAGGCGGTGGGACAGCTCACCGGCGGGATCGCGCACGACTTCAACAATATCCTGACCGTGATCCTCGCCAACGCCGACGCCCTGCAGGAGGAAGAGAGGCTCGACGCTTCGGTGACCGGTCGTCTCGACCAGATCGCCAAGGCGGTCCAGCGTGCGGGCGGCTTGACACGCCAGCTGCTGGCCTTCTCGCGCAAGCAAAAGCTCAACCCGCAGCACACCGACATCAACCTGCTCGTTGCCGGCATCGGCAAGCTCCTGCGCCGCTCGCTGGGAGCACAGATCGACATTGCTTCCGTCCTTGCCGACGGCCTGTGGCCTGTCAACGTCGACCGCACCCAGCTCGAGACGGCCCTCGTCAACCTCTGCGTCAACGCGCGCGATGCCATGCCCACGGGCGGCAAGCTCCTGATCGAGACGCGCAACGCGACGCTCGGCGAAAGCGATGTCGCGAGGACTCCCGGCCTGTCCGCCGGAGAGTTCGTGGCGCTCGTCGTCACCGATACCGGAAGCGGCATCCCTGCCGACATGCGGGACAAGGTGTTCGAGCCTTTCTTCACCACCAAGGAGGTGGGCAAGGGGACCGGGCTCGGCCTCAGCATGGTCTACGGCTTCATCAGGCAGTCCAATGGCCACATCCGGATCGACAGTGAGGTCGGTCGTGGCACCACCTTCGAGCTCTTCCTGCCGCGCTTTCAGGGCGCAGCTGAGGAAACAATCGTCGAGGCCAGGCGAATCGTCCTGCCGGCGCGGGCCGAGCGGCTCCTGGTCGTCGAGGACGACGATCAGGTGCGCGACAACGTCGTGCGGCAGCTGCAAAGCCTGGGCTATGTCGTTGCGCAAGCCTCCGACGGGACGCTGGGCATTGCCGCGTTCGAAGCCGCCGTGCAGCCCTTCGACCTGATGCTGACCGATGTGGTGATGCCAGGGCCGTTCAACGGCAAGCAATTGGCCGACGAGGTGACGAGGCGGTGGCCGGCGACCCGGATCCTGTTCATGTCGGGCTATACGGAAAACATCTTCGTGCGCGACGGCCGGGTCGATTCGGGCATACGCCTGCTCGCCAAGCCGTTTCGCAAGAAGGATCTGGCGCAGATGGTGCGCGAGACTCTCGACGGGACCACCCCGGCTCAGTGAGGCGTGCGCTCGAGGATCTCTTCCATCCCGACGCCGAGGCCGAGCCAGTCACCGTCGGCGCCGAGGTCGCGGAAGACCTGGGTGGTGACCTTGCAGTCGCTCGTCAGCGTGCCGAACATGCGGCCCAGCGCGTAGGTCAGATCGTTCGCTGTGAGAATCGCCCATTTGGCGACGCCCCACTGGCCGTCCATCGCATGGGCAACGCCCGAAAGCTGCCGGATCTCGGCGGTCGAGACCTGCGTCCGGCCTTCCCTGAAGTCGGCGACCAGGCTCAGCCCGGGGGTGAATCCGGGAAGGGTCAGGATCTCGGCAAAGATGCTGCTCAGCTCGCCGAAGTCCATGCGTTCGGTCGCGCGAAGCACGATCACGCCCAGCTCCCGGTTGAGTACGATTGTATGGCTCATGCAATATTACACGCGTCGGAGGCGGCGGCCGGGCGCCGCGGGCCAATTTCTGTGCGCTCTTTTGGCAGTCGCCGCAAGAAAGTCGCGGATCGCTTTCGGCTGGCGAACCGAGCGAAGATGGCGGCCACGACATCGGCAGACTGAAGGATATCAGCCATGGAAACCGTTCCGGCCCGCCGCGGCAAGGCCACTCCCCTGAAGCAGGGGCAATCGATTCGCATCATCAACACGCACGGCGCTCAGGTGGTCGACACCTGGGCCTTCACCGCCGGCATGCTGACCGAGTTCATGTCGATGGAGCACACGCGCGCCACGCTGACCAAGATGGTGCCGCGCGTGGGCGACGGGCTCTACACCAACCGCCGCCGCAAGATCCTCACCATGACGGAGGACAGCAGCCGCGGCGACCACGACACGTTGATGGCTGCCTGCGACAGCGAGCGCTACATCCTGCTGGGCGTGAAGGAGTACCACGACAACTGCACGGACAATCTGTTCGCCGCCATGCAGGGGCTGGGCCTCACGCCGCCGGAATGTCCGTGTACTGCACCCGGATATCTGGACACAAGGTAGGAGTTAAGCTGCCAGCCTGAACGCGCCCTGATCCCAAGCGGTTCTGGCGTCGTTTGGACTTCGGTAGTCGTTCTTTGCGATCAGCCACTGGGCATTGTAACGGT
>CANIRG010000155.1 GCA_947469635.1 Rhodospirillales bacterium | reverse complement strand
CGCGCCGGCCGCGCCCAGCGGCTTCTCGCGGAACAGGCGGCCGATGAAGTGCAGCACCGGCCCACGCTTGCGGCGCGGCGGGATCGCCAGCGTTGTGTCGGCGACCACGGCCATCAGCGGTACCTCACCTTGGGATCGAGCAGGCCGTAGCTGAGGTCGACCAGCAGGTTGATGAACATCACGGCCACGCCCACGATCAGGAACACGCCGGTGATGATCGGATAGTCGCGCTGGCTCACCGCCTCGAGCAGCAGCTGGCCCATGCCGGGAATGACGAAGATCTGCTCCATGATGACGGCGCCGCCGATCAGCAGCGGCGCCTGCAGGCCGATCAGCGTCACCACCGGGATCAGCGCATTGCGCAACGCATGACGCGCCACGACCAGGCGCTCGCCCAGGCCCTTGGCCCAGGCGGTGCGGATATAGTCCTGGCGCAGCACCTCCAGCATCATGGTGCGGGTGAGCCGCATCGTGAGCGCCGACAGGCCGCAACCGAGGATGATGGCGGGCGTCACCATCTGGGCGAGGTTCTGCATCGGGTTCGCGGTGAAGGACACGAACTGGATCGGCGGCGACCAGCCCCACCAGATCGAGGGGAACACCATCACGATCGTGCCGAGCCAGAAGGAGGGCACGGCCAGCATCAGGATGGAGAAGGAGCGCGCCGTGTAGTCGCCCGGCGTGTCCTGGCGCACCGCCGAATAGACGCCGATCGGGATGGCGACGAGAAGGCCGACGATCAGCGCCATCAGGCCAAGCTCGAAGGTCACCGGCAGGCGGGCGAAGAGATGCTCGCGGACGGGCGTGCTCTGCCACAGCGAGTTGCCGAAGTCGCCGTGGAACAGGATGGCACCGACCCAGCGCCAGTATTGCAGCCACATCGGCTGGTCGAGGCCGAGCGCGCGCTCGAGCTGCTCGCGGCCCATCTTGGCGGCGGCGATGTCGTTCTGCGACAGCATCAGGTCGATGACGTCGCCGGGGATCATGCGCACGGTGACGAAGACGATGACGCTGGCGAAGAACAGCGTCGGGATCAGCGCCAGGACGCGGCGGACGACATAGGCCTGCATCAGGCGCCGACCGCGTCGGCGATCGTGACCAGGTCGCCATGGGTACGACAGACCGGGCCGGCCTGGCGCGCCGGGGTGGCGGCATCGATATGAAGGCGGCGTTCGGCCACCGCCGCATCGATCGAGCAGCTCATCAGCGCCCCCACCTTGACCTCGGAGGGCCCCTCGACGACCAGCGCGCCAGCGCGCAACGCACCGAGAAGAAGGACCGCGCGGTGGGCCGACGCGTCCGCCGGCACCGCGAGGCTGCGCGCTCCAGGCCCGTAGCCCTGGGCGATCAGCCACGACGCGACGGCGCCGCTCCTGGCCCAGGCCTCGGCATTGCTGAGGCCCGCCAGGCAGGGCGCAGCGGGGCGTTCCTCCGCCGCTCGTTGAAGCCGGTCGATGACCAGGTCCGGCATTGTCCTCCCAAACTCTTTTCTTGATTGGAGCGCAGGCTGCCGGGACTGGCCGGCGCCTGTCAATGAATCACTGGGACAATCGCTACGGCACCAGCCGACGCTTGAGCTCGCCGGCAATCAGCCGGTCGGTGACGGCGGAGGGGTGGCCGTCGTGCGGGATGGTCACGAGATTGGGATCGATGCCGTCCATGAGATCGTACACACGCAGCAGGGGCAGGCCCTTCTCGCGCAGCCGGTCCATCACGGCGACGAGCTGAGGCTGGCTGAAGCTCGCGCGATCCCCCGATGGTTCCGGCCTGTCGGGCCAAGTGTAGACCGCGATCAGCGGCGCCCCCAGCCGCTCGCGGGCAAGAGTCTGCAGGCGCAGCATCAAAGCGATGAACAGCTCGATCTGCTCGTCCTGGCGTTGACGCTGGCCGATCGCCTTCACGAAGGCGAGCTGTCCGCTGGCGAGGTAGCGCAGGCCTTCGAGCGGATTGCCCAGGCGATTGTCGGTGAAGGAACCGGTGTGACGCGGAACGCCGCCTTCGACCACATAGCGCGGGGCGGCGCCCAACCATTCCTGCTCGCCCGCCACCCTGTCGAGATGGTGAGGAATGATCCAGGTCACGACGGCCTTCACCTTGCCGGGCCGGCGCGCGAGCGCGTCGAACAATCCGGTCTCGACGGCGCGCACCCATTGGTTGGGCGCATAGCCGGGCACGGCGAAGTTGACGGCGCGCACCTTGAAGCCGTTGGCCTGGGCGAACTGGGCGGGCAGCGTCTCGCCGTCGGCCAGGCCCTGGCCGAACATGAAGGAATCGCCCAGGAAGAGATAGGTGTCGGCATCGGCCGGCGCCTCGGGCGTGGCGCGGGTGCCGTCCGGGTTGATCGTGTAGGTGACGCGAAACAGCGTCTCCGGCCCGCGCGTGAAATGCGCCAGGACCTTGGTGGCGGGGCGCAGCCGGTAGCCCAGCACGGGGTCGTCCAGCATCCAGGCCTTGGGCTCGAAGGTCCGCACGATGTCGTGCCCGATCGGCACGGGCGCCATCCATCCCGCCACCAGGTCGAGCAGCCCGACCGCGACGGCGAGCGCCGACGCCAGCAGCGCGCCGCTGCGCCAGCGGTCGCCGCGCAGCAGCACCACGCCCGCGAGGCCCAGCACGACTGCCAGCCCGCAAACCCACGTCGCCGACGGCAGCAGCGCCGCCCCGGTCGCGAGGCCGGCGAGCAAGCCGGCCGCAACCCAAAGATTTCGCCTCGTTCCGACCATTCGAGTAGGCTGCCTGTACGAGGTGGGGAGGAAGAATTCAATGGGCGGGCAACTGCCGCTGCAAGGCCTGCGCGTGCTCGATCTCGCGAGCTTCATTGCCGGCCCCGTCGCCACCACTGTGATGGGCGACTACGGCGCCGAGGTCATCAAGATCGAGCCGCCGGGCGAGGGCGATCCGCAGCGCAGGCTCGGCCAGGCCCATTCGATCCCGCAGCACCCGGTCAATTTCTGCTGGCATCTCGTCAACCGCAACAAGCGCTCGGTCGTGCTCGATCTCAAGCACAAGGACGGCCGCGCCGCCTTCGACCGTCTGGTGAAGACCGCCGATGTCATGGTCGTGAATTTCCCGCTGAAGGTCCGCGAGCGGCTGGAGATGCGCTACGCCGACGTGGCGCCGCTCAACCCGCGGCTGATCTATGCCTCGATGACCGGCTATGGCGAGCAGGGGCCCGATGCCGAGCAGCCGGGCTTCGACTCGACGGCCTTCTTCGCCCGCTCCGGCCTGCTCGATGCGCTGACCTACGAAGGCGGCCCGCCCGCCTTCTCGCTGCCGGCGCAGGGCGACCAGATGACCGGCATGAACCTCTTCGCCGCGGTCGCCATGGCGCTGCTCCATCGCGAACGCACCGGCGAGGGCAGCAAGGTCTCGACCTCGCTCCACGCCAGCGGCCTGTGGTCCAACGGCATGCTGGCACAAGGCGCGCTGCTCGGCGCCTTCGTGGCGCCGCGGCCGCCCCGCACCACCCCGCGCAGCGCGCTCGCCAATCAATACCGCACCTCCGACGGGCGATGGATCCAGCTCACCATCGTGCGCGAGGACAAGCTGTGGCCCGAGCTCTGCCAGGCCATCGAGCGCGTCGACCTGATGGCAGACCCGCGCTTCCAGACCACCGACCTCCGCCGCGCCCATGCGACCGAGCTGGCGACGATCCTCGATCCGGTGTTCGCCGCCCATCCCTGGCTCGAATGGCGGAAGCGGCTGCGCCATCACGAGATCACCTTCGGCCTGCTGGGCGTGCTGCGCGACGTGCCCGACGACGAGCAGGCGGTGGCCAACGGCGCCGTCGTGTCGACCCCGCTGCCCGACATGCCGCGCACCCTCTCGGCCCCCATCCGCCTCTCCTTCGCGCCCCAGCCGGCCGGCCCCGGTCCGGGCCATGGCGAGCACACCGACGAGGTGCTGGGCGAGCTGGGGTACGAGGCGGCAGAGATCGATCGGATGCGGCAGGCGGGCGCGCTGGGCTAGGCGGGCGCTGGACAAAACGCAGCTCTCGCGAGGATTGCGCGAAAAGCCTGGCCCTGCTGTGTTTGACCCGATTCTTCGCGAGGCTCGCGAGGCTCGCGAGCGCCCATCGAAAGCAGCGCGCGCAGCAGGAAGTTCGGAACAGAAAAATGCGAGGCTCATGAGGATTGGCCTGAAATGGCCCAGGGACGGGCTTTTAGGCCAATCCTCATGAATCTCATGAGCCTCATGAGGCCCGCAGAAGAAGAGCGGTCCTCGCGAGGGCTGGCGGCATGGAGGGCGCACTGCGGCACTCCCGAACGCGGGAGCGGGGAAAGGCGAATTACGCATATACTTATATTGCATTAATCGCAAGAATTGTCAATGCCGACCCGCCGTCATCTCGCTTCCGGACTCCATCGCTCCTCGGGGAGAAATGGTCCGGCTCGGCTAATCGCGCAGCGTGTTCTCCTGCAGCCACTTGCGGGCATCGTGGATGCTGCGGAAGACCTTGGCCGGGCGTCGGTCGAAGGTGAGCTGGGCGAACAGGCGCGCCAGCGGGCCATGCTCGTGGCTGGTCACGATGGCGAGGGGGCCGCTCTTCAGCTCCGGCGACGCCTTCTGGCTACGTTCTCCGTAATCGACGACATCCTGCTCCGTGAGGCTCGGGATGGCCGCCATCACGTCGATGATCTTGCGATAGTGACCGGCCTTGGCCTTTGCGATCTCGGCGACGAAGCCGTCGATGTCCTGTGGCGTGATCGCGCCCACGGCAACACCGATCACCATGCGGTCGGGATGGCTGATCTGGCATCTGATCGGCATGCGGAAGGATAGCGCGCCCGCTCTCGGCGCGAAACGGCTGAAAGGGGTCGGAGACGCAGGCTCTTGCCGCCCCGATCGCCCGGCCCGACAATCCCGCAAACAAACAGGAGGAAACCCATGAAAGTCGGCATGGCGATGAACATGCTCTACGAGCACGACAAGCCCGACGTCGCGGTGGTGCAGGAGCATTTCCAGCTGGGCGACCTCGTGGAGCCGCTGGGCTTCGACTCGATCTGGGCGCTGGAGCATCATTTCACCGGCTACGCCATGTCGCCCGCGCCGCTGCAGCTGCTGGCCTATTTCGCCGGCCGCACCAGGCGCATCCAGCTCGGCACCTCGGTGGTCGTGCTGCCGTGGCACGATCCGGTGCGGGTGGCGGAGCAGATCGCGCTGCTCGACATCATGTGCGGCGGACGCTGCCTGTTCGGCTTCGGCCGCGGCGCCGCCTCGACCGAGTACGAGGGCTTCCGCATCCCGATGGGCGAGGCGCGCCCGCGCTTCGCCGAGGCGGCCGAGATCGTGGTCAAGGCGCTGGCCAACGAATCCTTCGAGCATGATGGGGAGTTCTTCAAGATCCCGCGCATGTCGATCCGGCCGCGGCCCATGTCCAACCCCGAGCGGCGCTTCTATGCGAGCTCGGTCAGCCCCGAATCGGCCGAGATCATCGCCAGGCTGGGCTTCGGCATGCTGGTGATCATGCAGAACGAATGGGCCAAGTGCCGTGAGGATATCGACAAGTTCCAGGCGATGTCGGCCGCGGCGGGATTCGCGCCCAAGGCGCCGATCGTCCTCACCAACATCTCCTGCGCCGAGAGCCGCGAGGAGGCCAACGAGCGCGCGGTGCGCTATCTCGGCCGCAAGTGGCAGTCGATCGACGACCACTACCGTTTCTCCGACGGCCACCTGGCCAACGTCAAAGGCTACGAGGCCTATGGCAAGACCGCCAAGACCTACGCCAAGCTGAAGGACCCGGCCAACCTCAAGAAGGCCACGGATTTCTACGTCTCCATCCAGATCGTCGGCACGCCCGACGATTGCCTGCAGCAGCTGGGCGAGCTGCAGAAAGTGTCGGGCCTGCAGCACCTGGTGGCGGAATTCTCCTTCGGCAACCTGCCGCATCACGAATCGGAGAGGAACATGCGCCTGTTCGCCGACCGCGTGCTGCCAACCCTGCAGCGCGATCCCGCCTATGCCGCGCCCAGGGCGGCGAAGGTCGCGGGCGAGGCACCTCCCAAGCGCGCGTCGCATAGCGGCATCTTCGCGCCTGCATAGGGGCTGCGCCAGACGGACGCTGCAGCGGCAGGCGGGAATATTGCTAGGCTGACGGGATGCAGGACAAGCATGTCCCCGTCATCGATCTGCACTATTGGCTGGTGTTCGCCGCCGCGACGCTGTTCGGCTCGGGCGCCGGCGACCTGATCTCCGAGCGGCTGGCGCTCTGGCACTTCCACGTCTTCCACCTGCCGCTGCTGGCCGTCGTGCTGATCGCGATCCTGGTGGCGGAAACCGCCGACACCTCGCCGACCCGGGCCTGGTACTGGCTGGCGATCACCGTCATTCCGATGGCGTCGAACGATCTCGCGGCCTCGTCGGCGGTGTATTTCGGCGTGAGCCGCCTGTGGGTGTTCGGTGGGATCGCGGTCCTGCTGGTCGTGGCCTATCTCATGGTCCGCTCGGACGCCATGCATCTCGTGGCGATGAGCCTGATGGAGCGGCCCCAGCCCGCGGTGCCGTTGACCGACGCCTGCTACTGGCTGGCCATGGTGCTGGCCAGCACGCTGGGCACCGTCGCCGCCGATTTCTGCATGTTCAGCCTCGGCCTCGGGCCGGGACGGACCAGCGTGATCCTGACACCCCTCCTGCTGACGATGTATTTCCTGTCGGGCCGGCGGGAGACCAACCGCGTGCTGGCTTATTGGCTGATGGTCGTGGTGCTGAACAGCGCCACCACCGCCACGGGCCGCTTCCTGGCGCGCGACCCGTCACTGGGCCTCGACCTGCCCATGAGTGTCGTCCTGACGGGCGCGGTGCTGGCCGTCCTGCTGTTGCTGAGGCCGCGCCGGCCGAGCGCCCCCCGTACGCGGTAGTCCGTCTGCTCGCTGGCGGTCCGAATGCGAGGCCTACCAGGTAATACCTATGGCTACCAAACGAACCGTCGTCCGAATCGCACCTGTGTCGCTGAAACTCGATAACAGCGAACGACAACGTCTGGCCGCGCTGGCGGTCGCGCGGAAGCGTTCATCGCATTATTTGATGCGCGAGGCGGTGCGCGAATATCTCGGCCGAGAAGAAGCCCGGCAATCGTTCCGGCTGGAGCCAGGCGAAGCCTGGCGCGACTACAAGGAATCAGATCTGCATGTGACGCAGGCGGAGGTCGATACCTGGGTTGCCTCTCTTGCCGAAGCGAAGCCGAAACGCACGCCGCAAGGGCAAAGGCAATATATTCGCCCGTCGCGTTCTCAAGCCTGAAGCGTCTCTATCGTTTTCTCGCCGGGAAAAACCTGGAAGCGGCGTTGCGCGCCATCCGGACGATTCAGGAAAGACTCAAAAACGCTATCCAAGTCCCCAGGCTGGGCCGAGTCGATCCCGAGCTAACTGAACATCGGGAGCTGGTGATAAATTTCAGCTCTACAGCACGGAGGGAATGAAGGGCAGGCCGCGGCGCGCCACCGCTCTCCCAACGCTCGTGAAGCTCGGCAAACGTCGAGGCGACGGTTACGTCCCGCCGCCTCGTCCGGATGCCGCTGTCGCCGGCGATCAGTCGCGCGCAGGCGTGGTCGCCGCGCCGACGCCGGCGCCGACCACACCACCCACCAGCGCGCCCGGCAGGATGCCGACGCCGGTCACGGCACCGATCGCCGCGCCCGAGCCCGCGCCGATGGCGCCGCCGGTGACCGCGCGCTGGCCCCAGGTCTCGCCGCAGGCCGTTGCTGAAAAGAGGATGACTGCCATTACGGCGAACTTGCTGACTGACATGATGGTCTCCGAGGAAAGTCGTGCGGTGGTGAAGTGAGATCCCGCAATATCCCAAACCGCAGCAATTGGGGCGCGAGGCGAGTGGGCAGGCGACCGATCAGGCGGCTGCCGCTGCATGGGTGTTGGCTTCGTCGCTGAGCATGTACCTCAGCGTCGCCCGGCCGCGCGAGATGCGGCTTTTCACCGTTCCCACGGATATTCCGGCGATATCGGCGATCTCGTTGTAGGGACAGCCTTCCAGCGCCGACATCAGCAGAGCGCGGCGCTGGCCGCCCGGCAGGACCCGGAAGGCCTTCTTGAACTGGCGCATGACGATGCCGGTTTCCTGCTGCGGCTGGTGCGACAGCGCATTGGCGACCGTATCGTCGATGGTGACGGTCGGGCGCACGCGGCGCAGGCCAGAGATGAATTCGTTGCGCTGGATGCGGAACAGCCAGCCGGCGAAGTTGGTGCCGGGACGGAAGGACTTGCGGCCGACCAGCGCGTTCATGGCCGTCTGCTGCACCAGGTCGCCGGCACGGTCGGCGTCGCGGGTGAGCGACAGCGCATAGATGCGCAGGCGGGGCAGCATGGTGGCGAGGTCGGCGCGAAAATGGTCGGCGGCAACGTGTTGGATCGACATAGTGTATCCCCTTGTTCTTCTTCTTGTGCACGTGCGCGCCGCTCGTTCGTGACCTGGTGGTCGGGAGCGTGCGATACGTTACGTGGTCTTCGCCGGGCGAATTGCTCGTTCTATATTTTCGCTGCGTGCAGCAACTTAATGGCCTCGGGCAACATGGCCTGGCCCGGCGCGCTGCGGTCCGGCGCCGCGCAACCAACGAAACAAAGTCGCATACTCGCCGCAATCCGGGGGAAACCGCGGCTTCATATCTTGCACCCATCGAACACGGCGCCTCGCGCCAGCCCAGACGGATGGAGACCGAGATGACCGCCAGCACACCCAAGCCGCTCCTGCGCTCGATGGTCCGGACCACGCTGATCATGCTGGCCGCGGGCATCACGGCCTCGCTCCTGTGCGCCCAGGTCTTCGCCGCCACGCTGCCGATCGAGGCACCCGCGCCGGCGCCCGTGATCTCGGCCTCGGCTACCGCCCACAAGGTGGACGACGTCGCGGCGGCAGCCACGCTCCGGGCCTTCATCGCCAGCCAGCGGTCCTTCGCCGGCATCGTTCCGGCCAGCGCGCAGCTTCGCTAAAAGGCCGCACAGGCGTAGGCTCACAGCCTCGAACAATCGCTACGGGCCAGGCTTTGGCCCGATTTCAGCATGACGGCTCGAACCGGCTGCGGCCGGCGATTTGGCACTTGGAAGGTCGACATCCCGGAGCGCATCGCGGCCGGGAACCAGCGGGGACAGAGGGTCATGGCGGTCATCACTTCGGCGCTGGTACGGTCGCGTAACTGGATCACCATTCCTCTCGTGCTGCTGCTGCTGGCGGGCCTGCCGGCGGCGGTCTGGCTCGACCTGCGCAACCTGTCGGAGAACACGCTGCGCCCGCAGGCCAAGGATCTGAAACCGGTGATCACCAGCGTCCGCACCTACTACGCCACCAACGTCGTCGGCCGCGTGCTGTCGACCCAGGGCCACAGCGCGGTGATCCACAACTACAAGGACGTTCCGGGCGCCATCCCCATTCCCGCGACGCTGTCGCTGGAGCTGGGCCAGGTGATCGCCGAGCAGCAGTCCAACATCGCCTATCGTTTCGTCTCCGATCATCCCTTCAAGGGCCGCGCGCCGCACGACCTCGATGCCTTCGAACGCACCGCGCTGGCATCGCTGCGCGTCGACTCCAAGCAGACGCTGAGCGACGTGTCGTGGTCGGGCTTCAACGGCAGCGTGCGGCTGGTGGCGCCCGTGCTGATGGGCGCGGCCTGCGTGGCCTGCCACAACACCCACCCCGACAGCCCCAAGCGCGACTGGGAGGTCGGCGACGTCCGCGGCATCCAGGAGGTCGTCATCACTGCCTCGATGGCGTCCAACGTGCTCGCCTTCAAGTACCTGCTGAGCTACTTCGTCTTCATGACGGTCCTGGGCGTCGCCTTCGTTGCCCTGCAGCGCCGCCTGACCTCGACCATCTCCGGCATGAACCATCAGCTCGAAGGCGCCAACGAGGTGCTGGCGGCGCGCACCGACCAGCTCGACCACATGGTGGCGGAGCTCCAGGTCGCCCGCGACCAGGCGATGGAGGCGAGCCGCACCAAGTCGAGCTTCCTCGCCAACATGAGCCACGAGCTGCGCACCCCGCTCAACGCCATCATCGGCCTGACTGAGCTGATGACCGAGCATTCCGGGCGGTTCGGGACGGAAAAGGCCGTCGAGCCCATGCGCCGCGTGCTGAACGCCGGCCGGCATCTGCTCGAGCTCATCAACGACATCCTCGACCTGTCCAAGATCGAGGCCGGCAAGCTCGACCTCAACCTCGAGCCGGTCGACGTGCGGCCGGTGGCGGAGGAGGTGATGGCGCTCGCCAAGTCGCTGGCGGAGACCAACAAGAACGAGCTGTCGCTGGACTGCCCGAAGGATATCGGCGCGGTCTATGCCGACAGCATGCGGTTCCGCCAGATCCTGCTCAACCTGCTGAGCAACGCCTGCAAGTTCACCTCGGCGGGCAAGGTCACGCTCAAGGCCTCGCGGGTGCGCGACGGCAGCGGCCGGACCTGGATCGAGCTCGCCGTCTCCGACACCGGCATCGGCATGACGCAGGAGCAGATCGGCCGCCTGTTCCAGGAATTCACCCAGGCCGATGCCTCGACGACGCGCAAGTTCGGCGGCACCGGCCTTGGCCTCGCCATCACGCGCCGGCTCTGCCAGCTCATGGGCGGCGACGTCGACGTCGCCAGCACCCCGGGCTTGGGCTCGACCTTCACGGTCCGCCTGCCGGTCGACGGCGGCGTCGTCTTTGCCGAGCCGGCCTCGCCCGCAGTCGCCGGCGCTGCTGCCACGCAGCCCTCCGCCGGCGTCGTGCTGGTGATCGACGACGACATCACGGCGCGCGAGCTCATCACCTCCTACCTGACCGAGCATGGCTTCGGCGTCGAGACCGCGAGCACGGGCGCCGAAGGGCTGAGGCGGGCCAAGGAGCTGCGACCCGCGGTGATCACCCTCGACATAATGATGCCCGACATGGTCGGCTGGACGGTCATCAGCGCGCTCAAGGCCGACCCCGAGCTCGCCCATATCCCGGTCATCATCATCTCGATCGTCGACGAGCATCGCCGCGGCATCGCGCTCGGCGCCGCCGGCCACCTCACCAAGCCGATCCATCGCGAGAAGATGCTGGAAGTCCTGGCGCCCTTCCGCGCCACGGGGCGTCCGGGCGTCGTGCTCCTGGTCGACGACGACGACGACCAGCGCGAGGAAGTCCGCATGTCTCTCGAGACGCGCGGCTGGGTGGTGAAAGAAGCCAGCAACGGCAAGCGCGCGCTCGAGGTGCTGACCGACGGCTCGCCCGACATCGTGCTGCTCGACCTGATGATGCCCGAGATGGACGGCTTCGAGGTCGTGGCCGCCCTGCAGGAGAATCCGGCCTGGCGCGACATCCCGGTCGTCGTGGTCTCCGCGCAGGATCTCAGCGCCGAGGACCGGCAGCGGCTCAACCGCGGCGTCGAGCATATTGTCTTGAGAAATGCCTCGTCCCCGACGAAGCTCTGGGCGCGCATCGGCGCGTTGATGTCCGGGGTCAAGACCAGGGCCAAAGCAAGGGAGGACGCCTGACCGTGCCGAAGATTCTCTACGTCGAGGACAACGACGACAATATGTACATGCTGACGTTGCGCTTCGAGGTGCTCGACGGCTACGAGATCATCACCGCGGCCGACGGCGCCGAAGGCGTGGCCAAGGCGCAGACCGAGAAGCCCGACCTGATCCTCATGGATCTCAACCTGCCGGTGATGGACGGCTGGGAGGCGACGCGGCGGCTCAAGGCCGATCCGGCGACGCGCGACATCCCGATCATCGCGCTCACGGCCCACGCCATGTCGGGCGATCGCGAGAAGGCGCTGGCGGCTGGCGCCGACGATTCCGACACCAAGCCCGTCGAGTTCAACCGCCTGCTCGCCAAGATCGGCGAGGTGCTGGCGAGAGGCCGGGGCTGAGCCCCGGCATCCGCCCGCGATTCTCCGCGATCAGGCGACGGTGAGGCCCGTCGCCTCGTCGACGCCGGTCTTGAGGTTGATCACCTGGACCGCCGCGCCCGAGGCGCCCTTGCCGAGATTGTCGAGCGAGGCCACGGCCAGGATGTTCTCGTCGGCATCGTTGCCGTAGATGGCGAGCTCCATCGAGTTGGTGTCGATCAGCCGGTCGGCGCGCAGGAACCGGTCGCGCTCCAGCCACTTGCGGTCGGCCAGCGGCCGGACGCCCACGAACTTCTCGCCGGCATAGTAGTCGGCCAGGACGCCCTGCACGTCGGCGGCGCTTGCCTTCCTGGCCACGATGTCGCGCGTGATCGGCACCATGATCAGCATGCCCTGGGCATAGTGGCCGACCGACGGCACGAACAGCGGCGTATGCGCGAGGCCCGAGTATTTCTTCATCTCCGGCACGTGCTTGTGCGTGAGCTCGACGCCGTAGAGGCCGAAGGGCTCGACGTTCGGGGTCTTCTCATGGACCTCGATCAGCTCCTTGCCGCCACCTGTGTAGCCCGAGACGCCGAATACCGCGGGCGTCGAATCGGCGCGCACGATGCCGGCCTCGATCAGCGGCCGCAGCAGCGCGATGGCGCCGGTCGGATAGCAGCCGGGGTTGCTGATGCGCCTGGAGGCCAGCAGCTTGGCGCGGTGGTCCTTGCTGAGCTCGGGGAAACCGTAGGTCCAGCCTTCGGCCACGCGATGCGCCGTCGAGGCATCGATCACGCAGGTGTCGGCATCGCCCAGCGCCGCCATCAGCTCCTTCACCGCCGCGTCGGGCAGGCAAAGCACGGCGATGTCGGCGGCCTTGGCGATGGCGACGCGCTTGGCCAGGTCCTTGCGGTCGGCCATCGGCAGCTCGAGCAGCTCGATGTCGGGCCGGTCCTTCAGCCGCTCGTGGATCTTGAGCCCGGTCGTGCCGTGCTGGCCGTCGATGAAAATCCTGGTCTTGTTGCTGGTCATTGCTTCTCTCTCTGGATTCAGGGCCTTGGG
>CANIRG010000154.1 GCA_947469635.1 Rhodospirillales bacterium | reverse complement strand
CGCCTCCGGCACCTTGAGGTCGAGCACGATGGAGCGCTTGTTGCGCGAGTCCATCTGCCAGGGATAGTTCACCTCGGCCTTCGGATAGTTGGCCGAATCGTGCATGATCCGGCGATTGGCATCGCCGTCCGGCCCCTCGACCTTGATCACGTCGGCGCCCCAGTCGCCCAGCACGACGGCCGCCGCCGGCGCGGCGATGAATGAGCTGATATCCAATACGCGCAATCCCGCCATCGGCAGGGCAGACTCGGTCATAGGCGTTCCTCTTCGCTCGCGATTGGGCGCGAGCCTCTGGTATCCGTCAAGACCGGCGGATAGCGTGGTTCCGGCACGCGGCGTGCATTGGGGAAGCTCAGATGGCTGCAAGGAAGAAACCGAACATATTGATCGTGCTGATCGACGATCTGCGCTTCGACGAGCTCGGCATCTGCGGCCATCCCTACATGAAGACGCCGCATATCGACCGGATCGGCCATGAAGGCGCGATGTTCACCTCGGCGTTCCATCCCACGCCGCTCTGCTCGCCCAACCGCGCCTCGATCGTCACCGGCCAGTACGCCAGCCGCCACGGCATCATCGACAATGTCGCCCGCGACGCCCACAGCCACCGCCTGCCCAACTATCACGTCATCCTGCAGCGCCTGGGCTACGAGACGGCCCATGTCGGCAAGTGGCACATGGGCAACTCAGGCGGCCCGCGGCCGGGCTACGACCGCTGGGTGAGCTTCCCGGGCCACGGCTCGATCATCGATCCGATCCTCAACATCGACGGCGAGGAGAAGAAGTACACCGGCTACATCACCGACCTGCTGAACGGCCACGCGGTCGATTTCCTGCGTAAGAAACGCAGCAAGCCGTTCGCCCTGTTCTTCGCCCACAAGGCCGTGCATCCCGACGCCTACCAGGCGGCCGACGGCACGATCGACTTCACCGATGGCGGCTACCGGCCCGCGCCGCGCCATGCCGATCTTTACAAGGGCGACCACTTCCCGCGCCGGCCCAACGCGCTGCCGGCCTCGGAGGTCGTGAAGGACAAGCCAGCCTGGGCGGAAGCCCATGCGCTGCGCGTCAACGAGGCCTCGCGCAAGCTGCTCGACGGCATCCTGGCCGGCACCGACGAGGAGATCCGGCTGCGCGCCGCCATGATGGCGAGCGTCGACGAGGGCATGGGCGATGTCTTCGAGGCGCTGGAGGAGACCGGCCAGCTCGACAACACCTTCATCCTGTTCCTGGGCGACAACGGCTACTTCTTCGGCGAGCACGGGCTGGGGCCGGAACGCCGCTTCGCCTACGAGGAAGGCATCAAGTCGCCGTTCCTGATCCGCTATCCGGCGTGGTTCAAGCCAGGCGCCACCAACGACGACCTGATCGCGACCATCGACATTGCGCCCACGGTCGTCGATCTCGCCGGCGGCAAGGCCAAGGATTTCGAGACCATGCAGGGCCTGTCGCTGCGGCCGCTCGCCAGGGGCGCGCGGCCCAAGGGCTGGCGCAGCTCGTTCATGTGCGAATACTTCAGCGAGAACGCCATGCCGTGGCTGATCGGCATGAGCTACAAGGCGATCCGCACCAAGCGTCACAAGTACATCCACTGGACGCAGAAGTCGCTCGATGGCGTGGAGTGCGACGAGCTCTATGATTTGAAGAGCGATCCCTACGAGATGCACAATCTGGTCGGCAAGCGCAGCGAACGTCCGACGGTCGCGCGCCTGCGCAAGCGGCTCGCGACGCTGGTGGCGCAATCGGTCGGACTTTGAGAAGCTCAGCCGCGCCGCACCACCACCAACCTCATCCTGAGGAGCGGCCGCAGGCCGCGTCTCGAAGGATGGGCACCAGTCATGTTGTTGCCCACCCTTCGAGACGGCCGCTCCGCGGCCTCCTCAGGGTGAGGTTTTTCCTGTTAGGAGAAGCGTGATGCTTAGACGGTCTTTCTTCGCGGCAACCATGATGCCGTTTGCGGGTTCTGCCTTTGCCCAGACCTGGCCCAGCAAGCCGATCCGCATGATCGTGCCGCTGGCGCCGGGCGCCACGGCCGACATCATCGCGCGCATCTATGCCGACGAGCTGGGCAAAGCGCTGGGCCAGACCATCGTGGTCGACAACAAGACCGGCGCCGGCGGCACCATCGCCACCGCCGAGGCCTCGCGCGCTGCGCCCGACGGCTACACGATGATCCTGATCTCGCAGGGCACCGTGGTCTTCAACATCGGCCTCTATCCCAAGCCGGGCTACGACCCGACCAAGGACTTCGACGCGGTGGCCCTGGCCGGCTCGGTCTCCAACGTGCTGGTCCTGCATCCCGACAATCCGGCGAAGACGGTCGCCGACGTGGTCGCGCAGGCCAGGGAGAAGCCCGGTGAATACACCTATTCGTCGGGCGGCACGGGCACCAGCCATCACATGTCGGCGCTGCTGTTCGAGCGCGACACCGGCGTCAAGATGCAGCACGTCCCCTATCGCACGACGCCCGCCGGCATCATGGGCGTGGCCAACGGCGAGGTGAAGATGGGCTTCTTCAACACGCCGACGGTCGTGAGCCTGATCAAGGGCGGAAAGCTCAAGGCCATCGCCATCACCAGCGAGCAGCGCTCCGAGCTGCTGCCCGAGGTGCCGACCATGGTCGAGCAGGGCGTGAAGGGCCACGTCTTCAATACCTGGATGGGCTTCGCCATGCCCAGGGGCGCTCCGCCGGCCGTCGTGAGCAGGCTGAATGCGGAATTCCTGCGCATCGCGCGTCTCCCGGCCGTGCTCGAAAAGACCAGGGCGCAGGGCATCGACATGATGCCGCCCGAGCCGCCTGCCGCCGTCGACAAGCTCGTGCGCGACGAGCTGGCGATCTGGGTGCCCATCATCAAGGCCTCGGGCGCGTCGGCGGAGTAGGCCGCGCCCTATTCCGGCAGCCCGGCGAGGCGCAGGCCTTCGATCCATCGCGCCGAATCCTCGGGGCGGCGCAGCGGATGAACGCCTCTCTGGTTGGCAATGCTCATGCGGGGCCACATCTGCAGGAGGGTCGTCATGACCTGCCGCGCCCGCTCGGCATTTCCTGAAAGCGCGTACGACACGGCCGACATCTGCATCCCCAGCAGCGAGCTCGGCAGATGCGTGAACACGCGAGTGCACCATTCCTGAGCTTCTTCGTACCGGCCCAGGAACAGGAGCGCGGCCGCCATGGTCTGCTCGACGTGATAGGAATCGGGAGCCACGGGGCTCAGGCGCAAGGCCTGCGTAAGCTCGGTGACCGCCGTTTCGTGGTTGCCGCGATACATGCTGACCGATCCGCGCGCCCGCCAGCAGTCGGCGAGGTTGGGATTGAGCGTCAGCGCCTGGTCTATCATCGCCCCGCCGCGGTCGAGGTCGCCGCAGACGAACAGCAGTGCGTGGCCGGCCCAGCACAGCGAGAAGGCGTCATCGTGCCCGACGGCCGCGACCCGGGTGGCGAGGCGCCTCACCTCGGCCTCCTCCGCAGCCTTGTCGACGGCACGTCCGGTGTTCTTGCGGACGGAATGGTATCGGGCAATCAGGGCATAGGGCGGCGCGAAGTTGGGATCGAGCTCGATGGCCCGGCAGAAAAGCCGATAGGCTTCGTCCCATGTGTCCGGGCCAAGCTCGTACACTTTTCCCATGCCGCGCAGGAAGCAGTCGTAGGCGTCGAGGCTCTCCACGGGCTTGCGCCTCGCGCGTTCGATCTCCGCGCGGTCCAGCCGGGGCGCGATGGCGCCGACGACGCTGCTCGTCACGCGATCCTGAAGCTCGAAGACATCTTCCAGCGAGCCGTCGAACCGGTCCGCCCAGAGATGGGCCCCCGTCGCGCTTTCGATCAGCTGGCCGGTGATGCGCACCTTGCCGCCGGCCCTGCGCACGCTGCCTTCAAGGACATAGCGGACGCCGAGCTCGCGGCCGACCTGCTTGATGTCGACCGCGCGGCCCTTGTAGGTGAAGCTCGAATTGCGCGCGATCACGAACAGCGAGCGGAAGCGCGACAAGGCGGTGATGATGTCCTCGACCATGCCGTCGGCGAAGTAGTCCTGCTCGGGATCGCCGCTCATGTTCTGGAACGGCAGGACGGCAATCGACGGCTTGTCGGGCAGCGCCAGGGCAGGGATGGCGATCGGAGCAGGTGCGCCCGGCGACCAGCGCCAGACCTGAACCGGCCGCGCAATATTCTTCAGGCTCTGGGCGCCGCCATCCTCGAACAAGGCCTCCAGGCGGTCACGCACATCGTCGTGCACCCGGCTCGACACGCAGATGCCGCCAGGTGCGGCGATCTCTTGCAGCCGTGCGGCGATGTTGACGCCATCACCGAAGATGTCGTCATCGTCGATGATGATGTCACCCAGGTTGACGCCGATGCGGAAGACGATGTCGCCGCCGTGAGCCGCCATTGCCGTCTGCACCTCGACCATGCAACGCACCGCATCGACGACGCTGGGAAACTCCAGCAGCAGCCCGTCGCCGGTGGTCTTGACGATGCGCCCGCCATGCGCGGCGATGGGCGGATCGACGACATCGCGCCGCACGGATTTCAGCGTCGCCAGCGTTCCGCTTTCGTCGCGGCCCATGAGCCGCGAGTAGCCGGCGACGTCGGCCGACACGATGGCCGCCAATCTGCGCTGTTCACGCGCCAATGCGCATATCTCCTTCGCCGGTATCGTAGAAGCGGCGGGCAGGCAACTCAACAAAGAGTGGAAGCCCGTTTCTTTGCAAAATCGCTGCGTTGCGCGTATCTCCTGCCCTCGTTTCACCGAAGGAGCGCGCCGCTCGCGCGCAGCATGCCATGGGTTACAGAGTCGCCGTCGTCGGCGCGACCGGCAATGTCGGTCGCGAGATGCTGAACATCCTCGATGAGAGGAACTTCCCGGCCGACGAGGTCGTGGCGCTCGCGTCCGCGCACTCGGCGGGCCGCCAGGTCTCGTTCGGCAACAGGGCCGTGCTCAAGGTCCAGGACCTCGCCAAGTTCGACTTCAAGGGCATCGACATCGTGCTGTCCTCGCCGGGCGGCAAGGTCTCGGCCGAGCACAGCCCGCGCGCCGCCAAGGCCGGCGCGGTGGTGATCGACAACACCTCCTACTGGCGCATGGATCCGGACGTGCCGCTGGTCGTGCCCGAGGTCAATCGCGCGGCCATCGCCGACTTCAAGCGCCGCCGCATCATCGCCAACCCCAACTGCTCCACCATCCAGATGGTGATGGCGCTGAAGCCGATCCACGACGCGGCGACGATCAAGCGCGTGGTCGTCTCGACCTATCAATCGACGTCGGGCGCCGGCAAGGACGCGATGGACGAGCTCCTGAACCAGACCAAGAGCTTCTTCGTGAACCAGGACCTCGAGCCCAAGAAGTTCAGCAAGAATATCGCCTTCAACGTCATTCCCCACATCGACGACTTCATGGAGGACGGCGCGACCAAGGAGGAATGGAAGATGATGGTCGAGACCAAGAAGATCCTCGACCCCAGGATCAAGGTCCATGCCACCTGCGTGCGCGTGCCGACCTTCGTGGGCCATGCCGAGGCGATCAACCTCGAGCTCGAGAACCCGCTCGACGAGAACGAGGCGCGGCGCCTGCTGGCGGCGACGCCCGGCATCCTGGTCGTCGACCGCCGCGAGCCCGGCGGCTACGTGACGCCCAAGGAGGTCACCGGCCAGGACGCGGTGTTCGTGAGCCGCATACGCGTCGATCCCACGGTCGAGAACGGCCTCTCGATGTGGGTGGTGAGCGACAACCTGCGCAAGGGTGCCGCGCTCAACGCCGTCCAGATCGCCGAGGAGCTGATCCGCGGCTACATCTAACGGTCGCCCTCCCCCGTCATACGCGGGAGGTGCCCGACGGGCGGAGGGGGAAGGCTCCAGTCGAGAGGCTGTTCCCTCCGATCTGGATATATAAAAATTATACAGGTCATATGCTTATGACCGAAAGTTGATGTAAGATCGGAGGGTGAGCGACGCCCCCGCAATCCATCTTCTCAGACCTGAACCGCGGGCGGATGCCGCGCCGATCCAGCTCTTCGGCAGCGACGGCGACAGCTTCGTCCAGAAGATGCGTTTGGCGGCGCAGGCCCATCGTTCGGGTCGGCTCGACGAGGCCATCGCTTCCTACTTGCGGCTGCTGGCGATACGCCCCTCGCACGGCGAGCTGCACAACAATCTCGGCGTGGCGCTCAGACTCACCGGCAAGCTCGAAGCCTCGGTCTCGCACCACCGCCTGTCGCTCGCCACCGACCCGGCCAATCCCGCGCTCCATTCCAATCTCGGCAATGCGCTGCGGGCCGCCCATCGCTTCGACGAGGCCGTGAAGCATCACCTCCGGTCGGTGTCGCTCGATCGCACCTATGCCGAGGGCTACTTCAACCTGGCGCTCTGCCTGCGCGATCTCGGGCGGCTCGACGAGGCGGTGCGCTGCTTCGACCGCACGCTTTCCCTCCAGCCCGACAATCCGCGTGCCCGCACCGAGCTCGGCCTGGCGCTGCTGATGCGGGGTGATCTGAAGCAGGGCTTCGAAGCCTTCGAGGCGCGCAAGCGCCTGCCCGAGACGCCGGTGCCCGACTTCCGCCAGCCCGCCTGGGATGGCGGGCCGATCGAGGGCAAGCGCATCCTGCTCTATCCCGAGCTGGGGCTGACCGACGGGCTGCTGTTCATACGTTTCGCCCGCGAGCTCAAGCGCCGCGGCGCGACCGTGCTGGTGCTCTGCCAGGCGCTCCTGAAGGAGCTGCTGGCCGGGGCGGATTTCATCGACCAGGTCGTGGCCGAAGGCGAGAGGCTGCCCGAGTTCGATCTCCATGCCTCGCTGGTGTCGCTGCCCCATCTCTGCGGCGTCGATATCGATGCCGCCGGGGCCGAGGCGCCCTATCTCGAGCCGCCGGCCGACAGCCGCGTCAAGCTTGGGCAGCGCGAGCAGGCGCGGCTGCGGGTCGGCATCTACTGGGCCGCCATGCCGGGACAGGCGCAGGACCGCCAGCGCTCCGTGCCCTTCCCGCATTTCCTGGCGATGGCGGGCGATCCCGAGCTGCTGATGTTCAGCCTGCAGGGCGGCGTGCATCAGAAGGACATCCAGCAATTCGGCGCCGGCGGGCTGGTGCACGACGTCGGTCGCGGCATCTTCGATTTCGCCGAAGCCGCGAGCGCCCTGTCGCAGCTCGATCTGCTGATCTCGATCGACGCGCCGATCGCCCATCTCGGGGCGGCCCTCGGCGTGAAGACCTGGGTGCTGCTGCCGACCGGGTCGGACTGGCGCTGGCATCTGGGGGGCGCCGACGCGCCCTGGTATCCGTCGGCACGCCTGTTCCATCAGCCGGCTCCCGGCGACTGGGACTCGGTGTTCGCGCTGGTGCGCGCCAAGCTCGACGCCCTCAAGCCATAGCTCGACCCGGAGAACTTGCTTCGCTACGGTTTCCCCAACAACCTAGGGGATCCCGATGCTCGACGCCCAGTCGCTCGACAGTGTTTTTCACAACGCCCGCACGCACAACGGTTGGCAGGACAGACCGGTCGGCGACGACCAGCTGCGCGCCATCCACGAGATCATGAAATGGGGGCCGACCTCGGCCAATTCCCAGCCCTGCCGCATCGTTTTCGTGCGCACCCCCGAGGGCAAGGAGAAGCTGCGCCCCGCCCTCTCCTCGGGCAATACCGCGAAGACCATGTCGGCGCCCGTGACGGCGATCGTGGCCTACGATTCACGCTTCTACGAGCATCTGCCCAAGACCTTCCCGCACGACCAGACGGCGACGAGCTGGTTCAGCGGCCCCGGCAAGGAGGAGGTGGCGCACACCACGGCCTTCCGCAACGGCACGCTGCAGGGCGCCTATCTCATCATCGCCGCGCGCTCGCTGGGGCTCGACTGCGGCGCCATGAGCGGCTTCAACAATGCGCTGGTCGACCAGGCCTTCTTTCCCGACGGGCGCTTCAAGACCAACTTCCTGTGCAACATCGGCCATGGCGATCCGTCGAAGCTGTTCAACCGCAGCCCGCGGCTGGACTTCGACGACGTCTGCACGCTGGCGTGAGGTCGACCATGCGCGCACCTTGGATCCTTGCCGTCGCGCTGGCCGGCGCCTGCTCGTCGGCCCCCGTCCAGGACCAGCTCCCCGAGCCTTCGAGGGCGGAGGTCGAAAAGAGCTGCATCGAGGCTGCCACGGGCGAGCTCAAGCGCCTGGTCAATCTTCCGCCGACCCGCACGCGCACGAGGTCGGCGGACAGCGGGAAGCGGACGGTCGAGCTCGAGGTGACCGAGGCCGGGCAAAAGCAGACTTATGTCTTCAGCTGCGGCATCGATCCTCTCACCAACAAGGCCTATGCCGCCTCCATGGGCAAGAAGAAGGAAGAGTAAGGGACTGGCGAGGTATCCTATTACCGCGCCGGGGTGTGATGGGAAATCGGGAAGAATCACCTGAAACGCCGCCCTGTCTGAATCGGACGTTTCCCACCCCGGCGGGAAGTCTTCCCGCCTAAAAGCCGAGCATCCGTGCCATCGCCCGCCACGGTAGCGGCAGGAGCGAGATGATGGCGATCAGGCCGAAGGCCAGGATGATCGCCCCGGAAATGCGATTCAGCCAGCGCACGCCCGCGCCGGTGAGGCGGGCGCGCAACGCCACGGCGGCCGTGCACAGCGCCGTCCACCAGGCCAGCGCGCCGCAGAACACGGCGGCGGCCAGGAGGGCCGCATCCGGCAGGCTGCCGCCGACGCCGGCCAGGTTGCGGCCGGCGAAGGCGGCGCCAAAGGCCATCACCGTCAGCGGATTGAACAGGGTGATGAAGAAGCTCGAGCTGGTGTAGTGCAGGTGCGTGACGATGCGGTGCTCGCGGTCGTCGGGCACGGGATCGCCCACGGTGCGCGGGCGGTGGCGCATCGTCGTCCACCCCATGATCGTCAGAACCAGCCCGCCAATGCCGCGCAGCCAGGCCTCGCGGCGGGCGATGAAGTCGTCGACGAAGGAGAGGCCAAAGGCCGCCACGGCGCCGAACACGGCATCGCCCAGTGCGGCGCCGATGCCCGTCAAGTAGCCCGCGGCCGCGCCGACAGTGATCGAGCGGCGGATGCACAGCGCCGCCGCCGGCCCAACGGGCACGGCGATCATGAAGCCGATGATCGCTCCCTCGATCATCAGCGTGATCGGATTGAAGACGAATCCTGGAAATGTCATCGCCGGGCTACAGTCTCTCCGCGATGAAGCGGCGCGGCGGCGCGATCAGCCGCTCCTGCGCCGCCACCAGCTGCAGCTCGCGCTCGCCCATCGCCTGAGTGGTCTCCAGCACGGCGTAGATCGAGGACGCAGCCTTGCTCAGGGCGTCGGCGACGTCGCCGCTGGTCAGCCAATGGGCGGAGAACAGCGCCGCCACGGCGTCGCCGGTGCCGTTGGGCATGATGTCGAAGCCGATCAGGGGCGTCGCGATCCGCCAGGCCGCGTCGCGGCTCACCGCCAGCATCTCGATCTGGTCGGCGGGGGCGTCGGCGCGGTGCAGGCTGGTCACCAGCGCGAGGCGCGGCCGGCCGGTCAGCAGCGTGCGCACGGCCGCCAGGGCATCGGCCATCGTCGAGACCTTGCGGCCGGTGAGATGCTCCAGCTCGAAATGGTTGGGCGTGATGAGGTCGGCGGCGGGAATCGCCTGCTCGCGGAAAAAGTGTCGATGCCGGGCTTCACATAGATGCCGGTATCGGTGTCGCCCAGCACCGGATCGCAGCACCAGATCGCCCTGGGATTGGCCGCGCGCACGCGGCGGGCGGTGTCGAGCACGACGTCGGCCAGGGCGGCTTCGCCGACATAGCCGGTAAGCAGCGCATCGCAGCGCGGCAGCAGCCCCAAAGCCTCGATGCCCTGGACGATATCGGCCACCTGCTCGGCGGGCGCGGTTCGCCCCCGCCAGGCGCCGTAGCCCGTGTGATTGGAGAATTCGACCGTGTTCACCGCCCAGACCTCATGGCCCAATCGTTGCAGGGGAAAGGTTGCTGCCCGATTGCCGACGTAGCCGTAGGCGACATGGCTCTGAAGCGAAAGAAAGCGCATGGCCGAGGCCAGCTTGCCACAAGGAAGCCCCTCATTATAGTCCGCCGCGATTTTTGGGAGCCCCGATATGTCGATTCCGGTCCGTCCGCGCCGTAGCGTGCTCTATATGCCCGGCGCCAACACGCGGGCGCTGGAAAAAGCCCGCACGCTGCCTGCCGATGCGCTGATCTTCGACCTCGAGGATGCCGTCGCCCCCGACGCCAAGGAAGCGGCGCGCGGCAATGTCGTCGCGGCGGCCGCGAGCGGGGGCTACGGCAAGCGCGAGATCGCCATCCGTTGCAATGGGCTCGGCACTCCATGGGGCAAGGCCGACGTGGCGGCGATCGCCCGGTCGGGCGCCGATGCGATCCTGGTGCCCAAGGTCGAAAGTGCCGCCGATGTAGCGGCCATCGTGGCGCTGCTCGATGCCGCCGGCGCGCCTTCCTCGATGGCGGTGTGGGCGATGATGGAGACGCCCAAGGGCATGCTGCGCGCCGAGGAAGTGGCGGGCTCCCATCCGCGCCTGCGACTGTTCGTCATGGGCACCAACGACCTGGTGAAGGACATGCGCGCACGCCACACGCCGATGCGCCTGCCGATGCTGACGGCGCTGGGCCTCGGCATGCTGGCCGCCCGCGCCCACGGCCTCACCATCCTCGACGGCGTCTACAACGACATCCAGGACGTCGAGGGCTGCAAGGCCGTCTGCCAGCAGGGGCTGGAGATGGGCTTCGACGGCAAGACGCTGATCCATCCCTCGCAGGTCGAGCCCTGCAACGAGGTCTTTGCCCCGTCGGCCGCCGAGCTCGAGATGGCGGGCAAGATCGTCGTGGCCTTCAAGGCCGCCCAGGCCGAGGG
This sequence comes from Rhodospirillales bacterium, assembly GCA_947469635.1. Classification (GTDB taxonomy): domain Bacteria; phylum Pseudomonadota; class Alphaproteobacteria; order Reyranellales; family Reyranellaceae; genus Reyranella. The sequence goes on along the minus strand of CANIRG010000154.1, from coordinate 2,048 downwards.
CAAGGGCGTGGTCACGGTCGACGGCCGCATGATCGAGAACCTGCATGTCGAGCAGGCCGAGCGGGCGCTGGCACTCGCATCGGCCATTCGCGAGCTGCAAGCGGCATGAGCCCCAAGACCAGCGCCGGCAACTTCTTCGAGGATTTCCGGGTCGGCCAGGAATTCCGCCACGCCACGCCGCGCACGATGACCGAGGCCGATGCGGCGCTGAACACAGGCCTGTTCGGCTCGCGCTTCGCGATCAACTCGTCCGACGTTCTTGCCCAGAGCCTCGGCCTGCCGCGCGCGCCGATCGACGACCTCATGGTCTTCCATGTCGTGATCGGCAAGACCGTGGCGGACATCTCGGCCAATGCCGTCGCCAATCTCGGCTATGCCGAGTTCCGCTGGGGCGAGGCGGTCTATCCCGGCGACACGCTGTCGGTGCGGTCGACCGTGCTGGGCCTGCGCGAAAACTCCAACCGCGAGAGCGGCGTCGTCTGGGTGCGCTCGACCGGGACGAACCAGCGCGGCGGGATGGTGCTCGACTATGTGCGCTGGGTGATGGTGCGAAAGCGCGACGCCGGTGCGGCCGTCCAGCCCACCATCGTCCCCAAGACTGCGCCCTCGGTCGCGCCCACCGACCTGATCGTGCCAGCAGGTCTCGATCTCGCGCGCTACGACTACGAGGCCGCCGGCTCGCCGCATGCCTGGGACGATTACGAGCCTGGCGAGCGCCTCGACCATGTCTCGGGCTACACGGTCGAGGACTCCGACCATATGTTCTCGACGCGGCTGTCCCAAAACACTGCCCGCATCCATTTCGAGGCCTACACGGCCAAGGACACGCGCTTTGGCCGGCGGCTGGCGTATGGCGGCCATGTGATTTCGTTGGCGCGGTCGCTCTCCTTCAACGGCTTGGCCAACGGCTTCCGCGTGGCGGCGGTGAACGCGGGCAGCCATGTCGGGCCGACCTTCGGTGGCGACACGATCTATGCCTGGTCGGAGGTGCTGGAAAAGGCTGCCTTGCCGGGCCGGACGGATGTGGGCGGGCTGCGGGTCCGCACCGTCGCCGCCAAGGATTGCCTCTGCAGCGCCTGGCCGGGCAAGCAGGCCGACGGGAAATATCACCCTGCGGTCGTGCTCGACCTCGACTACTGGCTGCTGATGCCGCGTCATTGACTTGAGGTGGCCGCGCGCTACAAGAGCCCAGCCCCTGCGGGCACAAGAGGATTTCGCGCGATGAGTGTCGCCCAACGGCCGGTGCACAGGCCGCTTTCTCCCCATTTGCAGATCTACAAGTGGCAACTCACCTCGGTGCTGTCGATCCTGCATCGGATGACCGGCATCGCGCTGTCGTTCGGCGCGCTCTACCTCGCGACCTGGGTGATCTTCGCAGCCGCGAGCCCCCGGTCCTACGCGATGTTCCAGGACTTCAATGTCTCCATCGTCGGTCGCATCGTTCTGGGGGGCTGGCTGTTCTCGGCCTTCTATCACCTGTGCAACGGCATCCGGCATTTGTTCTGGGACGCGGGCTACGGCTTCGAGCTGAAGGACGCCTATCGCAGCGGCTGGATCGTCGTCGCCGTCTCGCTGGTCGCCACGGTCGTGTCGTGGATCGTCGGCCTCAGGCTGGTGTGAGGAGGCTCGCATGGAAGATCGCAGGACTCCTCTCGCCCGGGCCCGCGGCCTCGGCTCGGCCAAGCATGGCGTCGGCCACTGGTGGGCGCAGCGCATCACCGCCGTCGCGCTCATCCCGCTGGTGGTGTGGTTCGCCGTCTCGCTGGTGATGCTGAGCGGCGCCGACTACACGCTGGTGCGCGCCTGGATCGGCTCGCCGGTGGTCATGGTGCTCCTCATCCTCACCATCGGCGTCGGCCTGCATCACGGCCAGCTCGGCGTCCAGGTGGTGATCGAGGATTACATCCGCAGCGACGGCCTGAAGCTGGCGCTGATCGTTCTCGTGAAATTCATCGCAGCGCTCTTTGGCCTCGGCGCCATCGTGGCCGTGCTGCGCATCGCATTGGGGGGCTAGGGATGGCCGAGAAGAGCAACGGCGCGGCACCGGG
>CANIRG010000153.1 GCA_947469635.1 Rhodospirillales bacterium | reverse complement strand
GTCGAAAGGCTGCCCTCGATCGCAAGCGCAGTCCCGGAAGGCCTCCTGCGCACACCACACAGAAGGAACTCGGAAAAGCTCCTGATTGACGCTGCGCGACGATCAAGACCCATCATCGCCGTCAATCAGCTTGTAAAACACGCGGCCAGGCTCGTCGCTGGCCGGAGACTCTTTCACAACCTAGCGGCATCCAGACAAGATACTTGGAGCTCAACATGCGACGACCTGATCGGTCGCCTCGCCTTGCAACGCTGTGCGTGCAGGGCCAGCCGGCTGCCTCGACAAAAGACAATGCCGACCGCGCGATTGTTCTAACCGAGCTGACGCGGATACTGAGCGAACAGGGTGATTGGCATCCGATCGATGCCATTCTGCTTCCTGGTGGATTCTTTCGGCTCGCGCGCGCGGTGGGCGCTTCTTCCTTCCCTCGTCGCCGCGAGCTTATCGGGAAGGAGCGGATCACTGGTTCAATCAGCGCTGCCTTGGCCAAGCTCGACCCGCTGAGCCCTGGCCTTCGGCTCGTGATGGGCGTGCGGGCCACTCCTAGAGACCCGAGCGAGAGCGTGGAGCAAGTCTGCTTAGCGTTCGATCGAACGGGCCTCATCGGTGCCGCGCGCAAGATGTTCCCAACGCGGGGGGAAGGAGGAAGGCGAAAGTTCATGTCTCCGTGTATCGAGGACTATCGGTCAGCGAAGCGGTTCATCGAGTTGCCCAATGGCAGCACGGCACTGCTTAACGCGTGCTACGATCTATTCGGTGTTGCCGATGTCGGAACCGACACAGCTACTCGACGCCATGCCATCTGTCGGATCATTCACTCGCGCGGCCGCACAAAGGCCGGTGAAGAAGGCTTTCGTGCCATCCGCGACGAGGCGCTCTCAGATTGGGCCCAGCTACTGGCTGATCGACAGCCGGACGTCCTACTCGCTGCAATACATTTTTTCCAAAGTCCGGGTCGAGATGGCTATTGGCAGCGACATGGCATCGCCACAGCCTCGGCCAGCACAAATGGTGCTCTGGCCCTGGGCGCAGCGCACTTCGGCGGTTGCCTTCCGGACTCCGGCTCCACGTTGGCGGCTTGTCGCGTGCCCCGCAGCCATCTTCAAGATGGGGTCGAGCGGCAAGCACGCAGTCTCGCTCCGCTTCGCACCCTGACTTTTGAAGCCCCAAACGGTAGGCCTAAGCCAAGTCGGCTTTCCGATCCTTGAAGATATGATGAAGAGTGCCAAGGCGGAGATTCTCGCCACCCTGGCCCGGTTCCCGAGCTTGGCCTGGTCGGGGCGCTTTGAAGTCGACTACCTTGATCCCCAAATACAAAAGTTTGGAGGCTGGAAAGAGCGCACGCTTTTTGCGTTGGGTTGGGTCAAGGCGGACGAAATGGCTACCTTGCTTCTCCACGTCCACTTCGTCTTAGTCCATCGGCGTACACGGCGGGAGACGATCAGCTATCAGCTTAAGAAAGTGTTTCCCGCCCCTCAGCAAGTGAGGGTGTCGCCCCTGCGCACTAATCTGCCGTTGGACGTCTCGCTCGACAATATGGTTCGATACCCTCTCAAGCCTTCCCTTGATCCCGGGTTCTTAGCGGAGAAGGGGGCGGAAAATCACCTGCCGCGCCGCCCAGATGTGGTGCGCTATTTTCTCCGGATGTACGAAGCTCTCGACGGCCGTCGGAAGCCCCGGGGCATGGAATTCGACAAGATACACTCGAAACGCCAACCGCACGCTGCTCGCGGAACAAGCGATGCATCTGATCGTGGCCCAAGAAAAGAACAAAGCGGGAGCCTGAATTGTCGCACTTTTCGATTCCAAGAGGCGAGTGCGACAAAAATGGATGCTAACCCATTGAAGTTGCTGCCACTGGAAAGCGCATGGTGCCCCCGGTCGGAATCGAACCAACACTTCCGTGAGGAAACCTGATTTTGAGTCAGGCGCGTCTACCAGTTCCGCCACGGGGGCACGCTCGCGCGCGCGGCTGAATAAAGCCCAGCCGGGGAACCGGGTCAACGCTTGCCGTGCCGCATCCGGTCCGGTTTCATGCCGCTCGACATGCATCCCACCCTCCACGCCCGCACCAGCCCGGACAAGCCGGCCTACATCATGGCCGGCTCCGGCGAGACGGTGACCTACCGCCGGCTCGACGATCAGTCGAACCGCATCGCCCGGCTCTTTCGTTCGCTCGGCCTCGCGGCCGGCGATCACATCGCGATCCTTCTGGAGAACAACCCACGCTTCTTCGAGATCTGCTGGGGGGCCCAGCGGTCGGGGCTGATCTACACCGCCATCTCCTCGCGCCTCACCGCGCCCGAGGTCGCCTATATCGTGAAGGATTGCGGCGCCCGGCTGTTCGTCACCTCGAAACATCTCGCCGACAAGGCGGCCGAGCTGGCGGCAATGCCGGAGATGGCGGCCGTCGCCAATCGCTACATGATCGATGGAGCGGTCGCGGGTTACGGCTCGTGGGAGGAGGCGGTCGCCGCCCAGCCCGCGACGCCGATCCCCGACCAGACCGCAGGCCACGACATGCTCTACTCGTCGGGCACCACCGGCCGTCCCAAGGGCGTGCTGCCGGTGCTGGCGCCGCAGCCGATCGATGCGGAAAATCCCCTGCTCGCCATCACCAGCAAGCTCTACGGCATGGGGACCGACACGATCTACCTCTCGCCGGCGCCGCTCTATCACGCAGCTCCGCTGCGCTTCAACATGAGCGTCATGCGGCTGGGCGGCACCTCGATCATCATGGAGCAGTTCGACGCCGAGGAGTTCCTTCGCCTCGTCGGCAAGCATCGCATCACCCACACCCAGCTGGTGCCCACGATGTTCGTGCGCTTCCTCAAGCTGCCCGACGAGGTGCGGCTCGCGCACGACATGTCGTCGCTGCGCTGCGCCATCCACGCCGCCGCGCCCTGCCCGATCCCGACCAAGGAGAAGATGATCGAGTGGTGGGGGCCGATCGTCTGGGAATATTACGGCGGCACCGAAGGCAACGGCCTCACCATGTGCAACGCCCGGGAATGGATGGCGCACAAGGGCACGGTGGGCAAAGCCGTCGTCGGCAAGCTCCGTATCGTCGACGACGAGGGCAACGAGCTGCCGGCGGGCTCCTCGGGCACGGTCTATTTCGCCGAGGGCCGGCCGTTCGAGTATCACAACGACCCGAAGAAGACCGCCGAATCGCGCCACCCCAAGGGCTGGACCACGCTGGGCGACGTCGGCTACGTCGATGCCGACGGCTTCCTGCATCTCACCGACCGCAAGGCCTTCATGATCATCTCCGGCGGGGTGAACATCTACCCGCAGGAGGCCGAGAACCTGCTGATCAACCATCCCAAGGTGATGGACTGCGCGGTGTTCGGCGTGCCCAACGACGAGTTCGGCGAAGAGGTGAAGGCCGTCGTCCAGCCGCGCGACATGGAAGAGGCCGGACCCGCGCTGGCCGATGAGCTGATCGTCTACTGCCGCGAGCAGCTCGCCGCGCTCAAGTGCCCGCGCACCATCGACTTCGAGGCGGAGCTGCCACGCCATCCCACCGGCAAGCTCTACAAGCGCCTGCTGCGCGACCGCTACTGGCAGGGACGCGCGAGCAAGATTTAGGGCCGGCCCACTCGCTCCGGTTAAAATAACGTGAAAATTAGCGTCACCTTTCGTAACCGCAGGCATCGCTCTAGTATTGCATATTGCGCAATCATTCGCAATTTCATGTTGCGAACACCGATATGCCCTCGATCTATCTAACCCTCTATAGGGTTAGATAGATCGAGGAGACCGCCATGAGCATCGACACCCTGCGCACGCTGAACGCCAGGTTCATCCATAACTTCATCACCAACGACGTGCCGTCGCACGACGCCATCCTCCATGAGGATTTCATCTGCATCACGCCCACCGGCGTCCGCGTCGGCCGCGAGGCCTACCTGAAGGCCTGGGAGACCGGCTTCGATGCCGGGCGCATCCCCTACTACGACTATCGCGACGAGCTGATCACCGTGTTCGGCTCGACGGCCTTGGTGCGGTCGACCAACAAACGCGTCGGCTTGCAGAACGGCGTCGAGACCGTGGGCATGACGATGTACACGGACATCTACATCCACGAGAACGGCACCTGGAAGTGCATCCAGGCGCAGATCACGCCGGTGGCGCCCGCCAACTACCCACCCGACAGCACCATCGTTCGCAAGTACATCAAGGGCGAAGCCCAGCCTGCGTGACCAAAACAACAACCTCATGCTGAAGAGCACGCAAAGCGTGGCATCTCGAAGCATGGGCCTTCGGACGGTGTCCGCTGCCCCCTTCGAGACGGCCGCTTTGCGGCCTCCTCAAGGGTGAGGTGGCTGGTGGTGAAGGACCCCCAACGCCATCGAGGGCGTGCTATGGAGGGCTCCTGAATTCCACGGGAGAAACGCCATGAAGGCAGCCGTCGTCACCGAGCAGGGCGTCCAGTACAAGGACGCCCCCAAGCCCTCGCCCAAGCCCAACGAGATCCTGATCAAGGTGAAGGCAGCGTCGCTCAATCGCGCCGACCTCGCCGTGGCCTCGGGCCATCGCCACGGCACGGTCGGCGGCGCCGGCACCATCGTCGGCCTCGAATGCGCGGGCGAGGTCGAGGCGGTCGGCGCCGAGGTCAAGGACTTCAAGCCGGGCGACCGCGTCATGAGCTCGGCCGCCGGCGGCTTTGCGGAATACGCGGTGACCGATGCGGGCCGCGCCCACAAGATCCCCGCCAACAACATGAGCTACGAGCAGGCCGCCTGCATGCCCGTCGCGGTGCAGACCATGCACAACGCACTGGTCGGCGCCGGCCGCCTCAAGAAGGGCGAGTCCGTGCTGATCCAGGGCGCCAGTTCCGGCGTCGGCCTTCTCGGCATGCAGATCGCCAAGCACATGGGCGCCTCGATCGTGATGGGAACCTCGACGCACGACGGCCGCCGCGCCCGCCTCAAGGAATTCGGCTGCGATCTGGCGCTCGACACGCGCGACGAGAAATGGCCGGAGAAGGTCAAGGAAGCGACCGGCGGCAAGGGCGTCGACCTGATCGTCGACCAGGTCTCGGCCAGCGTCGCCAACCAGAACATGGAAGCCGCCGCCATCCTCGGCCGCATCGTGAATGTCGGACGCCTGGGCGGCATGAAGGGCGAGTTCAACTTCGACCTGCATGCGCTCAAGCGCATCGACTATATCGGCGTCACCTTCCGCACCCGCACGCCCGACGAGGTGCGCGCCATCGTCAAGGCCGCCCGCGCCGACCTTTGGTCGGCCATCGAGGCGGGCAAGCTCAGCCTGCCGATCGACCGGACCTTCCCTTTGTCCGAGGCTGCCGAGGCGCTTGCGCACATGAAGGCCAATGCCCATTTTGGCAAGATCGTCCTCGTCGTCTGACAGTCGCCGTCCACGGAAGGCATTTCCCATGGCCAAATCGATCAACCATCTCGCCACCGCCGACAAGCTGTTCTTCGGCAAGGCCGGGCTCGACCGGCGCACGACCGAGAAGATGGTCGATGACGCCCTGGCGAAGACCGACGACGGCGAACTCTACCTGGAATATGTCCAGAGCGAGAGCCTGAGCTTCGACGACGGCAAGCTTAAGAGCGCCGCCTACGACACCACCCAGGGCTTCGGCCTGCGCGCCGTATCGGGCGAGGCGACGGGCTTCGCCCACGCCTCGGCGCTCGACGAGCAGGCGCTGAAGCGGGCCGCGTCGACGGTGAAGGCGGTGCGGACCGGCAAGAGCGGCAAGTCCGATGAGTCTCCCCGCGGCACCAACCGGCTGCTCTATACCGACGACAATCCGATCGACGGCGAGGCCTTCGAGAAGAAGGTGAAGCTCCTCGAAGAGATCGACGCCTATGTGCGGACCAAGGAGCCGAAGGCCAAGCAGGTGTCGATCTCGATGGCGGCCTCGTGGCAGGTCGTCGAGATCATCCGTGCCGGCGGCTGGCGCGCCGCCGATGTGCGCCCGCTGGTACGGCTGAACGTCAGCGTGATCTGCGGCGACGGCACGCGCATGGAAGGTGGCAGCACCGGTAGCGGCCGCCGTGCCGCCTATGGCGACATCTTCCAGCCCGACTATTGGAAGCGCGAGGCTGACGAAGCCATTCGCCAGGCGCTGGTCAATCTCGAGTCGGTCGATGCGCCGGCCGGCGAGATGCCGGTGGTGCTGGGCGCCGGCTGGTCCGGCGTGCTGTGGCACGAGGCGGTCGGCCATGGGCTGGAAGGCGACTTCCATCGCAAGAAGACCTCGATGTTCACCCATCTCATGGGCGAGATGATCGCCTCCCCCGGCGTCACCGTGGTCGACGACGGCACGATGACGGACCGGCGCGGCTCGCTCACCATCGACGACGAGGGCACGCCGACCCAGCGCAACGTGCTGATCGAGAACGGCCGGCTGGTCGGGCTGATGCAGGACCGCATGAACGCCCGGCTGATGGGCGTGAAGCCCACGGGCAACGGCCGGCGCCAGAGCCATGCCTACGCACCGATGCCGCGCATGACCAACACCATCATGCTGGGCGGTGACAAAGACCCCAAGGAGATCATCGCCTCGGTGAAGAAGGGTCTCTACTGCGCCAACTTCGGCGGCGGCCAGGTCGACATCGTCTCGGGCAAGTTCGTGTTCAGCGTCACCGAGGGCTATCTGATCGAGGACGGCAAGATCACCAGGCCGGTGAAGGGCGCCACCCTGATCGGCGCCGGCTCCGAGGCCCTCACCAAGGTCGGCATGGTCGGCAACGACATGTCGCTCGACCCCGGCATCGGTACCTGCGGCAAGGACGGCCAGGGCGTGCCGGTCGGCGTTGGCCAGCCGACCCTGCGCATCGATGCGCTGACGGTGGGCGGCACCGCCACCTGAGGCACGTCCGGGCGCCCAGCCTGGACGACGGAAACCCGCGCGTGGCATGCATCTTGCTGCTACGCTCCTGGACTGGTCAGGAGCGGGGGAAAGACATGCTGCACAGATTGTTTGCGGGATTGGCACTGGCGACCGCGGTCGCCTCCGGGGCCGTCGCCCAGGATTTGCCGAAGAGCCAGTTCAAGGTCATCGGGCTGAACAGCCCGACGCCGGTGTCGATCCACGATGAGCTGCCGTTCTGGCGCAAGACGCTGCCGGAAGCCTCGAAGGGCGCGATCACGGCCGACGTCACGCCTCTCGACCAGATGGGCATCGACGACAAGACCATGCTGCGCCTGCTGAAGCTCGGCGTCATGGATTTCGCCGCCATGGACATCTCCAAGATGGCCGGCGACGACCCTCGCTTCGAGGCCTGCGATCTCGCCGGCCTCACGCTCGATCCCGACAAGGCGCGCGCCGCCTGCAACGCCTACCGCGGCGTGATCGACCGGCAGATGCAGAAGAACTGGAACGTGAAGCTGCTGGCGTTCGGCGGCAACACCCCGCAGGTCTTCTGGTGCCGCGAGGTGATCAGCGGGCTCGACGGCTTCAAGGGCAAGAAGATCCGCGTCTTCAACAATACGATGCGCGACTTCCTGGGCGGCGTCGGCGGCACGGCCGTCAGCATGGCTTTCGCCGAGGTCGTCCCTGCGCTGAACAACGGCGTGGTCGACTGCGGCGTGACGGGCAGCCTGTCGGGCAACACCGCCGGCTGGGCCGAGGTGACCAAGTCGATCTATCCGATGTCGCTCGGCTGGAGCATCAACGTGCTGGCCGTCAACCTCGACAGCTGGAAGCGGCTCGACGCCAAGACGCAGGCCTTCATGCTCGAGCAGGTCAAGGCCTACGAGGACAAGATGTGGGCCACGGTCAAGACGACCACTGGCGAGGCCGACAACTGCAACACCGGCAAGCAGCCCTGCACCATGGGCAAGCTCGCCAAGACGACCATCGTGCCGGTGAAGCCGGAAGAGATGGAAACCCACAAGAAGCTGGTCGAGGGCGCGGTCCTGGCCGGCTGGGCCAAGCGCTGCGGCGTCGAGTGCGCGAAGGAGTGGAACGAGACCGTCGGCAAGGTGCTGGGTCTGAAGGCGCCGACGCCTTAGTCGCGGGAAGGACGTCGCGATGATCGGGGTACGGCGCTTCGCCCAATGGGGCCTGTGGTTCGGCGGCGCGCTCGTCCTCCTTGCCGCCGTGGTGATCGGCATCGATGTGCTGATGCGCAAGTTCCTCGACCGCTCGATCGGCGGCGCCGACGAGCTGGCGGGCTACTCGCTGGCCATCGGCACGGCCTGGGGTCTCGGGGCCACGCTGCTCGACCGCGCCCATATCCGCATCGATTCGCTCTACGTGCTGTTCCCCCAGAAGGTGCGCCTGGCCCTCGATGCCGTGGCGATCGTGCTGCTGGTCGGCTTCTTTGCCCTGACCACCTGGCATGGGCTGGGCGTGGTATCGCAATCCTGGACGTCGGGATCGCGCAGCCAATCCGCCCTCGAGACGCCGACCATCATCCCGCAGGCCTTGTGGATCGCCGGCTTGGCGACCTTCGTCGCGATCGGCGCGTTGCTGCTGCTCCAGGCGCTCAGGACGGCGCTTTCCGGGGACTTGCGCGGCGTCGCGCAGCTGATCAGCACGCGCTCCGCCGAGGAGGAGGTCGAGGAAGAAATCCGCGACCTGAAGGCTCGCCGAAGCCGCGAAGGAAACAGCTGACGTGCTTGTTGTAACGCTCCTCATCCTCATCGGGCTTCTCGCGCTGGCGATCCCGGTCGCCGCCGGCCTCGGTGTCCTCGGCCTGTCGCTGTCGGGTATCTACTCGAAGCTGCCCCTGTCGCTGGCGATGGGCGAGATCGCCTGGGGCACCTCGAACAATTTCCTGCTCGTCGCCATCCCCTTCTTCGTGCTGCTGGGCGAGATCCTGCTGAGGTCCGGCATGGCCGAGCGCATGTACAACGCGCTGGTCCTCTGGGTCCCCTGGTTGCCTGGCGGCCTGATGCATTCCAACATCGCGGCCTGCGCCATGTTCGCGGCCACCTCGGGATCGAGCGTGGCGACGGCGGCCACGATCGGCACCGTCGCCCTGGGCGAGGTCGAGAAGCGCGGCTATTCCGAACGGCTGTTCCTGGGCACGATCGCCGCCGGCGGCACGCTGGGGATCCTGATCCCGCCGTCGATCAACATGATCGTCTACGGCGTGCTCACCGAGACCTCGATTCCCAAGCTCTATCTCGCAGGCTTCATTCCCGGCATCGTCCTGGCAAGCCTGTTCAGCCTGACCGTGCTCCTCATCTGCCTCATCAAGCCGTCCCTCGGCGGGCAGCCGACATCGACGAGCTGGAAGCAGCGCTTCGCCGCCCTGCCCGACCTGCTGCCGCCACTGATCATCTTCCTGTCCGTGATCGGCTCGATCTATGCCGGCTGGGCGACCGCGACGGAATCGGCCGCCCTGGGCGTGATCGCCGCCGTCGGCATCGCGGCCTGGAACCGGCGGTTGACCGTGCGCACGCTGCTCAACGCCTTCGAAGGCACGATGCGCACCACCGCCATGATCATGGCGATCCTGCTCGCCGCCTATTTCCTCAACTTCGTGATCACCTCGATCGGGCTCACCGGCCAGGTCAACCGCTTCATCACCAGCCTGGGCCTGTCGAAGGCGGGGCTGCTGATCGTCGTGGTGCTCTTCTACTTCATCCTCGGCATGTTCATGGAGACCTTGTCGATGATGGTGGCGACGGTGCCGATCATCGCGCCGATCATGATCAAGGCCGGATACGATCCGATCTGGTTCGGCATCATGATCATCATCCTGATGGAGCTGGCGATGATCACGCCGCCGGTCGGCATCAACCTCTATGTCGTGCAGGGCCTGCGCAAGCGCGGCAAGATCGACGATGTCATCATCGGCACCTCGCCGTTCGTCATCACCATGCTCCTGATGCTGCTGATCCTCGCGATCTGGCCGCAGGTCGCGCTATGGCTGCCGGAAATGGCGGCGCGCTAGCCTGCGGGGAGCGTGATCACGATGTTGCCGGCGCCATCGAGCTCGGCGCGGGCGTCGGGGGGCACGACGCAGGTCGTGTCGTACTCGTCGACGATCAGCGGGCCCGTGCGGCCCGAAGCGAGATCGGCGCGGCTCAGCACCGGCGTCTCGCGCCAGCCATGGGTGTCGCCGAAATAGGCATTGCGCGACGCCTGCGCCGGGGGTTCGGCCCGGCTCGACTTCACCTGTTGCGGCACGCTGCCCCCTTCGCGCAGGCCCGAGCCCACGAGCTGGATCGCCACCAGCTCCACCGGCTCATCGGGGCCGGCTCGATGGCCATAGGTCTTCTCATGCTCCTGGCCGAAAGCCTCCTCGAGGTGCTTCACCATGGCAGCGTCGATGGGGCCGTCGGGGACGGTCACGGTGAGATCGTAGCTCTGGCCCTTGTAGTGCAGCGAGGCCGAGCGCTTCAGCCGTGCGCTGGCGCCGGTGAAGCCTTCGATGGTGAGCTGGCCGGTCGCCTGGGTGGCGAGCGCGTTCCAGGCCGAATCGATTTCCTGCAGGTCGGCCTGGCGCAGCAGGCGGCGGAAGGTGCGGGCATAGTGATGCTCGACGTCGGCATAGAGCAGGCCGAACGACGAGAACAATCCGGCCGATGGTGGCACGACGATGCGCGAGATGCCGAGTGCGGCTGCCATGCCGGCCGCGAACAACGGGCCGTTGCCGCCAAAGGCGAAAAGAGCGAACTCGCGCGGATCGCGGCCGCGCTCGGTCGACACGGCCTTGATGGCTCGGATCATGTTGGACGCCGCGATCAGATGTGCTCCATAGGCTGCGCGTTCGACCGGCATGTTGAGCGGCGTGGCGATCTTTTCGACGAAGGCAGTGCGCGCCTTCTCGGCATTGAGCTTCAGCGCCCCGCCCACGAGATGGCCGGGATTGATGTAGCCCAGCAGCACGTTGGCGTCGGTGATGGTGGGCACCGTGCCGCCCATGTCGTAGCAGACCGGGCCGGGTGAGGCGCCGGCGCTCTCCGGCCCCGCCTGCAGCGCACCGCCGGCGTCGATCCAGACATGCGAACCACCGCCCGCGCCCACCTCGGCGAGGTCGATCGCGGGCACCTTCAGCGTATAGCCGGCGCCGGTGAGCAGGCGCGAGCCGATCATGATGCCGGCGCCGACGGCATATTCCTGGGCGCGGGCGATCTCGCCGTCCTCGACCATCGAGGCCTTGGCCGTCGTGCCGCCCATGTCGAAGGTGATGATCTTCTTCAGGTCCTTTGCACGCGCCAGCGCCTGGGCGCCCACGACTCCGCCGGCCGGACCTGATTCGATGATGTTCATCGGCCGCTCGGCCGCGGCCTTGTCCGTCGTTAGCCCGCCGTTGGATTGCATCAGCAAGAGGCGGGCGGGAATGCCGGCGCCGTCGAGGCCCTGGCGCAGCGCCCGCAGGTAGGTGGCGACGATGGGCATGACGTAGGCGTTGATGACGGTGGTCGAGGTGCGCTCGTATTCCTTGATCTCGGGCAGGACCTCGAAGGAGACACTGAGCGGCAGGTGCGGCGCCTTTCGGGCGACGATGTCGCGCAGCATCGTCTCGTGCACCGGGTTGGTGAAGGAGTTGAGCAGGCAGATGGCGATCGCCTCGACCTTCTCGGCCAGCAGCGCATCGACGGCGCGCTCGGCATCGGCGGGATCGAGCGCACGATCGACGTGGCCCGCATGGTCTATGCGCTCGTCCACCACCTTGCGCAGGTAGCGTTCCACCAGCGGTGGCGGCTTCGTCCAGCCGAGGTCGTAGAGCTTGGGCATGCGCAACGTGCGGATCTCCAGCACGTCGCGGAAGCCCTTGGTGGTGATCAGCCCCACCCGCGCGCCCTTGTGCTCGAGGATGGCGTTGGAGGCGACGGTGGTGCCGTGGCGGATCTCCTCGATGGCGCCGCCGCCCAGGCCGGTCTCGGTGAAGACCTCGCTCAGCCCGTCGACGATGGCCTGGGCATAGTTGCCGACGCTCGAGGAGATCTTCTTGGTGTGGATGGTGCCGTCGGATCCGAGCAGCACGATGTCGGTGAAGGTGCCGCCGATATCGACACCGACGCGATAGGTTACGGTCATCGGACCTGCTCGTTGCTGGGGGCGCGCCACTCCAGTGGCGCATCATCGTAGGGTCGCGGGATATGGGCGCCACTGGAGTGGCGCGCTCCCAGCAAAGACATGGCGCTACTCCGCAGCGCGCGCGAGGAGCACCGGGTCGTGCCGTTGGACCTTGGGAATCTCGCTCCAGCCGCGCGACCGGGCGATCTCGCCACGGCGACGGGCGGTCGCGGCCTCGTCGACCGTCCAGGCGGCGGTGTCGATCACGACGCCGTAGTCCGCGAGAGCCTTCGCCGGCGACAGCAGCTCGTTGCGCACGTCGCGCATGACGGCCACGGGATCACGCTCCAGCGGATCGCCCCAGCCACCGGCGCCGGCCAGCACATGGCGGAAGATGTCGCCGCGCTTCACCGTCATCGTGAGCTTCGACGGCAGAACGCGGTTCTCGCCGTCGGGATTGAGGTAGTTCTCCGACGGGCCGCCGGGGCTCCCGCCATAGAGGCCGAAGGGCCGGTGGTCGCGCCGGTCGGAGCGGACCTGCAGCATGCCCTCGCCTTCGAGGAAGCGGTAGTCGCGCAGGAACGGCACGCCGCCGCGATACTTGCCGGCGCCCGCCTTGTCGGCCACGAACTCGTAGGCGAGCAGCTGGATCGGCTGCTCGGCCTCGGTGACCTCGATCGAGTGCGAGGCCATGTTGGCGAACATGTGCGAGTTGCCGTCGAGCCCGTCGGCGAAGGGCCGCGCGCCCCAGGCGCCACAGGTGAAGTCGACATAGACGAAGGGCTTGCGCGCCTCGTCGTAGCCGCCGATCGAGATGCCGGTGTTGCCGCCGTCGCCCGCGGCCTTCACCCGGTCGGGCAGCATCATGGCGAGCGCGCCGAACATGCAGTCGACCATGCGGAAGCCGGTGAGGCCGCGCGCCGCGCAGGCCGCCGGCAGCACGCCGTTGCC
>CANIRG010000152.1 GCA_947469635.1 Rhodospirillales bacterium | reverse complement strand
TCCAGAGCTGCCGCGATCTTGCGGATCGATTGGCCGGCTTGGTGAAGCTCGGCAATCTTGTAGCGCTCGTCGAGGTTGATTTGATCGTAGTGCTTGCCCATTGCAACACCTTAAGCTGGTGTTGCACTTCGTTGGTGAAGTCAGGGGGTTCTCTAGTCAGCACGCTCAACGACTCGGCGGAATCAGCGTGTAGGTCTTTCCGGCTCGGGCAGGCCAGCGGTCGCGCTCGACGGCGTGCAGGAAGCTCTCGACGGCGGCATTGAAGGCGGCCGGCTCCTCGAGGTTCATCGTGTGGCCGGTGCGGGGCATCTCGAGCACGCCGCAGCGCAGCACGTTCTCCTTGAGATGGACGGCGAGGCCGTGCGTGGATTCGTCCTCGTCACCGATGATCACCAGCATGGGCTCGCTGATCTTCTGCAGCTCGGCCGTGCGCTCGAAGAAGGGCTGCCGTCCGCCCTGGACGCCGCGCATGGTCATGGCATGGCCCTTGGCCGAGCCGTCGGCGAACTGCTGCTTGAACTCGGCCCAGCCGCGCGGGTCCTTGTACTTGTACGTGACGCGCGCCGAACTGGTGCAATAGAGCTCGGCCATTGCCGGCATGCCCTCGCGCTCGATGCGCTGGGCGAAGGACTCGCACTCCTGCTTGAATTTTACCTTGGCCGCCGCCTCCGTGCTGCCGCCCCCGCCACCCGCCGCAATGGTGAGCGACAGCGCCTTGCCGGGATGGCGGATGGCAAACTCCAGGGCCGCCGTGGCGCCCATCGAGAGACCACAGAGATGCGCCTTGTCGATGCCCAGCGCCTTCATCACGTCGGCTGCATCGTCGGCAGCGCGCGCCTGCGAATACGAGGCGACATCCTCGGGCACATCCGACGGCGGCCAGCCGCGCGCGGCGTAGGCGATGCAACGATAGAGCCGCGAGAAGTGTCGGACCTGCGGCTCCCAGCTCAGGTAGTGGCCACCGAACTCGTGCATGAACAGCAGCGGCGCGCCCTCGCCCGTCTCCTCGTAATAGAGCTGCACGCCGTCGGATGTCTTGATATGCGGCACCGTCGTCCTCCCAATGGTCTTGCCGGCTTAGCAAGCAGGCGCGCATCCTGTCGACATGGCCATCATCCTCCAGGAATCGCTGCGCGCGCTGTTCTATGCGCCCTTCTATGTCGCTCTCGCCAGGGACGCCTTCACGGCCGAGGGCGTCGAGATCACCTTCGCCTCCTCGCCCCGCCCGCAGGACGCGGCGGTGCGCGTCATGGAGGGCACGGTCGACGTCTGCTGGGGCGGTCCGATGCGCGTGATGGACACCTACCAGAAGGTCGCCAACTGCGACCTCGTCTGCTTCGGTGAGGTGGTGACGCGCGATCCGTTCCTGCTGATGGGCCGCACGCCCCGCCTCGACTTCAAGCTCGCGGATCTCATGTCGGTGAAGCTCGCCACGGTGAGCGAGGTGCCGACGCCCTGGCTCTGCCTGCAGCACGACCTGCGCCTGGCCGGCATCGACCCCGCCAGCATCGATCGCGTCACCGGCCAGGCCATGGCGCGCAACATGGAGGCGCTGAAGGCGGGCGAAGTCGACGTCATCCAGGTCTTCGAGCCCTTTCCCAGCCTGCTGCTGGCCGACGGCGCGGCGCACATCTGGTATGAGGCGGCACGGCGTGGCCCGACCTCCTATACGACCTTCTACGCAAGGCGCGGCACCCTCACGTCACGGCGCGACGAGCTGCTGCGCATGGTGCGGGCGATCCATCGCACCGAGCAATGGACCGCCAAGGCCAGCGGCAAGGAGATCGCCCAGTCGATCGCGGGATATTTCACCGACCTGCCGCCCGCGATCCTCGAAGCGGCCTGCACACGCTACAAGGCGCTCGGCATCTGGAACGACACGCCGCTGCTGCCGCGCGTCGGCTACGACCGCCTGCGCGACGGGCTGGTCTCGGGCGGCTTCGTCTCCCCAGGCGCCACCTTCGACACGGCGGTGGACAACAGCCTCGCCGACACGGTCATCGCCGAGCGCCTGCCGTCGCTTTAGCCTGGTCCAGAATCGACCTTGCCCGAACCGGCAACGGGCGCCGGGCGGTCGACGCCGCATTCTTTGAGGATAGTCAGAAGCTCTCGCTTCTCGGCCGTTCGGCTCACACCGGAATTCGGCAATACATAGTCATCGCCCTCAAGACCCAGCTCGGCCTTGCGACGTTCAATCAGTTTCTCGAATTCCTCAAGCTTCATCGCTTTCATGTGACCATACCTGCAACGTCGCCAGGGAAGCTTCGCCCGCAGTCTCCGTTCGGATGCGCCCGTCTAAAGAGCTATGGTCAGGTTGTTCTGCAAATCGATAGAGCCTGACAGCTTGGTTTTTCATGTCGTCTCTAACGGTGCGTCCTGTGATCCGCCCTCCGGTGAAGAACTCGACGGCCGCACCTCCGACCAGGATCGGCGCCTCACGACCTCGCAGGCTCAACCGATGAATTGCCGTCGTCAGGAGCGCAAGTGCTTCGCGAAATTCCGGCCTGAACGGCAAGCGACGAGACCTCGGCTGCTAAATGCTGAGATCGAGCAGGTTGTAGTCCTTGAGGTTGGCCTTGGCCTTGTCGTCCCAGCGATAGCTCAGCCCTTCATCGACATGCGGCTTGTAGACGAAGGGGGTCTCGTTGGGAAAACGCTGGCGGCGGGCGGCGATGCCGTACCCGATCAGGCGGGCGCGTTCGCGGATGCGGTCGGCGTCGTAGGTCGCGGCCTTGTTGTGGATGCCGCCCGATGTCACGCCCAGCACCGACTTCCGGCGATGGAAGCCGAAGTTCACGGTGACGCGCCAGTCCTTGCTGGTGTTGGCGAAGGAGCCGTGCAGCGCCTGGCGGTTGGTCATGGCGACGTCGCCCGGCCTGCAGATCATCGGCACGGCGTTGGGCAGCCGCTCGGTGCCGGCTTGCGCCGCAAGCTTGCCGATGTCGATCTTGCCCAGCTTGTGCGAGCCCGGCACGACCCACACGCCGTTGGCGGCGGTGCAGCCGTAGAGCTGTCCCATGAAGTTGAAGCCGTGGATGCCTTCGTCCCACTCCGGGCTGTCCCAGTGGGTGGTGCCGTCCTGGTGCCAGGCGACCGAAGCGCCCTTGCCCGGCTCCTTGATCCATAGCGCCTCGTTGAAAGGTGTGAAGTCGGGGCCGTTGATCGCGGCGGCCACGGCCAGCAGGCCTGGATGGCCGTAGACGCGCAGCGAGGCCTCCGAGAACTGCAGCGAGCCCAGGATCAGGTAGACGACCTCCTTCGGCAGGCCCTCGGCGGCTTTCGGCTCGTACATCTTCACCGGGTGGCGGCCATTGGCGAGGCTCGTGCCGCCGAAGGGGTCACCCAGCGGCTTGGACCATAGAAGGTTCGGCCCCTCGCAGCCGGCGGCGAGTGCGGGCCGGCCCTTGGCGTCGAGGGCTGCGCCTCTCGTCACGGGCAAGCGGTCGAGGATGTCGTGCAGGTCGCGCTCTATGTCGGCCAGCTCGTCGGGCTTCAGCACGCCTTCGAAGACATAGAAGCCGCAGCGCCAATAGGCCTCGACGATGTCGGGGTGGAGCTCGCCGGCAGGCGTGAAGCGGATCGGTCCGCGATTGCCGAGCGCGGCGGCACGCTGCTCACCCTCG
Organism: Rhodospirillales bacterium; assembly: GCA_947469635.1. GTDB lineage: Bacteria > Pseudomonadota > Alphaproteobacteria > Reyranellales > Reyranellaceae > Reyranella. The sequence goes on along the minus strand of CANIRG010000152.1, from coordinate 9,376 downwards.
CGCAGATAGGCTTGCATGGCGGTTTCTTCGGCGCCGTAGTCGACCGCGGTCGTCGTGCGGGATCCATCCATGACGCATCCTCCCGAAAGTTCTTTCCAGGAGGATAGCTCAGGCGGCGATCACATTCTCGCTCTCGGGATCGAAAAAATGCAGCCGGCCGGGCTGGGCCGAGAGCCGCACCTGATCGCCGGCGGCAATCGCGGTCTCGGGCGGGACGCGGGCCACCGTCACGCGCGCATCGCCGACGCGGCTTTCGAGCAGGATCTCCGAGCCGAGCTGTTCCACCACCTCGACCTTGGCGGCGAAGCTGCGGCTCAGCAGCCCCTCGCCCAGCACGAGATGCTCCGGCCGCACGCCCATGATGACACGGCGGCCCTGCCACGCTTCGAGCGCCACGCTGCTGGGCTCCGTCACCGCGACCTTGAGGACTGGAGACTCGGCCACGACGGTGCCGGCTTCCTTGCGGATCGTGACCTCGAGGAAATTCATCGCCGGCGCACCGATGAAGCCGGCGACGAACTTGTTGACCGGCTTGCCGTAGACGGCGAGCGGCGTGCCGACCTGATGGATGCGGCCGTCGCGCATCACCACCACGCGATCACCCAGCGTCATGGCCTCGACCTGATCGTGCGTCACGAACACCGAGGTGGTGGGCACCTGGGCATGCAGCCGCTTGATCTCGATGCGCATCTGGGCGCGCAGCTTGGCGTCGAGGTTGCTGAGCGGCTCGTCGAACAGGAAGACCAGGGGATTGCGCACGATGCAGCGGCCGAGCGCCACGCGCTGCTGCTGGCCGCCGGAGAGCTGGCGCGGCTTGCGCTTCAGCAGCTCGTGCAGCCCGAGAATTTCTGCGGCGCGGTCGATCCCCGCCTTGATCTCGCTCTCGGGCACCTTCTTGTTGCGCAGGCCGAAGGCGAGATTGTCGTAGACGCTCATGTGCTGATAGAGCGCGTAATTCTGGAACACCATGGCGATGTCGCGGTCGCGCGGCGGCAGGTTGTTCACCACCTTGCCGCCGATGCGGATCTCGCCGCCCGAGATGTCCTCGAGGCCGGCGATCATGCGCAGCGTCGTCGACTTGCCGCAGCCCGAGGGACCGACAAGGGCCACGAACTCCTTGTCGGCGATCTCGAGGTCGACGTCCTTCACGGCATGATGCAGCGACCCGTAGTGCTTGTTGAGCTTGCTGAGAACGATCGCTGCCATGACTCTCTTCTCTTCCGGACCGCGGACCTGGAGATCCGCGGTCCAATGAGGTTCTTGCTTACTGCGCCGCCTTGCTCACGAGAGGTGCGCCTTCGGCCAGGACCTTGGCGATGTCCTCACGCTTGCCGGTGACGGCCTTGGTGACGGTGTCGTTGAACGCCTTGTGCACCGCGGGCCAGTTCGCGAAGTAATACGCGCCGCGCACCTTGTTGGGCGAATCGAGCACCGACTCCTTCAGGAGCTTCATGAAGGGATCGGCAGCGGCGATCTTGGGCCAGAACTGGGTGTTCGGCGGCGGGGCGCCGGTCGCCTTGAACATCTTCATCTGGCCTTCCTCGTCGACCATCATGGCGGCGAGCATCTCCTTGGCGAGCTTCTTGCGCTCGGGCGAGATCGACTTCGGGATCGCCCAGCCCCAGATGTCGTCCCAGGCGAAGGGCTCCTTGCGGTTCGGTCCCAGCGGGAAGCGGGCGGCCGCGATCTTGCCTGCCATCTTGGACTTGGCCGGATCGTTGAAGGTGCCCCACCACAGCGAGTCGGCCACGGTGAAGGCCGCGTCGCCGCCCATGAAGATGGCGTTGGCCTCGTTACGGTCGTAGGCCGGCATGCCGCGCGGCGAGATCTTGTGGGTGTTGATGGCGTCCCACCAGTATTCGACCGTCTCCTTCATGCAGGGCTCGGTCATCATCGACTTCCAGCCGTTGGCCGCGAGCTTCTTGTTGTCGCGCTCGTAGGGCGGCGACAGCACGTCGCAATTGTTGCCCCACATCGACCAGAGCCAGCTGAACCAGCTGTGGTTCATCGACATGCCGCCGACATAGCCGAACTTCACCTTGTTGGCGGCCTGCAGCTTCTTGCTGGCCTCCACGAGCTCGGCCAGGGTCTTCGGCACTTCTTCCGGCTTCACGAGGTCGCTGCGATAGAAGAACACGCTGAAGGTCTGGCCCATCGGCACGACGGTGTTCTGGCCGGCGGCGTTGCCGAACACGATCTTGTCCATGCCCCACTTCTCGGCGAACTCGAGACCCTTCACGTCGTCGGTCGGCTCGAGCAGATGCGCCCACAGCTGGCCCCAGTCGTCATTGTGCCAGATGACGTCGTACTGGTCGGAGTTCGAGGTGAGCGACGCCGTCATCTTCTCGACATAGACACCGTAGGAATTCGGCACCTTGACGATCTTGACGCCGTTCTTGGCGCCCCAGGTCTCGAACATGGCGATCGAGGCGTCCTGGATCGGGCTCGGCTGGTAGCCGATGCGAAGCTCCTTGACCTGCGCGTTCGCGGCACCTGCCGCGAGCAGGCTGACCGCGGCGGCGGCCAAGGTTCGTCTTGCCAGTCTGTACATATCGTCTCCTCCTCGTGGGGATTGTTGTCTTGCTCTTGGATCCCGTCCCTCAGATCCTGAGGCCGCGGATCACGTATTTCTGGCCGAACAGCGCCAGCAGGAAAGCCGGCACCAGCGCCATGACCGCGGTCGCGGCCATGAGGTTCCAGCGCAGGCCCATTTCGGTGACGAACTGCGCCATGACCACGGTGACCATGGGCACCTTGTTGCCGGTCAGGATCAGGGCGAACAGGAACTCGTTCCAGGTGAACAGCCAGCACAGCACCGCCAGCGCCGAGATCGCCGGGATGGCCGAAGGCAGCGCCACACGGATGAAGGCGCCCCAGCGGGTGCAGCCGTCGATCAGCGCGGCGTGCTCCATCGAAGGGTCGATGCCGTCGAAGAAGCCCTTCATCAGCCAGGAGAAGAAACAGATGTGCACGGCGATGTGCGGCAGCAGGATGCCGATGTAGGTGTCGTAGATGCCCCAGCTCTGGGCCACGAAATAGAGCGGGATCACCCAGGAGATATAGGGCACGCAGCGGAACACGTAGATCGTGCCGAACCAGGTGCTGGCCGCCGGCCCCTTGAAGCGCGACAGCATGTAGCCGCTCGACACCGTCACCAGCAGCGAGAAGATGGTCGCCAGCGTCGAGATCATCGCCGAATTGAAGAAGGCCTGCAGCAGCCGCTCGTCCTGCAGCACCTCGACGAAGCTCGCCAGCGTGAACTCGGTGCCGCGATGGACATAGTAGACGCCCGACTCGGGCCGCAGCGACGTCAGGATCAGCCACAGCACCGGGAAGGCGAACAGGAAGCAGATCGCGAACAGCGCCATCCCGAACAGCAGGCGCCGGCCGCCGACGGGCAGGCGGGCAAACAACAGGGGCTCACGAACCATTGCCATCGTCAGCTCTTGGTCACGCGGTCGACCAGGCGGTACATGACCACGCCGACCACCAGGATGATGAGACCGCCCACGATCGCCGAGGCCGAGCCGCGGCCGAGGTCGAGATTGAGGAAGGCCAGCACGTAGGCATAGATGCTGAACAGCTCCGTCGAACGGCCGGGACCGCCGCCGGTCAGCGTCCAGACGATGTCGAAGGTGCGGAAGGCGTCGATGGCGCGGATCACGACGCAGACCACGATCACCGGCTGCAGCATCGGCAGGGTGAGATGGCTGAAGACGCGCCAGGTCGTGGTGCCGTCGATGGCCGCGGCCTCGAACGGCTCCTTGGGCAGGCTCTGCAGGCCCGCCAGCAGCAGGAGCGTGAACCACGGTGTCCACAGCCAGACGTCGGTCAGCACGATGATGCCGAAGGCGGTCCAGCGCTGGACCAGCCACGGCTGGCCTTCCATGCCCAGCCCCTCGAGCACGGCGTTCACGATGCCGAACTGGTCGTTGAACATCCAGCGCATCATGATGGCGGCGATCACCGGCGCAACCATCAGCGGCACCATCAGCACCGTCTGCACGATCTTCTGGCCGCGGAAAGGGCGGTTGAGCAGCAGCGCGAGGCCGAGGCCCAGCGCCAGCGAGCCCGCGACGCTCAGTATCATGAAGATGAAGGTGTTGGGCAGCACCACTTCGAGGAACGCCGGATCGGTGATCACGGCGCGGTAGTGGTCGAGGCCGACCCAGGTCTTCTTGGGGTTATAGAGCGCCCAGTCGCGGAAGCTCGCATTGGCGCCGATCACGATCGGCACGACCTGGAACAGCCCCAGCAGCAGAGCCGCCGGCGCGATCAGGAACAGCATGAAGCGCTGCTGCTCGCCGAACATGGGACGTCGCCCAACCGTCACTCTATCCCCTCTCCCATCACCCGCTCGATCGCGGCGGATGATGGTGGGTTTTCACGCGGGTTGGAAGCGCGGATTCCACGCCGATGCGAGCCGGCTACTCCAGGCTCACCAGCGTCAGGTCGACGAACCACGACTGCGGCGAGACGAAGCCCTTCACGTTCTTGCTGAAGGCGCGCGGGTTGAGATCGTGCACGATGAACAGCCACGGCGGATTGTCGACCAGCCGCTCGTGCGCTTCCTTGAAGTATTTCAGGATCGTGGCCTCGTCGGTGGCTTCCGCCAGCGTCTTCAGCGCCGCCTCGAACTTCTCGTCGTTCCACTGCTGGAAGTTCGAGCCGGTCGGCGAGGAGTTGGCCGCCGCGAAATAGCGGAACATCATGCCGACGTCGCTCGACGGCGAGCTGACGTTGAGCGCCATGGCGCCGTTCAGGGTCGGGCTGTCGGGCACGGCACGGCCGGCGTTCAGCAGCACCTGCCATTCGACGGCATCGACCTGGACATCGACATTGCAGGCCTGCTTGAGGTTCTCCTGCAGCGCCTCGTTCATCGGCAGCGGCAGCATCTGGCCCGAGCCCGAGGTCGACACCATGACCTTGAAGGCGAGCGGCTTGGCGGCCGTGTAGCCCGCCTCGGCCAGCAGCTTCTTCCCCTTCTCCGGATCGAACGTGTACTTGTTGACCGGATTGCCGAAGGCCGGATCGTTGGGCTTCAGCCAGCCAACGGAAGGCTCGGCCGTGCCATTGAGCAGCGTGACGAGAGCACCACGGTCGATGCAGTAGTTGAGGGCCTGGCGCACGCGCACGTCGGCAACCGGGCTGTTCTTGGCCGCCATGTTGTAGAACCATGGCCAGACATGCGGATAGGAGCCGGTCGACATCACGAAGCCCGCCTGCTTCAGCGAGGGGATGCCGTCGGGCGGCGGCACCTCGATCCAGTCGACGCGGCCCGAGCGCAGGGCCGCCAGGCGCGTGTTGGCCTCGGGGATCGGCAGCAGCAGGATCTTGTCGACCTTGGCCTTCCTCGCCGGATCCCAATAGGCGTCGTTGCGGGCGAGCGACACCGACTGACGCGGCACGACCGCGGTGATCTTGAACGGGCCGGTGCCGGCCACCGGCTGCAACGCGACCTTGCCCCAGTCCTTGCCGCCCTTCTCCCACGACGCCGGCGAGGCGTTGAGGATATAGGGCACCATCCAGGGGAAATAGGAGGCGGCGGTCGTGGTCGTCATCGAGACGGTGAAATCGTCGATCTTCTTGTAGGTGCCGAGGATCGGCACGCGCGAGCGCATGATGCCGACAGCGCCGGCCTCGAACTGCGGGCTGTCCTTGTTGAAGATGCGCTCGAGGTTCCAGATCACGACGTCGGCGTTGAAATCCGTGCCGTCGTGGAACTTCACACCCTTCCGCAGGTGGAAGATCCAGGTCTTCTTGTCGTCGGCCGCCTGCTCCCATTTCTCGGCCAGGCCAGGCTTCAGCGTCGCCAGGCTGTCGCTCTTGGTGAGGTCGAACAGGATCAGCCCTTCGAAGATCGGGAAGCCCAGGAAGCGCATGCCCTCGAAGCCGTTGTTTGGCATGCCCGTGGTGGTGGGAATGTCGGACGCCGTCATGGCGATGCGCAGGGTCTTCTCCTGCGCGAGCGCTGGCGCGATCGCGAGGGCTGAGGTCAGGACAGCGGATAGGACGAGACGACGCATGCAGGGACTCCCGGATTTTCGGGAGGGGCCATGCAAGGAGCGGGCCGCGGCTAGGGCAGGAGCCTGTCCAGCCGCCCGAGATAGTCCCGGGCATGGGCCTGGTAGTCGACACCCGGCGTCTTGAGATGAACGTCTGACACCATCGCCCACAGCGCCTCGCGGAGCGTGCTGGCGGCCTTCATCGCCTGGAAGGCGCGGCGGAGATCGTCATCCACCCTGCCCCCGAAATAGGCACGGAGCAGTTCCGTGTCCTTGGCATTGTCGAAATTGCCGTTCGACGACAGGTTGGCGAGGTCGAACATCGCCGTGCCGAAGCCGCCGTATTCCCAGTCGATCAGCCACAGCCGCTTGCCGTCGTCCATGAGGTTGCCCGGCAGCAGGTCGTGATGGCCAAACACGATCGGCAGCGGCACCTGCGCCGACTCCAGCCGCTCCGCCAGGGCGAGGTATTTCGCATCGGCATCGATCAGCCGGACGTAGTCGCGGATGACATGGAACACCCAGAAGATGTTGGCCGAGCCCTCGACGTGCCGACCGACCTCGCGATGGCAGGTTTTCAAAAGGGGTATCAGCCGGGCGAGGGCGGCGCGCATGTCGGCTTCCTCGAAGGTGCGACCGTCGATGAAGCGCAGCACCGTGATGCCCGGTTCGACGTACACCACTTCCGGTGAGATGCCGGCGGCGAAGGCCGCTCGGGAGGCGGCCCGCTCGCGGTCGCGGAAGACGTGATGGACCGGGATATCGCCGCCGCATCGCACGACGAATTTCTCGTCACCGTCCTTGGCCACCCAGGACAGGTTGGTGAGCCCGCCCTGCAGCGGCTTCAACGTCACCGTCCCCCGCCAGCATGGCAGGCGTGCAAGTCGCTCCTCGAGGCCGTCATTTGCCATGGCCTATGCTAGCGTGGACGCCCATTCGGAGGAAACAAATGCCTGATGCGCCCGTCGCCAATAACAGCGTGACAAACACCATCACCGGCCGCGACGCCTTCCTGCGCGTGCTGAGCAGCGAAGGCGTCGTTAAGATGTTCGGCAATCCCGGGACCACCGAGCTGCCGATCATGCACGCGCTCTCCTCGGCGCCGGAGATGGGCTATGTGCTCGCCCTGCAGGAAGCCGTGGTCATCGCCATGGCCGACGGCTACGCCCGCGCCTCCTACAAGCTCGTCTCGTGCAACGTCCATGTGGCGCCCGGCCTCGGCAACGCCATCGGCTCGATCTACACCTCGATGATGTCGGGCACGCCGATGATCGTGACCGCCGGCCAGCAGGAGCAGGGCCACGGGCTCACCGAGCCATTGCTCTACGCGCCGCTGGTGCCGATCGCGACGCCTGTCGTGAAGTGGGCGACCGAGGTGAGCCGCATCGAGGACCTGCCGCGCATCATGCGCCGCGCCGCCAAGATCGCGACGACCGCGCCGACCGGGCCGGTGTTCATCTCGCTGCCCGGCGACATCCTGAACAACGAAGCCGCCATCGACATGGGCGAGGTGACGCGCGTCGACACCGCCGTGCGTCCTTCCGATGCGGCGCTGGAGCAGCTCGCCCGGCGCCTGCTGGCCGCCAAGAAGCCCGTCATCCTGGCCGGTCACGAGATCGCCACGTCCGACGCCTTCGCCGAAGCCACGGCGCTGGCCGAGACGCTGGGCGCGCCGGTGCTGCAGCAGACCGTGGCCTGGGGCGCGCATTTCCCGTCGGAGCATCCCGCGTACATGGGCGCGCTGAACCGCGACCAGAAATACGTGCGCCGCGTGCTCTCCGACTACGACCTGATGTTCTGCGTCGGCGCCGACGTGCTCAAGATGTCGGTGTGGAGCGAGACCGAGCCGCTGCCCGAGACCACGGCCGTGGCGATGGTGGGCCTGCGCGACTGGGAGATGGGCAAGAACTTTCCCGCCGAGATCGCCTTGCGCGCCGACGTGAAGGAGACGCTGAAGGCCCTGGTGCCGCTGCTGAAGAAGCTGGGCGGCCCTGCCCTTGTCGAGCGCGCCAAGGCCTCTCTGGCCGAGATCGCGCCGAAGAACTGGGGCGCCCAACGCGCCGCCCGAAAGGCCAGGCTCGCCACCCCCGCTCCCGACGACAAGAAACTGCCGGCCGAATGGGTGATGATGCGGCTGAGCGAAAAGCTGCCGCGCGACGCCATCGTGGTCGAGGAAGGCCTCACCAGCACGATGACGCTGCCCAGCTACTTCCCGTTCCGCGACCGCAACAGCTTCTTCGGCAATGTGAGCGGCGGCATCGGCTGGGGCATCGCGGCCGCCGTCGGCATCCAGATCGCCGAGCCCAGGCGCCGCGTCGTGGCCGTGATCGGCGACGGCAGCGCGATGTACTCCATCACCGCGCTGTGGACGGCGGCCAACCAGAAGCTGCCGGTGATCTTCCTGATCACCAACAACGCCGGCTACCAGATCCTCAAGAACCGGCTGAAGCTCTTCCACGACAACGACACGCCGATCGGCATGGACTTCAACGACCCGCCGATGGACATCTCAGCCATCGCCCGCGGCTTCGGCCTCGCCGCCGAGCGGGTGAACACCGTGGCCGGCTTCGACGCCGCGCTGGACACGGCGCTGGCCCGGACCGACGGCCCGACGCTGATCGAGGCAATGGTGAGCAACTGACGCCCGCATAGGGGCTGGAGTCCTTCGGAAACTCCGGAAACTCATGCTCGAATGATTTTCCGGAGTTTGCGAAGGACTCTTCTGGACCGCGGGCGTGGAGGCCGTGGTCCGCATGAGGTCCGAGGAGCTGGAATGACCAGAGCGGTAGATCGCCAAGGGGTCATCATCGACGAATGGATGCGACGGCAGATCGATGCGTCACTGGCCGCCCCCCGGCCGAATATACCGGCGAGCACTGTCTTCAAGCGTCTGAGGGCGCACCATGCCGACGCACGTGCAGAAACCAAGCGTGCGTCCACTTCGAACACATAAAGAGGCTGGCGTCCTTCGGAAACTCCGGAAACTCACTGGCCACCGCCGTGCTCGAGACGGTACGGACGATTTTCCGGAGTTTGCGAAGGACTCTATCTACCGCAGGTCCATGAGCCCCAGCACGCGGCGGAGCGCGGTCGGGGCGACACTGATGTCGCCGGCGAAGGGATCCTCGTAGACCAGCACGAGGGTCAGCAGGATGCCTATGGCGCAGATCATGCCGCAGTTCGCCAGCATCCGGTCGATCGTCGCCCAGTTGAAGAAGGCCAGCACCAGGATGATGCCGAACAAGCCCGCCATCACCCACCAGTAGATCGGCGGCAGGCCGAACTCGACGGCGGCGATCCGGGCCTCGCGCAGCTCGCCCATCTCGTCGAGGGCGCGCAGCATCCCGGTCTCGGTCGCCTTCTGGCGGTCG
>CANIRG010000151.1 GCA_947469635.1 Rhodospirillales bacterium | reverse complement strand
TCCGTCATGATGATGATCTTGTGGTAGCGCAGCTTGCCGAGGTCGAAGTCGTCGTGGCCGATGCCGGTGCCCAGCGCCGTGATCAAGGTGCCGATCTCGGCCGAACCCAGCATCTTGTCGAAGCGAGCGCGCTCGACATTCAGGATCTTGCCGCGCAACGGCAGGATGGCCTGGTTGGCGCGGTTGCGGCCCTGCTTGGCCGAGCCGCCGGCCGAATCGCCCTCGACGATGAACAGCTCGCTGAGCGCGGGGTCGCGTTCCTGGCAGTCGGCCAGCTTGCCGGGCAAGGAGCTGACATCGAGCGCGCCCTTGCGGCGAGTGAGCTCGCGCGCCTTCTTGGCCGCCTCGCGCGCCGCTGCCGCCTCGACCACCTTGGTGAGGATCTTGCGTGCCTCGGACGGATGCTCCTCCATCCACTGGCCGAACTTGTCGCCGATCACCGATTCGACCACCGGGCGGACCTCGGACGATACGAGCTTGTCCTTGGTCTGCGAGGAGAACTTGGGATCGGGTGCCTTCACCGACAGCACGCAGGTGAGGCCCTCGCGCATGTCCTCGCCGGTGAGCGAGACCTTCTCCTTCTTCGACATCCCGCCTTCGTCGGCATACTTGTTCAGCGTGCGCGTGAGCGCGCCGCGAAAGCCCGCGAGATGGGTGCCGCCGTCGCGCTGCGGGATGTTGTTGGTGAAGCACAGCATCGTCTCGTGATAGCTGTCGTTCCACTGCATCGCGACCTCGACCGAGATGCCGTCCTTCTCGCCGCGGATCGAAACAGGCGGGTTGTGCAGCACGGTCTTGTTGCGATCGAGGTACTTGGCGAAAGCTTCGACACCGCCCTCGTAATAGAGTTCGGACACCTTGGCCTCGGCGGCGCGCTCGTCGGTCAGCACCACGCGCACGCCGGAGTTCAGGAAGGCGAGCTCGCGCAGGCGATGCTCGAGCGTGGCGAAGTCGAACTCGGTCTTGGTGAAGGTCTCGTGCGAGGGGAAGAAGGTCACCTCGGTGCCGCGCTTGCCCTCCGGAGCCTCGCCCACCAGCACGAGATCCTTCTCGGGATCGCCACCGCGGAAGCGCATGAAATACTCTTGCCCGCCGCGCCAGATCCTGAGGTCGAGGTGCTCCGACAGCGCATTGACAACCGCCGCGCCGACGCCGTGCAGGCCGCCCGAGACCTTGTAGGAGTTCTGGTTGAACTTTCCGCCGGCATGGAGCTGGGTGAAGATCACGTTGGCGGCCGACACGCCCTCTTCCTTGTGCACGTCGACCGGCACACCGCGCCCGTTGTCGCGCACCGTCACCGAGCCGTCGCCGTGCAGGATCACGTCGACGCGGTCGCAGAAGCCCGCCAGCGCCTCGTCGATGGCATTGTCGACGATCTCGTAGACCATGTGGTGCAGGCCGGTGCCGTCGTCGGTGTCGCCGATGTACATGCCCGGCCGTTTGCGCACCGCATCGAGGCCCCGCAGGATCTGGATCGAATCGGCGTCGTACTCCTCGCCGTTGCCGGCGCCGTCGCGGGTGGAGGGTTGTTCCTTGTCGCTCATCGTCATCTTCCTGAAAAAGCTCAGCTCGCCGTGATCCGGCCGTCGCTCACGCAGAGAATCTGCGCGCGACCGCCGAGCGGCGCGAAAAGTCCGGCGTCGGTGCCGGTCATCCAGCTCTGCACGCCCAGCGCCACGACCTCGTCGAACAGTGCGAGCCGTCGCTCGGCGTCGAGGTGGGCGGCGATCTCGTCGAGCAGCAGCAGCGGCGGCCGGCCGCGCGACAGCGTCACCAGCCGGGCGTGGGCGAGCGCGATCGACACCAGCACGGCCTTCTGCTGCCCCGTCGAGCCTTCGGCCGCCGGGAGATCGAGATCGAGATGCCGCACGGCAAGGTCGCTGCGATGCGGCCCACAGGAGGTGGTGCCGGCGTCGGCGTCGCGCAAGCGGCCGGCCGCCAGCTCGGCGCGCATGCGGTCCTCGGCATCGAGCGCGGCCATGGAGGCGATCCACCGGTCGATCTCGCCCGCCATGGCCAGCGACGCGCGGGGAAAGGGACCGACGCCCAGCCGCGCCGCCGCGTCGAGGCGCTGGACGGTGTCGGCGCGCTGGGCGGCCAGCGCCACGCCGTGGCGGGCCATGATGTCTTCCAGCGCGGTGAACCAGTGCGGATCGCGATTGCCGTCGCCCAGCAGGCGGGCGCGCTGGCGCAGCGCATTGTCGTAGGCCGCGACGTCGCCGGCGTGGTCGGGATGCAGCGCCGTCACCAGCCGGTCGAGGAAACGGCGGCGCTCGCCCGGCCCGTCGAGGAACAGCCGGTCGAGCTGCGGCGTAAGCCACACCGCCGCGATATGCTGGCCGAGCGCGGTCTGGCTCGCGGCCGGTCGGCCGTCGATGCGCACGACGCGGCGCCCGAGCCCACCCTCGTGCCTCGGCGGCTCGAGGCCGGTGCCGATGGCCAGCCGTCCCTCGGGCGTGTCGAGCGTGGCGGCGACCGCCCAGCTCGAGCTTGGTCCCTCGCCGTTGCTGGCGCGAACGGGCCGACGGCATACCTCGTCGAGGCGGGCGCGGCGCAGACCCCGGCCGGGCGCCAGGAAGGACAGCGCTTCCAGAAGGTTGGTCTTGCCGGCGCCGTTGTCGCCCACCAGCACCACAGGCCCGCTTTCGCAATCGAGGCGCAGCTGGCGGTAGTTGCGGAAGTCGGTGAGGCGCAGCTGGCGGACGGCAAGGGTTGCCGGCGCTACGCCGGGAGCAGCGTCGGGAGGGAGAGCAAGGGCGCCGAGCGGCGGTGCGGTCATACCCGCATCGGCATCAGCACGTAGAGCGCGCTTTCGTCGGCGCCGTCACGCACCAGGGTGGGGGAGCCGGCGTCGGCCATGAGGAACCGCGCCTCCGAGCCCGCTATCTGCTCGGTGATGTCGAGCAGGTAGCGCGAGTTGAAGCCGATCTCGAGCGCCGCCGCCGTGTATTCGACCTCGATCTCCTCGCTGGCGCTGCCGGCGTCGGGGCTGGTGGCCGAGAGCGTCACCACGCCGTTGGCGACCGCCAGCTTGATGGCGCGCGACTTCTCCGTGGAGATCGTGGAGACACGGTCGACGGCGTGCGCGAATTCCTTGCAGGGAACGTTCAGCACCTTGTCGTTGCCGGTCGGGATGACCCGCTCGTAGTCGGGGAAGGTGCCGTCGATCAGCTTGCTGATCAGGGTGACGTTGCCGGTGGCGAAGCGGATGCGGGTGTCGGAAAGCTCGACCTCGACCGAGCCGTCGCTCTCGTCGAGCAGCTTGCGGACCTCGTTCACGGTCTTGCGCGGAACGATCACGCCGGGGATTTCGTCGGCCCCCTTGGGCAGCGGCACCTCGACCCGGGCCAGGCGATGGCCGTCGGTCGCCACGCCCCGCAGCACCGGCGTGCCGCCTGCGGTGGCGGCGTGGAAATAGATGCCGTTCAGGTAGTAGCGCGTCTCCTCGTTGGAGATGGCAAAGCGCGTGCGGTCGATGATGCCCTTGAGGTCGGTCGCCGGGAGCTGGAAGCTGTGCGGCAGGTCACCCTCGTTCATGGCCGGGAAGTCGGCCGGCGGCAGGCATTGCAGCGTGAAGCGCGAGCGGCCGGCGCGGATCGTCATGCTGTTGCCGTCGCTCGCCGCCTCGAGCTCGACCTGCGAGCCGTCGGGCAGCTTGCGCACGATCTCGTAGAAGGTGTGGGCGGGGGCCGTGGTCGAGCCCGTCTTCGACGCGTTCGCCTCCACCGTCTCGGTGATGGCGAGGTCCATGTCGGTCGCCGCCAGGCTCAGCCGCCCCTTCTGGGCGCTCAGCAGGACGTTGGACAGGATCGGGATCGTGTTGCGCCGCTCGACGACACTCTGCACATGGGCCAGCGCCTTCAGGAGGGCTGCCCGTTCGATCGTCAATTTCATGATTTGGTCGCCGTCTCGAGGGCCTGTTTAAGCGGTCGGAAACTATAGCACGACGGCCGGCGGCGGGAAGGGTTTTCCCCGCCAGGTGAGCCGTTTAGATGCCTGATTAACAAAGCAAAACGGGGCCCGCTGGGCCCCGTTTCAGCTCTCGCCGCAGCGACCCTCTATCCTTGCAACTGCCGCTTGAGCATCTCCACGTCCTCTGCAATCGAGAGATCGGAGACCTTCAGCTCCTCGATCTTGCGCACGGCGTGCATGACCGTGGTGTGGTCGCGATTGCCGAAGCGCTTGCCGATCTGTGGCAGGCTCAAGGTGGTGAGCTGCTTGGCGAGATACATCGCCACCTGGCGTGGCCTCGCCACCGAGCGTGCGCGCCGGGGCGAGCTCATCTCGGCCAGCTTGATGTTGTAGTGCGCGGCCACCCGCTGCTGGATCTCGTCGACCGTGACCTTGCGGTCGGCCTGGCGCAGCAGGTCGTGCAGCACGTCCTGCGCCATCTCGACGGTGATCTCGCGGCCGATCAGCTGGCCGTGCGCGACGACGCGGTTGAGTGCGCCTTCGAGCTCGCGGATGTTGGTGCTGATCTTGTGCGCCAGGAACTCCAGCACCTGGAGCGGCATCGGCACGCGCGCGTTCTCGGCCTTGGTCTGCAGGATGGAGAGACGCAGCTCGTAGGTCGACGAATGGATGTCGGCCACCAGCCCGCTGCCCAGCCGCGAGCGCATGCGCTCCTCGATGTCCTGCAGTTCCGACGGCGGCTTCTCCGACGACAGCACGATCTGCTTGTTCTGCTCCACCAGCGAATTGAAGGTGAAGAAGAACTCGTCCTGGGTCGCTTCCTTGCCGCAGATGAACTGCACGTCGTCGACCATCAGCACGTCGACGTTGCGGAACAGCTCCTTGAACTGGCCGGTGTTCTTCGTGCGCAGCGCCTGGATGAAGCGGTTCACGAAGCTCTCGGCCGTGAGATAGAGCACGCGCGTCTTGGGATCGCGCTCGCGGATCGAGTGCCAGATCGCATGCATGAGATGCGTCTTGCCGAGTCCCACGCCGCCGAAGATGTAGAGCGGGTTGCGCTCGGGCAGCGGCCGGTCCTGCTCGGCGATGTTACGCGCGGCGGCATAGGCGAACTCGTTGGGCTTGCCGACGACGAAGTTGGCGAAGGTGTAGCGCGCTTCCGGATGCTGGAAGATCTCGTCGCTGCCGCGGCTCACCGGCGGGCCATGGCGCGGCATCGGCGGCTGGAAGTTCTGCGGCGAGGGAACGGGCGGGATGGCGATGATGTCGTTGGCGCGGCGCGGCGCCGGCGGCGGCACGAGATTCACCTCGACGCTCTTCACATCGGGCGCCACCGACTGCCAGTAGGCCAGCACGCGATCACCATAATGGCGGCTCACCCAGTCGCGCACGAAGCGCGTCGGGGCATAGAGGCGAAGCTTGCCGACCTTCAGCTCGCCCAGCTCGACCTCGCCGAACCAGGTCTTGAAGGCCTTGTCACCGATTTCCTTGCGGAGCCGGTCGCAGACGCGCACCCAGTGCGCCTCGAGCTCCTTCCGGCCTCCATCTTCCATTACAGTCCCCGCGAAATTGTCTTGAGTGAAATCTGGTTCTTGGCTGGTTGCTATCGGCATTTGAATGCGCGTCACGTTTGTCTCCAAGGAAGCCCCGCTGCTTTCCAACCACCCGCCGCGCCGCGTTTTGCGTGCGCATCGAGCGGACCCTCGAAACCCTCCGACACGTTTAAGCATGTACTGTATCCAGCCGCGGAGATGGCTTTCGCCGCCGCGACCGATCTCACTCCACTCCGGCAAAGAAAGAGCAGCGGGGTGTCCTTGTTCGCGACCGCGCCCGAGAGCGCGGCTACGAAGTCGGCATTGACCTGCATGCTCGGAAACACCTGCCACTCGATCAACGTCGGCTTCTTGCCGAGCGAGCCGAGATCGGGAAGGCCGACGTAACTCCATTCGGCGCGGGTGCGAACGTCGATGAGGATCGCATCCTTGCGCTCGGTCAACAGTTGCCACGCCATCGCCGGCGCCACGTCACCGGCGTAGCCGGCGGCGGGGGACACTCCTGGCTTGCCGGAGATGGTGTTGTCGTTCGACATGGCCCCCGCTTTCGTGTCGCCTGGTCGGGGCACAGACGGCGAGCCGACGATCGAAAGAGAGAGACACAGCACATGACGGCGACGTAGATTTTTGGAGGACGTCGAGTGGACGCCACATTGCCAGAATCGTCACTGTCTCGCTTGGCTGTGGCTTTCTCCCCGTTCGTTTTATCATCGAAGAGGAACCCCTCGTCTTCGCCTTGGCTCGCGTTCGAGAGCCCCACGCCCCGTCGCGGTGCCTCGACTCTTAGACAGACTCTCCCGGCAGCGCAAACGATTCACATGGGCAACGCCGCACGCTATTCAGACTGTTCGCAGTGGGAGTCGATTGACAACTCAGGCGATCCGATGCCTTTGCGTGCACAAGAGACGATGGTGCTCAACATCTAGCGCTCGCACCTCTGCGTGAGGCGATAAAAGCGAATCGTATGCTGATCCTCCAATCACCCTCCTAACGATCATCGCGAAAAGCTGTCGAAAAAATTTCGGAAAAGTCTTTCGAGCGAGAGCCGCAAAAAGCAAAACGCCGCTCGTGTGAGCGGCGTTCTTTTCTCATCGAGAAGGAAAAGAGTTTCAGGCCATCGCCTTGATGCGTGCGTTCAGACGCGACACACGGCGTGAAGCGGCGTTCGCCGCGATCACGCGGGCGTTGGCGCCGCGCTGGATCTCGGGTTGTGCCGCGCGAAGAGCTTCCATCGCCACCTTCTTGTCGCCGCCGGTGATCGCCTGCTCGACCTTCTTGATGGAAGTGCGCATGCGGTTGCGACGGGCCGAATTCGCGACGGTACGCGTCTCGGTCTGACGCGCGCGCTTTTGGGCCGACTTGTGATTCGCCATTTCGTCCTCGTACCTGGAAGGGCGCGCTTATACGGGCCACGCCGGAGCCGGTCAACCCCGGCAGGATACGCTCATTCCGAGACTTTAGCGATGTTTCCAGGCGGCTTTGCGCTTGTCGGCGAAGGCGTTCATGCCTTCCAGCCGATCCTCGAAGGCGAATGTCGCATGAAAGGTGCGACGTTCGAAGCGTACGCCTTCGGAAAGCGTCGTCTCGAAGGCACGATTGACCGCTTCCTTGGCGACCATGGTCGCAGGAAGCGACATCGCTGCAATTTTCTCCGCCGTCGCGATCGCGTCGTCCATGAGCTGGGCAAGCGGCACCACGCGACTCACCAGGCCGCAGCGCTCGGCTTCGGCGGCATCCATCGTGCGGCCGGTCAGCACCATGTCCATCGCCTTGGATTTTCCGACGAAGCGCGGCAGGCGCTGCGTGCCGCCGGCACCGGGGATGGTGCCGAGAGTGATCTCGGGCTGGCCGAAGCGTGCATTGTCCGCAGCGATGATGAAGTCGCACATCATTGCCATCTCGCAGCCACCGCCCAGCGCATAGCCCGCGACCGCGGCGACGATCGGCTTGCGCACCTGACTCACGCGCTCCCAGCCGACGGTGATGAAGTCCTGCAGGAAGACGTCTTGATACGTCTTCTCCTTCATCTCCTTTATATCCGCGCCGGCGGCGAAGGCCTTGTCGCTGCCCGTCAGCACCATGCAGCCGATATTCGCGTCGGCTTCGAAAGCATCGAGCGCCTGGCCCAGCTCCTGCACCAGCGCGGCGCAGAGCGCGTTGAGCGCCTTCGGCCTGTTCAGCCGGATGATGCCGACCCGGCCCTTGGTCTCGACGAGAATGTTTTCGTAAGAAGCGGCCACGCGTTCCCTCCGGAATGTTGGCCGCTCTTAGCTAGCGCTGGCAGCCTGCGCAATAGAAGGTCGAGCGACCGGCTTGCACCAGCCGGCGCACGGCGCGACCGCAGTCGTGCGTGGCGCAGATCGCGCCTTCGCGATCGTAGACATTGAAGCGTGTCTGAAAATATCCGAGCTCGCCGCCCGGTTGCACATGATCGCGCAGCGTGGAGCCGCCATCGTCGATCGACCGCAACAGAACCTGCTTGATCGATGCCACCAAGCGGTCGGCCCGTTCGCCTTTCACAGTATGTGAAGACCGGCGCGGAGAAATTCCCGACAGAAACAACGCCTCGCAGGCATAGATGTTCCCGACCCCGACCAAAGTCTTTTGATCGAGCAAGGCGGCCTTGATCGGCGTGCGCCGGCCTTCGAGCCGCAGCGCGAGCGCCGCGCCGTCGAAAGAATCGTCGAGCGGCTCGGGTCCGAGGTCCTTGAACAATTTGTGCGAGGCGAGCTTCTCGTCCGCCACCAGCAGCATGAGACCGAAGCGACGCGCGTCGTTGAAGCGGACCTGCCAGCCTTCGTCGGTCTCGATCACCACATGATCGTGCTTGTCGAACGGATGGTCGGCGGCGCTCGCGCGGTCGTGCAGCGTCATGCGGCCCGACATGCCGAGATGGGCGATCAGCGTGTGGCCGTCGTCGAGGCGGATGAGCAGGTACTTGGCGCGGCGGTCGATGGCGCGCACGCTGCGGCCTTCGAGCCGTTCCGCGAACTTCGTCGGCAAGGGAACGCGCAGGTCGCGACGCTGCTGCTGCAGGCGCACGATGCGCCGTCCCACCAGCCTTGGAATCAAGCCGCGCCGAACCGTCTCGACCTCGGGCAGCTCGGGCATGTCTTCTTGGCGGCTAGTGGCGGACGCCGAACAGGGCGCTGCCGACCCGCACATGGGTGGCACCGAGCCGGACGGCGGTCTCGTAGTCGGCGCTCATGCCCATGCTCACCTGGGCAAGGCCGTTGCGGGCCGCCATCTTGGTGAGCAGCGCAAAATGCAGCGCCGGCTCCTCGTCGACCGGCGGGATGCACATCAATCCGACCACCGGCAGCTTGTGAAGGTCGCGGCACGCCGTGACGAAAGCATCGAGATCGGCCGGCAGCACGCCCGCCTTCTGCGGCTCCTCGCCGGTGTTGACCTGGATGAAGCAGGAGGGACGTCGCCCGGCGCGTTCCATCTCCTTGGCCAGAGTGGCGGCGAGCCGCTCGCGGTCGACCGACTGGATGACGTCGAACAGGGCCACCGCTTCGCGTGCCTTGTTGGTCTGCAGCGGCCCGATCAGGTGAAGCTCGAGATCGGGATACTCGGCCTTCAGCGCGGGGAACTTCTCCTCGGCCTCCTGCACGCGGTTCTCGCCGAACACGCGCTGGCCGGCATCGAGAAGCTCGCGCACGCGATCCGCGCCGTGCGTCTTGGATACCGCCACCAGCGTGACGTCGGCGATGGCGCGGCCCGCGGCGCGCGCGGCGTCGGCGATACGCAGCTTCACCTCTGCCAGATGGCTGGCGCCTTCGCTCGTCGCTTGGTTCATGACCTGGCTCATGCGTCGAGGCCGGTGCGCAAGGCAAGCGCCTCCTTATTATCGGGATCTGCCGCCAAGGCGGCATCCAGCGTCTCGCGTGCCTTGCCGCGGTCGCCCAGCGCCAGCAGGCTCGCGCCATAGTTGGTGAGCAGGCGGGGGTCGCCCGGCAGCGCGCGCAGCGCATGCTCGTGCAGCGATTTACCCTCGGCGGCGCGGCCGAGATCGAGCAGGACCTGGCCGAGATTTGTCAGCACAAGCGGATCGTCGCTCGACAGCCGCGAGGCGCGCTTCAGCACCCGTCGCGCCTCCTCGAAGCGCTTCAGCCCGCGCAGTGCCAGACCCTGGTTGTTCAGCGCCCGCACATCCTGCGGCGCGGCTTCCAGATAAGGGGCGAGCGTTTCGAGCGCCGAGGCGCAATCTTCCTTCTCGATCTGCAGGACGGAGAGATGAAGGATGGCGTCGCGATCGAGCGGCATCAGCCGCAGCGCATGATGCAGCGAATCGATCGCCTCCTCGGGCCTGCCGGCAGCGGCCTGGGCCAGCGCGAGGCTCTTGAGCGCGGGGGCGAAGCCGGGGTCGAGTTCCAACGCCTTCTGGATCGGCGGGATGGCGTCGGAGATGCGGCCTGCATAATAGAGGACGAAGCCCAGCACGTGCTGGAGCGGCGCGGCCTGTGGCGCCAGCATGACCGCGCGGTTGGCCTCGGCGATCGCCTCGTCGTGATGGCCGAGCCCGCCCAACGCCAGTGCACGGTCGCCCAGGATCTGTGCGCGACGCGGCTCGTCGTCGCCGGCATCGACCGTTGCCATGTCGAGCACCGTGATCGCCGGCCCGAAATGACCGAGCCGATAGAGCACATGGCCCAGCATGTTGCGCGCGCGGGCCTGCAGCGGCTTCAGCACGTCGCCGCCTGGCTGCGTCAGGCCGGTATCAAGATTGGCCACCAGCTCGGCCAGCTCGCGCTCGGCGGCGGTGAAGCGGGACTGCTCGATATGGATGCCGGCAAACGCCATCCGGGCCTCCATATGGGTCGGCGCCCGGCGGATCGTGTCGCGGAAGCGCTTGGCCGCCTCGTCGAGCTGGCCCAGTCGTCGCGCCGCCAGCCCGAGATTGTAGCTCAGCATCGGCTCGTTCGGGTCCTTGGCCAGCGCCTTGCGCCACAGCTCGATCGCCTCGCCCAGCGCGCCGCGCTGCGAGAGGCAGACGGCCAGGAAATGCAGCAGGTCGGGCCGCTCGCCATAACGGCCGAGGGCCGAGCGGAACAGGGGCTCCGCCCGGTCGAACCAGCCGGCGCGCAGATACTGGATGCCGGTCTGCAGATCGGGGTCGGCCGGGGGCGGAACACGGGTTTGGGGCATCGTCGCCATGGCGCGCTGTGTAGACCCGGCTCCGGGCCAAGGCTACATCAAACGCCATGGCCAAGGATGTCGATCTGTTCAAGGCGGCGATGGCCCACGTCATCCCGCTCAAGGGCCGCAGGCCCGCGAGCGAGGTCGTTTCTCGCCCCACGGCCGAGGGAACTACAAAGGTCCGAGACAAGCCTGCTGTGGTGGCGACGCCGGCGGTCAAGCCTGTCGCCGACCGCCAGCCGTTCGACCCCGATGTCGACCGGGCGTTGTCGCGCGGCAGGCGGATGCCCCAAGCGACGCTCGATCTGCACGGCATGACACTCGCGGCGGCCGAGCGGGCCGTCGCTCGGTTCCTGGAGGAATCAGCGTCCCTCGAGCTGCGGCTGGTGCTGATCGTCACCGGCAAGGGCACCCGCCTGCAGGACGGCCGGATCATCGAAGGCCGCATCCGCGCCGAGTTCCCCGGCTGGCTCGGCCGCGCCGACAACCATGCCCGGGTGCACAGCATGAAGGCCGCGCACCCCCGCCATGGCGGCGGCGGCGCCTTCTACGTGCTGCTGCGCCGACGTTCCGCCTCGAGCAGCCGCTCCTTGCGCGACACGCCCCAGCGATAGCCGTTGAGCGCCCCGCCGGCGCCGACGGCGCGATGGCAGGGAATGACGCCGGCCGCCTGGTTTGTGGCGCAAGCCCGGCCCACAGCGCGGGCGGCCGTGGGCTCGCCGATGCGCCGGGCGATCTCGCCATAGGTTTGCGTCTGGCCTGAGGGAATCTCGGTCAGCGCCTTCCATACCTTCCACTGGAATGCGGTGCCGACGATATCGAGCGGCACGTCAGGTGCGTCGAGCGCCGAAGGCTTGCGGCCATAGAGCCGGGCCAGCACGCCCTTCACCCGCGGGCCGAGCCCCGAGTCGTCGCGGGCGATGTCGGCGGCCGGGAAGTCGCGCTTGAGGTCCTTTTCGAGCGCACTGTCGTTCTCGCCGAGGAAGACCGCCGCGATGCCCTTGTGGGTCGCCGCCACCAGCACGCGCCCATAGTCCGAATCGACGGTGGTGTAGTCGATATGGGCGCCGGCACCACCCTTGGCGTAGGTGGCGGGCGTCATACCCAATACCTTGTCGCTGGACTCATAGACGCGGCTGGGCGAGCCGTAGCCGGCGCCATAGAGCGCGTCGGCCACCTTCTCGCCGTCGCGCAGGGCCTTGCGGAAGCGCTCGCGCTTCTTGGCAACCAGCCAGTCGCGTGGATTGACGCCGAGCTCGGCCACGAAGCGCTTGCTCAATGTATTGGCGGACACGCCGACGCGGCGCGCGACCTCGGCCAGCGAGGGCGGCGTGTCGCCTTCGGCTGCATCGAACAGCGCGCAGGCCTTCGCGACCGGCTTGCTGAGACCGAGCTCGGCCTGCCAGTCGCGGGGCTTGCAGCGTTTGCAGGCCCGGAAGCCCGCCGCTTCGGCGGCTTCCGGCGAGACATGGAAATCTACGTTCTTGCGCAGCGGCGGACGCGCCGCACAGGACGGCAGGCAAAAGACCCCGGTCGATCTGACCGAGAACCAGAAGCGGCCGTTGTAGGTCCGGTCGCGCCGCTGGACGGCGTGCCAGCAGGCCTCCGGATCGGGAAGCAGGGGGGTGGCGAGGGCCACGGTTTGGAAGGACAAGGTGTGTTGGGTCATGGCACCATCAAAGCACCAGGACCCAACCTGCTCTATCCGGCTGCCGCCGGCAATTGTTCTGGCAGTTCGCCCCTAACCGAAGAAGCCTTTGGTGGCTTCGTAGCGCGCTTTGCCCCGGTCGAGCCCGATGTCGCGCAACATGCGGTCATCGAGCTCCGCCAGCTGGCGTCGCGAGCGGGCCAACTCGGCGCGGATCATGAGACCCTCGAAGCCGACCACGACCAGACCGGCGAAGAGCGCCAGGGCGCGGCCGAAGGAGAGGGAAGGGGCTTCCGGGCGGGCGATTTCCCGCACGTTGAGTAGGGTCGACATGACTTAGCTCCGTTAGAGGTGCCGGGATCGAATGATCTCGTTGCACCTCGTTTGTAAGCCCTATTTGCTGTAAGATCGGGTTTCCTGCAAAGGATGAAAGCTCGGGGGAGACATACAAAAACTATGTACTCAGTGTTTAGATGAGCCGCTCTCAACTACCGTTGAACGCCCTGCGCGCCTTCGAGGCCGCCGCCCGTCACGCGAGCTTCACCCATGCCGCCGAGGAGCTGCACGTCACGCAAGCCGCCGTCAGCCATCAGGTGAAAGCCCTGGAGGAGCGGCTGGGCGTCGCGCTGTTCGTGCGCCGCCCACGCGGCCTCGAGATCACCGGCGAGGGCCAGGCGCTTTTGCCCGACCTGCGCGACGCTTTCGACCGCATGACCAACGCGCTGGAAAGGGTCGGCCGCAAGGCCAACTCCGGCACGCT
>CANIRG010000150.1 GCA_947469635.1 Rhodospirillales bacterium | reverse complement strand
CCACCACGGGAGCGGCGATCTCGACGTTGCTGTCCATCTCCTTGGGCTCGATGTCGACCTGGATGAACTTCTTCGGGGCGTCGCCCCACGCCTTGCCCTTGCCGTGCGACAGCAGCCAGTTGAGACGGGCGCCGATCATCACCACGACGTCGGCGTCCTTCAGCACCGTCGAGCGTGCGGCGCCGGCGCACTGCGGATGCGTGTCGGGCAGCAGGCCCTTGGCCATGCTCATGGGCAGGAACGGCACGCCGCTCTTCTCGACGAAGGTCTTGATCGCCTCGTCGGCCTGCGCGTAGGCGGCGCCCTTGCCGAGGATGATCAGCGGCTTCTTGGCGGCCTTGAGCACGTCGAGCGCGCGCTTGATCGAGGCGGGAGCGGGGATCTGCGCCGGCGCGGCGTCGATCACCTTGACCAGCGACTTCCGGCCGGCAGCGGCATCCATCACCTGGCCGAACAGCTTGGCCGGCAGGTCGAGGTAGACGCCGCCGGGACGGCCGGAGACCGCGGCGCGGATGGCGCGCGCGATGCCGATGCCGATGTCAGCGGCATGCAGGATGCGATAGGCGGCCTTGCACATCGTCTTGGCGATGGCGAGCTGGTCCATCTCCTCGTAGTCGCCCTGCTGCAGGTCGACGATCTCGCGCTCCGACGAGCCTGAGATCAGGATCATCGGGAAGCAGTTGGTGGTGGCGTGGGCCAGCGCCGTCAGGCCGTTCAGGAAGCCCGGCGCCGACACGGTGAGGCAGATACCGGGCTTCTTGGTCAGGAAGCCCGCGATGGCCGCGGCATATCCCGCGTTCTGCTCGTGGCGGAACGACAGCACGCGGATGCCCGCGGCCTGCGCCATGCGGCCGAAGTCGGTGATCGGGATGCCGGGCACGCCGTAGATCGTGGTGAGACCGTTCAGCTTCAACGCATCGATGACGAGGTTGAAGCCGTCGGTCAGCTCCTTGGTGTCTTCCGGTGCGGTCTTCAATGCAGCCTCAGCCATGGCATTCCTCCTATTTTGTCGTCCTGAGCGCAGCGAAGGACCTCATCGCCGTGCCAGCAGTCCGTGCCGTTTCGTCTTCCATGAGATCCTTCGCTTCGCTCAGGATGACAGTTAATCCAGATAGTCGACGTGCTTGGCGACGTGCTCGGCGAGGCCAAGCGCATGCTGGCGCACCAGATCCTCGGCGCGCTCGGTGTCGCGCGCCTCGAGGGCCTGGATGATGTTCATGTGATCGTGGATCGAGCGGTCGGCGCGATCCTCCTCGCCGATCGTCTCGCGGCGGATCATCCGCATGTGGGTGAACAGGTTCTCCGCCAGCTGGATGAGCACGTCGTTGCCGCTGAGCTCGATGATGGTCTGGTGGAAGTTGATGTTGACCTCGGAATATTCATCGAGCTTGGCGTGCAGCCGGTCGCCCTCGAAGGTCGCGAACATGCGGCGCAGCCCCGCGATATCGGCATCGGTGGCGTGCTGGGTGATCAGCCGGGCCGCCATGCTTTCGAGCGCGGCCCAGGCGGTGATCATCTGGATGACCTCGTGCTTGGTCTTGCGCACGACATAGACGCCGCGCCGCGGCACCGAGCGCACGAAGCCCTCGCGCTCGAGCTGCGCCATGGCCTCGCGCACCGGCGTGCGGGAGACGCCGAAATCCTGGGCGAGCTGGCGTTCGTCGAGCCTGATGTCGCTGCGGGAACGGTAGATGTCAGAGGCGACGATGACGTTGCGCAAGGCCACGTAGGCCTTGTCCTTGAACGTCTCCCGACTGTCGATCGGGGCGACGACCATGCGCGCTTCGCTCATCGAACCGAATATTCCCCCAACAGATCCCGCTGGACGTTCATCGGACCCCCGATGTCATCCAGTTCTAGAATACATTATTCATTATGCCACGGAGCCGAGGGGCGTCAAACCGCCGGCTCCGCCTGACGGTTCGGCGCTTCTATTTCTGCGTCGCCGGCGTCACCACCCGGCCGTAGAGCTTGGACAGGAACGGCCAGAACAGCGCGATCAGGCCCAGCGTCATGATCGAAGCGACCAGTCCGTTCGACCAGAATGTCAGCAGGCTGCCGCCCGAGATCAGCAGCGACTGGCGGAAGGCTTCCTCCGCCCGGTCGCCCAGGACGATCGCCAGCACCAGCGGCGCCAGCGGGTAATTGCACTTCTTCAGGAGATAGCCGGCGACGCCGAACACCAGCATCATCACCACGTCGAAGACGTTGTTGTGGACGGTGTAGGCACCGATCGCGCAGATCACCAGGATGATCGGCGCGATGATCCCGAAGGGCACGCGCAGGATGGCGGCGAACACCGGGACCATGGTGAGCACCACGATCAGGCCGACGATATTGCCGAGATACATGCTGGCGATCAGGCCCCAGACGAAGTCCTTCTGCTCGACGAACAGCAGCGGGCCGGGCTGCAGGCCCCAGATCATCAGGCCCCCCAGCAGCACGGCGGCGGTGGGCGAGCCGGGGACGCCGAGCGACAGCATCGGCAGCAGCGCCGAGGTGCCGGCGGCGTGCGCGGCCGTCTCGGGCGCGATCACGCCCTCGATCTCGCCGGTGCCGAACTTGTCGCCGTTGGGCGATGTACGCTTGGCGATGCCGTAGCTCATGAACGAGGCCGGCGTGGCGCCGGCGGGCGTGATGCCCATCCAGCATCCGATCACGCAGGAGCGCAGCATGGTCACCCAATAGCGCGGCAGCCCTTTCCAGGTCTGCAGCACCACGGCCGGATTGATGCCCGCCGCCTTGCCCTTGAAGCTCAACCCTTCTTCCATGGTGAGCAGGATCTCGCCGATGCCGAACAGGCCGATCACGGCGACCAGGAAGTCGAAGCCGCCGATCAGCTCGGTCGAGCCGAAGGTGAGGCGCAGCCCGCTGGTGACGGTGTCGAGGCCGACCGCGGCCAGGGCGAAGCCCAGCATCATCGCGCCGATGGTCTTGGCGGGTGGTTCCTTGCCCATGCCGACGAAGCTGCAGAAGGCCAGGAAGAAGACCGAGAACTTCTCCCGCGAGCCGAACTGCAGCGCGAAGTCGGCGACCAGCGGGGCCGCCAGCGTGATGACGATCACGGCGAACAGCGCGCCGATGAAGGAGGAGGTGAAGGCCGCCGTCAGCGCCTCGCCCGCCTGACCCTTCTGCGCCATGGGATGGCCGTCGAAGGTGGTCGCCACCGACCATGGCTCGCCCGGGATATTGAACAGGATCGAGGTGATGGCGCCGCCGAACAGCGCCCCCCAGTAGATGCACGACAGCAGGATGATGGCCGAGGTCGGCGGCATGGCGAAGGTGAGCGGCAGGAGGATGGCCACGCCGTTGGCGCCGCCCAAGCCTGGCAGAACGCCGATGATCACGCCCAGCACGATGCCGATGAACATGTACAGCAGGTTCTGCCAGCTCAGGACCACGGAGAAGCCGTGGAGCAGGTCGCCAATGCTTTCCATCGATACCCCGGTGCTCTCTATTGTCCTTCGGGCTCAGAGACCCAGCAGATCCTCGAGCGGTCCCTTGGGCAGGGCCACGAGGAACCATTTCTCGAAGGTGATGTAGGTGACGATCTGCAGCCCCAGGCTGATGCCCAGGGTCAATGGCCAGCCGTAGCGGCCGATCCAGCGCATGAAGCCGATCGTCAGCAGGACGGATGAGACGTAGAGGCCGAGCCACGGCACGGCCGCCACGTAGATCGCCATCGGCCACACGACCTTGAGGACGAGGCCGATCTGTCGCCATTCGGCGAACTGCTTGCGGCTGGGATCGACATAGGCGCGGAAGAAATTGTAGCCGTTGGCGACGACGATCAGCAGCCCGACCCAGAAGGGGAAGAAGCCGGACTTCGGCCCTTCCGCCCCCCAGCCGATGCCGACCTGCAGGCTGCCGATCATGGTGACGATGCCGAGCAGTGCCAGGAAAGCCGCGACGCCCATCTCGACATGGCGTTGCTGCGGCCCGGGCAATTCGGGATCATCCGTGGGATTGGACATGCACGGTCTCTATTGACGGTGGTGGCGAGGCGTTTGCGGCGAGGCGTCGGGGCCGTCAGCTCAGTTGACGGCCAGGAAGCCCGCTTCCTTCATCAGGTCGCGGTGGCGCTTCTCCTCGTTGTCCACCCACTTCGCGTAGTCGGCGCCATCCATGAATGACTGGTTGAAGGCGCCGTCCTTCATGAGCTGCGCCCATTCCGGCGTGGCGCGGACCTTCTTGAACAGCTCGACGTAGTAGGAGACCACGTCCTTGGAGACGCCCGCCGGCATGAAGACGCCGCGCAGCATGAGATACTCGATATCCAGCCCTTGCGACTTGCAGGTCGGGATGTCGGCCCAGGACATGTCGCCGGAGACCTTCTCCGTGACCGGCAGCACCTTGGTGTCGAAGACGCACAGCGGGCGGAGCTTGCCGGCGCGCCACTGCGCCACCGCCTCGATCGGATTGTTGACCGTCGAATCGATATGCTTGCCGACGAGCTGGACGGCGACCTCTCCGCCGCCCTTGTAGGGGACGTAGGTCATCTTCTGGCCGATCACCTTTTCCAGGGCGACGGTGATGATCTGGTCTTCCTGCTTCGAGCCGGTGCCGCCCATCTTGAAGGTGCCGGGAGGCGCTGCCTTCACCGCCGCCAGGAATTCCTGTGTCGTCTTGTAGGGCGACTCGGCATTGACCCAGAGCACGAACTCGTCGAGCGCCAGCATCGCCACCGGCGTCATGTCCTTCCACGAGAAGGGAATGCCCGTGGCCAGCGGCGTGGTAAAGAGGTTGGAGAGGGTGATGACCAGCTTGTGCGGGTTACCCTTGGACGCCTTGATGTCGAGGAAGCCTTCGCCGCCGGCGCCGCCGGCCTTGTTGATGACCACCATGGTCTGCTTCATGAGATTGTGCTTGGCGATGATGCCCTGGACCATGCGCGCCATCTGATCGGCACCGCCGCCGGTGCCGGCCGGGACGATGAACTCCACATTGCGCGTCGGATCCCAGGCAGCGGCCGGAGCGACGTGAAGGCTCGCCGCAAAGGCAGCGGTGGCAGCGACCAAAATCGGCCGCAGCAGAAGCGGATTCATTTTGGTTCCCCCGAAGTCTTTCTTGTTAGTCTTGTTCAAAGCTTACAGTGATCCTGCGAACCGGTCGAGCAGTTGAAGCGCGACGGATGTTTCCCGACACTATTTGCCCGCACCCTGCACGAGCCCCATGATCGACAAGCTCGAATTCCTCATCGCCCTGGCGCGGGAGCAGAACTTCGGCAAGGCCGCAGAGCAATGCGGTGTGACCCAGCCGACCTTCTCCGCCGGCATCAAGCAGCTCGAAGCGACGCTGGGCGTGCTGCTCGTCCATCGCAAGTCGCGCTTCATCGGCTTCACCGCGGAGGGCGAGCGGGTGCTCGAATGGGCGCGCGGCATCGTGGCCGACAGCCGGGCGATGCGGCAGGAGCTTCGCGCCCTCAAGCAGGGGTTCGTCGGAAGGCTGAAGGTCGCGGCGATCCCGACGGCGCTCGCCATGGTGTCGTCGCTCACCACGCCGTTCCGCGCCAAGCACCCCAACGTCACCTTCACCATCCTGTCGCGGACCTCGATCGAGATCCTGTCGATGCTGGAGAACCTCGAGGTCGACGCCGGCCTCACCTACATCGACAACGAACCGCTCGGCCGCGTGCGCGCGGTGCCTCTGTATATAGAGCAGTACCGGCTGCTGACCTCGGAGACGAGCCCGCTCGGCGATCGCGAGAGCGTGACCTGGGCCGAGATCGCCAAGATCCCGCTTTGCCTGCTGACCCCGGACATGCAGAACCGGCGCATCATCGACCAGCTGTTGCGTGCCGCCGGCGGCGTGCCCGATCCCACCCTCGAATCGAACTCGATGATCGTGCTGTTCTCGCACGTGCGCACCGGGCGATGGGCCAGCGTGATGCCGGAGAAGCTCGCGGACACGCTGGGCCTCACCGAGCATCTGCGCTCGATCCCGATCGTGGAGCCGGAGGCCGTGCATGGCATCGGCCTGGTCGTGCCCGACCGCGAGCCCATGCCGCCCCTGACCGCGGCCTTGGTCGCGGAGGCGAAATTGCTGGCTAATGCGCTGCGATAGGTGTCGCGGAGAGCGGAGATCCGGCACACTGGGCAAACCTCAACGACACCGTCATCCTGCGCGAAGGGAAGGATCTCGTATGGTGGAAAGCCGAACAAAAGGCGACAATCGATAGAAATGTTCTATCGCGTCACCCAACACCTTTATTGATAAGACCCTGCTGCGAGTAGAGTTTATCACCAAGGCATCAAGGGAGCCGGATTTGCCCAGCGCGGCTGCATGGAACGAGAGGGAGGCGGCAGACATCCTCCGTCGGCACGACGGGCGGGAAGGTCCTTTGCTGCCTATCCTGCATGACTTTCAGGCGACCTTCGGCTGCATTCCCGCGCCGGCAGTGCCCTTCATTGCCGAGGCTCTCAACCTGACCCGCGCCGAGGTCCATGGCGTCGTCACATTCTATCATGACTTTCGCGAGAAGCCGGCGGGACGGCATGTCCTGAAGATCTGCCGCGCCGAGGCCTGCCAATCCATGAATGGCGAGGCTGTGGCCCGGCAGGTGTTGGACCGGTTCGGCCTCGACTGGGGCGGCACGACGCCCGACGGGCGACTGACGATCGAGGCCATCTATTGCCTGGGTCTCTGCTCCTGCGGACCCTCCGCCATGCTCGACGGCCAGCCGATTGGCCGTGTGGGCGCGTCCACGATCGACGACATTTCACGCGAGGTCGGTCGATGACGAAGATCTTCGTCCCGTGCGATGCGGCGGCCCGCGCTGTCGGCGCCGATCGGGTCGCCCTGGCAATCCAGCAGGAAGCGGCGCGCCGCGGCGTGACGCTGGACCTCGTCCGAAACGGATCGCGCGGCCTGTTCTGGCTGGAGCCGATGATCGAGGTCGAGACGCCGGCTGGCCGCATCGCCTATGGCCCGGTGACACCGTCCGACGTCTCCGCCTTGTTCGACGGCGGCCTGCTCGATGGCGGCGTGCATGCGCTTCGCATCGGCAGGCCCGAGGATGTTCCCTTCCTCAAGCGCCAGACCCGGCTCACCTTCGCGCGCTGCGGCATCGTCGATCCTTTGTCGCTGAACGACTACAGAGCCCATGGCGGTTATCGCGGTCTCGCCCGTGCGCGCGAGCTGGGGCCGGTTGGCACCGTCCAGGAAATGACCGCGTCAGGCCTGCGCGGTCGCGGCGGCGCGGGCTTTCCTACCGGGATCAAGTGGAAGACCGTCGCCGACACTTCGGCCGACCGGAAATACATCGTCTGCAACGGCGACGAGGGCGATTCAGGCACCTACGCCGACCGCATGCTGCTGGAGGGCGATCCGTTCGTCCTGATCGAGGGCATGACGATCGCGGGCTACGCCGTCGGTGCGACCAAGGGCTACATCTACGTCCGCTCGGAATATCCCGACGCGATCCGCACCATGGAGCGTGCGATCGTGCTGGCGGAAGCGGCCGGGCTGCTGGGCGCCGAGGCCGGTTTCGATCTCGAGGTGCGCGTCGGCGCCGGTGCCTATGTCTGCGGCGAGGAGACCTCGCTGCTGGAAAGCCTCGAAGGCAAGCGCGGCCAGGTGCGCGCCAAGCCGCCGCTGCCGGCGCACAAGGGACTGTTCGGCAAGCCGACGGTGATCAACAACCTCGTGACCCTGGCCACCGTGCCGGCCGTGATGGCCGATGGCGCCAAGGCCTATGCCGATCTCGGCATGGGCCGGTCGCGCGGCACCATGCCGATCCAGATCGCCGGCAACTCGAAGCATGGCGGCCTGTTCGAGGCGGCCTTCGGCCTGACGCTGGGCGAGATCGTCGACGATATCGGCGGCGGCACGGCGAGCGGCCGGCCGGTCCGTGCCGTGCAGGTCGGGGGGCCGCTCGGCGCCTATTTCTCGCGCGCCCTGTTCGACACGCCGTTCGACTACGAGTCCTTCGCCGCGCGCGACGGGCTGATCGGCCATGGCGGCGTCGTGGTGTTCGACGACACCGTCGACATGGCCAGGCAGGCCCGCTTCGCGCTGGAGTTCTGCGCCATCGAATCCTGCGGCAAGTGCACGCCCTGCCGCATCGGCTCGGTGCGCGGCACCGAGACCATGGACAAGGTCATCGCCGGCGACCGTCGCGAGGCCAACCTCGCGCTGGTCGAGGATCTTTGCCAGACGCTGAAGTTCGGCTCGCTCTGCGCCCTGGGCGGCTTCACGCCCTATCCGGTGATGAGCGCCATCAGGCATTTCCCCGAGGATTTCGGCCGGCCGCGCCTCGCGGCCGCCGCTGAATAGGAGCCCATCATGTCTCTCGTCCAAGAGATCGACTACGGCACGCCGGCGAGCAAGTCCGCCGATACGGTCACCCTCACCATCGACGGCAATCCGGTGACGGTGCCGGCCGGCACCTCGATCATGCGGGCGGCGATGGATGCCGGCATCCAGGTGCCCAAGCTCTGCGCCACCGACTCGGTCGATGCCTTCGGCTCCTGTCGCCTCTGCCTGGTCGAGATCGCCGGCCGCGCCGGCACGCCCGCCTCCTGCACCACGCCGGTCGGGCCCGGCATGGTCGTGTCGACCCAGACCGAGCGGCTGAAGCAGGTCCGCAAGGGCGTGATGGAGCTCTACATCTCCGACCATCCGCTCGACTGCCTCACCTGCGCCGCCAACGGCGATTGCGAGCTGCAGGACATGGCCGGCGCCGTCGGCCTGCGCGACGTGCGCTACGGCTACAAGGGCGAGAACCATCTCGAGCAGGC
This sequence comes from Rhodospirillales bacterium, assembly GCA_947469635.1. Taxonomy (GTDB): domain Bacteria; phylum Pseudomonadota; class Alphaproteobacteria; order Reyranellales; family Reyranellaceae; genus Reyranella. The sequence continues at coordinate 4,386 of CANIRG010000150.1, read as the reverse complement.
CAAGGACGAGTCCAACCCCTACTTCACCTTCGATGCCTCCAAGTGCATCGTCTGCTCCCGCTGCGTGCGCGCCTGCGAGGAAGTGCAGGGCACCTTCGCGCTCACCATCCAGGGCCGCGGCTTCGATTCCAAGGTGTCGGCTGGCGGCTGGGGCGACGATTTCCTCAGCTCCGAATGCGTCTCGTGCGGCGCCTGCGTGCAGGCCTGCCCGACCGCGACCCTGTCGGAGAAGAGCCTGATCGAGATCGGCCAGCCCGAGCATTCGGTGGTCACGACCTGCGCCTATTGCGGCGTCGGCTGCAGCTTCAAGGCCGAGATGCGCGGCGAGGAGCTCGTGCGCATGGTCCCCTACAAGGACGGCAAGGCCAATCGCGGCCATTCCTGCGTCAAGGGCCGCTTCGCCTGGGGCTACGCCAACCACCGCGAGCGCATCCTGAAGCCGATGATCCGCGAGAGCATCGACCAGCCGTGGCGCGAGGTGAGCTGGCAGGTCGCGATCGATCGCGTCGCCTCGGAGTTCAAGCGCCTGCAGGGCACCTACGGCCGGCTGTCGGTCGGTGGCATCACCTCGTCGCGCTGCACGAACGAAGAGACCTATCTCGTCCAGAAGCTGATCCGCGGCGGCTTCGGCAACAACAACGTCGATACCTGCGCCCGCGTCTGCCATTCGCCGACCGGCTACGGCCTCAGCACCGCCTTCGGCACCTCGGCGGGCACCCAGGATTTCGACTCGGTCGAGCACAGCGACGTCATCCTGGTGATCGGCGCCAATCCGACCGATGCCCACCCCGTCTTCGCCTCGCGCATGAAGAAGCGCCTGCGCCAGGGCGCCCGGCTGATCGTGGTCGATCCGCGCCGCACCGACATCGTGCGCATGCCGCACGTCGAGGCCGACTATCACCTGCCGCTGCGGCCCGGCACCAACGCCGCGATCCTCAATGCCCTGGCCCATGTCATCGTGACCGAGGGGCTCACCGACGAGGCCTTCGTCCGCAACTATTGCGACCGCGACGCCTTCGAGCATTGGGCGGCCTTCGTGTCGGAGCCGCAGAACAGCCCCGAGGTGGTCGGGCCGATGGCCGGTGTCTCGGCCGACGATATCCGCGGCGCGGCGCGCCTCTATGCCACCGGTGGCAACGGCGCGATCTACTACGGTCTCGGCGTCACCGAGCACAGCCAGGGCACGACCACCGTCATGGCGATCGCCAACCTGGCGATGGTCACGGGCAACCTCGGCAAGCAGGGCGTGGGCGTGAACCCGCTGCGCGGCCAGAACAACGTCCAGGGCGCCTGCGACATGGGCTCGTTCCCGCACGAGCTGTCGGGCTACCGCCACATCTCCGACGATGCGACGCGCACCATGTTCGAGAAGATGTGGGGCCGCCCGCTCGACCACGAGCCCGGCCTGCGCATCCCCAACATGTTCGACGCGGCGATCGAGGGCACCTTCAAGGGCATCTATGTCCAGGGCGAGGACATCCTGCAGTCCGACCCCAACACCGCGCATGTCATCAAGGCGCTGGCGTCGATGGAATGCGTGGTGGTGCAGGACCTGTTCCTGAACGAGACGGCCAACTATGCGCATGTCTTCCTGCCGGGCTCGACCTTCCTCGAGAAGGACGGCACCTTCACCAACGCCGAGCGCCGCATCAACCGCGTGCGCAAGGTCATGACGCCGAAGAACGGCATGGCCGATTGGGAGATCACGCTCGCCATCGCCAAGGCCATGGGCTTCGAGATGCCCTACAGCCATCCGTCCGAGATCATGGACGAGATCGCGCGGCTCACGCCCACCTTTGCCGGCGTCTCTTACGAGCTGCTCGACAGGGTGGGCTCGGTCCAGTGGCCGTGCAACGAGAAGGCGCCGCTCGGCACGCCGGTGATGCACATCGGCGGCTTCGCCCGCGGCAAGGGCAACTTCATGATAACCGAGTATGTGCCGACCGACGAGCGCACGGGGCCGCGCTTCCCGCTGCTGCTGACCACCGGCCGCATCCTCAGCCAGTACAATGTCGGTGCCCAGACGCGGCGCACCGGCAATGTCGTGTGGCATGACGAGGATGTGCTGGAGATCCATCCGCAGGACGCCGAGATGCGCGGCATCCGCGACGGCGACTGGGTCAAGATCGACAGCCGCGCCGGCGGCACCGCGTTGCACGCGCGGATCACCGACCGCGTGGCGCCGGGTGTGGTCTACACGACCTTCCACCATCCCGACACGCAGGCCAATGTCGTGACGACCGACTATTCGGACTGGGCGACCAACTGCCCGGAGTACAAGGTCACCGCGGTCCAGGTCTCGCCGTCGAACGGTCCCAGCGAATGGCAGCGGGGATACAACGAGCAGGCCGACCGCAGCCGGCGGATCGCTCCGGTCGCGGCGGAGTAGGCGGCCATGTCGGCGGACAACAGGCTGGTCATCATGGCCAACCAGATGGGGCGGTTCTTCACGCCCCAGCGCGGCGTCGATTCGGTCGCCGCGATCGCCAATCACATCGGCCGGTTCTGGGACCCGCGCATGCGCGCGGCGATCGTGGCGCACCTGGCGGCCGGCGGTGCCGGTCTTGACGAGCCGGTTCGAGAGGCCGTAGGACGCCTGAAGGAGGCAAAAGAAGCGGCCCGCTGATGAGCGACTACCAGATCGTCTTCGAGCAGGAGGAGAGCGCGTCGGCGCAGCTCGTGCGCGACCGCCTCGATCTGCACAATGTCGCCGCCACCGGCGAGCCCGCCTACTACCCTGTGCACTACTTCCTCAAGACCGCCCGCGGCGAGACGATGGGCGGGTTGCTGGGCGGCGTGTGGGGCGGCTGGCTGCACATCACCTACCTCTGGGTCGACAAGACCGCGCGCGGCAAGCGCTGGGCGACCCAGCTGATGGATCAGGCCGAAGCCTACGCGCGCGAGCACGGCGCCCATTCGGCAACCCTCGACACCCATTCCTTCCAGGCCCGCCCCTTCTACGAGCGCCGCGGCTACGAGGTCTTCGGCACGCTCGACGCCTATCCCGGCGAGCACAAGAAGTTCTTCCTGAGGAAGAGGCTCTGAGGCTCGCGGGTCACTGTGGCATGCTTGGAGGTATGAATAAGGTGCTCAGTGCCGAACTGGAGAAGCTCGACGCAGACGAGCGTCTGCGCCTGGCTTACGACCTGCTCGATAGCGTGGCCCATGACGCGGCTACGGCGCCGCTGACGGAAGAGCTGCGCCAGGAGCTGCGGCGCAGGTTGGATGACTATCGCGCCAATCCCGATGAGCCTGTCGTGACGCTGGCCGACATTCGTCGTGAGCTGGGTTTGTCCTGAAGCTGTGGTTCTTCCAGTAGATTATCGGCAGATGGCGAGGCGCGAGATCGTCGAAGCCGCGCAACGATACGAGCAGTACCGGCTAGGGTTGGGAGCGGCCTTTGTAGAGGAAGTTGGCCGTGTAGAGGCTTGCATCTCCGATGCGCTGCGGCTGTATCAGACCGTCGAGAGCGAGATCAGGCGGGCCGTCATGCGCAGATTTCCCTATGGCATCTTCTACGTCGCGGAGCCCGAAAGGATTCTCGTGCTGGCGTGCGTCGACCTACGGCGCCATCCGCAAACGGTCAGCGAAAACGTATTGCGTCGTTAGGAACGGGGGGCAGAGTCGTGAGACTTGAGCCGAAGAGCCTAACACCCTTGTGACATTGGCATCGGAGGCGTCTCAAGCCGTTTGAGATGGCACCCCCAGCTCCTTGAGCTTCTTGTCGACGGCCAGGAGGTCCCACCAGCTCTGGCGCTTGCTGGCGGGAGTGCGCAGCAGGTAGGCGGGGTGGAAGGTCGGCAGGACCGGCACCTCGGTGCCGTCGTCGAGCTTCAGCATCGTCCATTTGCCGCGCAGCCTCATGATGCCTTCGATTGTGTCGAGCACCGCCTTTGCCGCAGTGCCGCCGGCCAGCACGACCAGCTTGGGTCGGGCGAGCTCGATGTGGCGGCGGGTGAAGGCCAGGCACATCGCCTGCTCGGCCAGCGTCGGCGTGCGGTTGCCGGGCGGCCGCCAGAACAGGATGTTGGTGACGTAGAGGTTGCGCTCGCGGCTCATGCCGATTGAATCGAACATGCGGTCCAGGAGCTGGCCGCTCACGCCCACGAAGGGCTTGCCGAGGCGGTCCTCGTCGGCGCCCGGGGCCTCACCCACGATCATGACCGGCGCGCCGGGCACGCCGTCGGCAAAGACCGTGTTCTTGGCCGTGCGCTTGAGCGCACAGCCTTCGAAGCCGCGGATGGCGGCCTCCAGCTCGGCGATGGTGGTGGCGCGTTGCGCGAGCATGCGCGCATCCTCGACCAGCTGCGGCGATTCCAGCGGCACCGGCGCGCGCGGTGGCGGCGCGGCGGGCGGGCGGATCGGCGTCGGGGAGGAGACGGGGAT
>CANIRG010000149.1 GCA_947469635.1 Rhodospirillales bacterium | reverse complement strand
GTGCCGCATGATGTTTTCGTTACGGCCATTCACAAAACCTTAACATGGGTCTGGGGCCGGGCAAGGGCCGCATGCTACGTTGCCCATACAAGGAGAGGATCATGGACGGCACGGCGCTACAGGCCCGCCACCCGATACAGCCGGAAATCGCCCGGCTCGTCGCCGAGCATCGGCCGGGCGGACCGCTGGAACGCGATTTCTACGCCTCGCACGAGGTTTTCGATGCGGATCTGGCACGAATTTTTCACCGTCATTGGATATTCGCCGGTTACGCGTTTCAGGTGGCCAAGCCAGGTGACTTCTTCACCTATCGGGTGGGTGGCGAATCGGTCATCGTCGTACGCGACCGGCAAAGCAATATCCGGGCCTTTCACAACGTCTGCCGTCACCGCGGCTCGCAAATCTGCAAGACCGAGACCGGCAGCGCTCACCGCTTGGTCTGTCCCTATCACCGCTGGACCTACGAGCTCGACGGCGCCCTGGTGCTCGACACGCGACGCGAGTTCGGCGTCGACAAGTCGGAGCTGTCGCTGCGGCCTGTGAATATCGTCGATGCCGCTGGGCTGCTGTTCATCTCCTTGAGCGATTCGCCGCCGGATTTCTCCGACGCCCTGGCCACGATCCGGCGCAAGATGAAGCCGCATGCGCTCGAACGCGCCAAGGTCGCGCACCAGATCGACTATGTGGTGAAAGCCAACTGGAAGATCGTGTTCGAGAACAATCGCGAATGCTACCACTGCCCGCCCAACCACAAGGAATACAATCAGGCCGCCTACGACGTGCAGCGCGACATGGCGATGCTCGACCCGACGCTGCAGCCCGAGATGGACGCCATCGTGGCGCGCGCCAACACGCGCTTCCGCTCGCTCGGCCTTGACGAGGGCGACGCCATGTCGACCATGACCGGCGCGGCCTTCCGCTGCCACCGCACGCCGGTGATCGAAGGCTTCGTGACGCAAAGCATGGACGGCAAACCACTGTGCAATCGGCTGATGGGCGGCATCAAGGAGTGGGATTCCGGCACGCTCCGCACCACCGTCTTCCCCAACTTCTGGCAGCACACCAACTGCGATTACGCAGCCGCGTCGCGCCTGACGCCGATCGGCCCCAACGAGACCCATGTGCGCGGTTACTGGCTGGTCGATGCCGACGCCGTCGAGGGCAAGGACTATACGCTCGACCGCCTGCTGCCGATCTGGGACCTCACCAACCGGCAGGACTGGACGATCTGCCAGGACCAGCAGCTCGGCGTGAGCTCGAAGGCCTATGTGCCCGGTCCCTTCTCCCTGGTGCGTGAACGCAACGTGGCGCATTTCCTCGACTGGTATCTCGGAGAGCTGCGCTCGTGAACCTTCCCTCCCAGGCCCGCATCGTCATTATTGGCGGTGGCGCGGTCGGCTGCTCGATTGCCTATCATCTCGCCAAGCTCGGCCAGCGCGACGTCGTCGCGCTGGAGAAGAGCGGGCTCACGCACGGCTCGACCTGGCACGCCGCCGGGCTGGTGGGCCAGCTGCGCAGCAAGCGCAACCTCACCAAGCTGATGCAGTACAGCGCCCAGCTCTACGGCCGGCTGGAAGCCGAGACCGGTCAGGCGACGGAATGGAAGCCGGTCGGCAGCCTGCGGCTCGCCTCCTCCGAGGAGCGCTGGAGCGAGCTCAAGCGCATGGCGACGACGGCCCGCAGCTTCGACTTCGACCTGCACACGCTTTCGCCCAAGGAGGCGCAGGAGAAATTTCCGCTGATCACACTCGACGGCGTCGTCGGTGCGGTGTTCGTGCCCAACGACGGCTCGGTCGAACCATCGAGCCTCACCATGGCCTATGCCAAGGGTGCGCGGGCCGGCGGTGTGCGCATCGTCGAGGGTGTGCTGGTCACCGGCTTCGAGTTCGACGGACGGCGCGTCAGGCGCGTGCTCACCGATCAGGGCGCCATCGACTGCGAGATCGTGGTCAATGCCGCCGGCATCTGGGCCCGCGACGTGGCGAAGATGGCGGGTGTCGGCGTGCCGGCCGGCGCGGTCGAGCATCAATATGTGATCACCGAGAAGAGCGACGCCATCCCCAAGGGCCTGCCGACGCTGCGCGATCCCGACCGGATCTTCTATCTCAAGCCCGAGCCCGGCGCGCTCGCCATCGGCGGCTGGGAACAGGGAACGCCGACCTTCGGCAGCAATGGCGTGCCCTTCTCGTTCGGACGCGAGCTGTTCCAGGCCAACCAGGACCGGCTCGAAGCCTTCCTGCTGCCTGCCGCTGAGCGCCTGCCGATCCTGAACGAGATCGGCATCCGCACCGTCATCAATGGCCCGATCCCGATCTCCCCCGACGGCGAGCCGATCATGGGTCTGGCCCCCGAGCGCGACAATTTCTACGTCGCCTGCGGCTTCACCTCGGGCATTGCGGCCTCCGGCGGCGCCGGCAAGGCGATGGCGGAATGGATCGTCGAGGGCGAGCCCGGCCTCGACCTGTGGGCCTTCGACGTGCGCCGCTTCGGCCGCCATCACATGAGCGCCAAGTACCTGGCCGAGCGCAGCGTCGACAGCTACTGGCGTTACTATCAGATCCATTATCCGATCGAGGAACTGTCGAGTGCGCGCGGCGGCCGGCGCTCGCCGCTCTATCCGATGCTGGCGGCCAGGAACGCCGTGTTCGGCTCGCGCTTCGGCTGGGAGCGGCCGAACTGGTTCGCGCCCGCCGGCACCGAGGCGATCGACAGGCCGTCGTTCGAATCGAGGCCGAACTGGTTCGGGCCGGTCGCCGCCGAATGCCGCGCGGCCCGCGAACGCGCCGTGCTGATCGACCAGAGCTCCTTCTCCAAGTACGAGATTTCTGGTCCCGGCACCTTCGCCGCCCTGCAGCGGCTGGCTGCCAACGATCTCGACAAGCCGGCCGGAACGCTCGTCTACACCCAGCTCTGCAACGAGCGCGGTGGCATCGAGGCCGACCTCACCTTCGTCCGGCTCGACGAGAACCGCTTCTACATGGTGACCGGCAGCGCCTTCGGTGTGCGCGACATGGGCTGGATCGGCAAGCACCTGCCTCTAGATGGCTCGGTGACGGTACAGGACCTCACCTCGGCACGCGCTGTAATCAACCTCGCCGGACCGCTCGCGCGGAAGATCCTGGCGAAGGTCGCCGATGGCGACGTGAGCAATGCAGCCTTCCCCTACATGAGCGCCCGCGAGCTGCGCATCGGCTACGCGCCGGTGCTGGCACTCCGCGTCACCTATGTCGGCGAGCTCGGCTGGGAGCTGCATCTTCCCAGCGAATACGCAGCCCACGTCTACGAAATCCTGCTCGAGGCTGGGCGGGAGTTCGAGGTCGCCGACGCGGGCTATCGCGCCATCGATTCGCTGCGCCTGGAGAAGCGCTACCTCTACTGGGGCTCCGACATCACGCCCGACTACACGCCTTACGAGGCCGGCCTGGGTTTTGCGGTTTCGCTCAAGAAGACCGTCGACTTCATCGGCCGCGCCGCACTGGAGAAGGCCAAGGCCGAGGGCCCGAAGCGCAAGCTGATCACGCTCACCGTCGACGCGCCGGTTCAGATCTATGGCGGCGAGGCGATCTGGCGCGACGGCAAGGTGCTCGGCGTCACCTCCTCCGCCGGCTGGGGCCACACGATCGGCAAGGCGGTGGCCTTCGGCTATGTCGCGGCCGACGAGGGAGGCCACGACGATTACGAGATCGAGGCCTTCACGCGACGCCATGTCGCCCACCGCGTCGCCGGCAGCGGGACGGCGGTCGATCCACAGCGTACGAAAATCCTGTCATAAGGGGGCATGTCCCGGTTCATCGAGTTGCTTTGCAGGGCGCGACGTCTGCTTGCGCCTGCATTCACCGCTGTCCTCATCCTGTCGGGCGATCTCGCTGCCCAGGTCCTGCCGCCCTTCGAACCCTACAAGGTCGTCATCCTCGCCTTCCGGCCCGGCAGCGGCAACGAGCTGCTCCTCGGCCTCTACGACCAGGACTTCCGGCTGCAGGCCCATCTCATCCGCGTCGGGCCCGACGGCAAGGCCATGGTCCAGCGCACGTTGCCGGGCTCCTTCACCGCCGTCGCCTATCTCGACTCGGGCCGCATCGTCACCGGCGACGACAAGGGCAAGCTCCAGGCCTGGCCGGCCGCCGGCACCGCAGCGCCGGAAGATCTCGCGGGCATGGAGGCGGCGATCACGGGCATCGGCGTCTCGCCCAAGTCACGCACCATCGCCGTGCGTCCGCTGCTGGGGCCGCTGCGATTCTTCTCGCCCAACGGCAAGACCAATGGCCCCGCCATCTCCGTCGGCGTCCACGACCCCAAGAACGAATGCGGGGGCGAAGGAATCGAGAAAGTGGCGGCCTTCTCGGCCGACGAAAAGCTGATCGCCTTCAGCGGCATGTGCGGCGAGCTGCGGGTCGTGGGCCGCGAGGGTGCCCGACTGGTGCGCTCCGACCCGCAACGTCCTTACGTCAAGCGCCACGCCTTCGCCGCCGACGGCAAGACGCTGCTGGTGACCTACACAGGCCAGCCCGGCGGCGGCGCCGATTTCTGGCCGGTCGCCGGCGGCCGGCTGGGCAATCCGCGGCCATTGCCGGGCCCCACCGAGCATGACGATCCCGCCGACGTGGCGGCACTTCCCGACAATTCGGGCTTCGTGGTGCTGTCCAAGAACCGCCTCCGCTTCCTGGCCGTCGACGGCAAGCTCCTGCGTCCCGATATCAGCCTCTCCACTTCCAAGCGCGTCGCCGTCTCGGATGACGGCCAGCGCATCGCGGTCGCCGCCGAAGAAGGCGTGGTGCTGTTCGACCGGTCGGGAAAGCGCCTCGTCGACCGGCCCTTCGCCGAATTCGGCCAGCCGGTCGCCACGGTGGCGACCGCCGGTGGCAAGGAGTTCGTGTCGCTCTCCCTCGAAGGCCGCCTGAGGTTCTGGCGCCTCGACGGCACGTCGGCGCGCCCCTCGATCGATTTGTGGAATGCCGACACGCTCGCCAAGGACATCTACGACCGCAAGGGCCGCCTCCTCGTCTCGCCCAACGGCCGTTTCTTCGCCGTGCACGCCCCCAACGGCCAGTTCGACGTCTTCGACGAGAACTGGGGGCGCGTCGGCCGACCGCTGCGCTTTCCCATCGATCCGAACAACAGCACCAGGCGCAACGTCCACGTGCTGCTCGATGACCGAATCCTGCGGCCACTCCCCGACGGCAGCGGCCTCATGGTCTTCGGCTTCGACGGCAGGGTGATCGGCCGTCTCGCCTTCGCCACTCCGGCGGACCGCGACCTCAGGGCCGCCGCCGCCATCGGCACGATGCTCGCCACCTACAACGGCGAGCAGCAGATGCGCCTGCGCGCCAACGATGGAAAGCTGCTGCGCGAGCGCAGGATCGAAAGCCGCTTCCCGTCGGACGCCACCGTCGATCTCTCCCTCGACGGCCGGACCCTCGTGCTGCGCGACGAGGCTTCCTGGATCGACGGCAGCATGACGGTGTGGCGGATCGGCGAGCGCGAGACGCTCGAAACCCACAAGGGCGGTTTCGTCCGCCTGCTGCCGGACGGCCAGCTCGTGCGCTACGTGAAAGGCCGCCTGATCATCGACGCCCCCAACGGCGCCACGCGCCTCAACCAGGCGGTCGACTTCGACCAGATCCATGCGGTAACCGCCGACGCCACCATGGCCCTGGTCACCAAGGACGGCGTCGCCCGGCTGGTGAAGCTCACCCCCTGAAGATCGGCTTCAGCTCCTTCGTCGAGATGGTGTCGCGCATCCAAGTGAACCCGCCCTTGTCCTTCATCTCGCGCGCGCCCTTCATGAAGGCCGCGAGTGCCAGCCGCGACAGCGCGCCACCGACGCTCAACCGCTTCACGCCGACCGCTTCCATCTGCTCGGCGGTGAGATCGGGGTCGCCGGCGCTCATCACCACGTTCAGCGGCTTGCCCACGGACGAGGCCACGAGCTTCATCGTCGCGAGATCGCGCAGTCCCGGCGCGTAGAGGACATCGGCGCCGGCCTTCTCGAAGGCCTGCAGCCGCTTGATCGTGTCGTCGAGATCGACGCGGCCGCGGATCAGGTTCTCCGTCCGAGCGGTGAAGGTGAAGGGCACGTCGAGCGAGCGCGCCATCTCGACACCGGCCGCGACGCGCTCCACCGCATGGTTGAAGTCGTAGATCTTCTCGCCGCTCCAGTCCTCGATCGAGCCGCCGGAGATTCCCACCGCCGCCGCGTCGCGCAGGATGGTGGCGGCCTCCTTCGGGTCGTCGGCATAGCCGTTCTCGAGGTCGGCATTGACCGGCAGGTCGGTGGCCTCGGCGATGACGCGGCAGTTCTCCAGCAGCTCGGCGCGGCTCACCGAACCTTCGCCGTCGGGACGACCGAGCGCGTTCGACATGCCGAGGCTGGTCGTCGCCAGCGCCTCGAATCCGAGCGATGCCAGCAGCTTGGCCGTGCCAGCATCCCATGGATTGGGCAGCAGGATGATGCCGGGCTTGCTGTGCCTCTCGCGGAACAGGCGGCCTTTTTCGGCTGGGGTGCGCATGGTCTTGTCTCCTCCGATTCCTGCTAAGGAACACCGATGGACATCATTGCGCAACGGGAACTCGCCCGCCTCCTTGCCTCCCTCCGCCGCGACGGCCGCCAGCGGAGCGGCCTCGATCCGCGGCTCGTGCCGCCCGACGCGGCAACGGCCTATCGCGTCGCCGCGATGGTGGCCGAGGAGCTCGGCTGGACGGTCGGCGGCTGGAAGATCGCCGCCATGAAGGAGGAGATGCAGAAGGCGCTGCGCACCGACTCGCCGATCTATGGTCGTGTCTTCTTCCTGGAGCCCACGCCCGTCACCGTGATCCATGCCGAGCTGGCGAGCCCCATTCCCGAAGTCGAGTATCAGGCGATGCTCGGCGCCGACCTGCCGCCGCGCGGCAAGCCTTACACGGTCGAGGAAGTGACTGATGCCGTGGCCTCGCTGCATCCCGGCCTCGAGCTGGCGGAGTGCCGCTTCATCCACGACCCGGCCTTCCCGCCCCTGCCCGCGATCCTGGCCGATGGCGCAGGCTCGGGAACCATCGTCTATGGTCCGGCCATCGAGGATTGGAAGACACGCGACATCGCGAGCCAGGAAGCGACGCTATCGAGCAACGGCCGGCTGCGCCGCAAGGGCACGGCGGCCGCCGCACTCGATCATCCGATGATGCCGCTCACGTGGCTCGCCAACGAACTGTCGCGCACCGGCATCGGCCTGAAGGCGGGCCAGATGGTGAGCACCGGCACGCTGACCGGCATGCTGGCGCCGAAGCCGGGCGAGGACTACGTCGCCGACTTCGGACCCTTCGGCAGCGTCACGCTCGGCTTCACCTAGGGCAGCGGTCCGTCGCGGGCAGCGTCCGGCCGAGGTAGCAGCCGAGATAGGACGCCGCCCCCGGCTCGCGCGCGATCGAACGCCGCGACCACAGCACGAAGCCCGGCGCCCGCTGCTCCTGCACGAACTGTATCGAACGATGAAAGACCGTGCCGCCCGCCGAATCCTCGCGCAGGGAGCCGTCGACGCCCAGGCCAACGAACACCTGCTTGGTGCCACCGAGCGCCCGCAGCTCGGCCTTCAGGCCCTCGAAGCGCGTACGCAGCATCGCCGAATCGTGGGCACCGTCAGCGGCATTGCCGTACATCTGCGGCACGAACCAGTCGGCGCCCCGCGTCAGCTCGCGGTGATCGTCGAAATGATGGTAGGTCGCCGACACCCCGATACGGACGTTCGGCACCGTGTCGCGGATCTTCTTCAGCAGCCGCCGCTTGGCCGTGCCGAGGTCGAGCAGCGGCCCGCACTGCACCGGCAGGCCCGCTTCGGTCCAGTTCGTCTCCATGTCGAGCTCGATCTCGACGCCGGGAAACTCGCGCGCGATCCTGAGCGGGCCGTCGGGAGCGGCCAACGAATCGATATAGGCGTCAGTGGGAACGTAAGGGCTGATGGTGAGCACCACCGTCTTGCGCTCGCTCTGCAGCCTGCGGATGAAAGCGCGCAGGAGATTGGCCGGCCACTGGGTCCGCTGCGTCACCGGATAGGTCGAGGTGTCGACCGTCGTCGAGGTGAAGGGACCGCATGGGATGAGGTCGGGACTGCCGGGCGGCTGGTCGTTCATCCACAGATGGATGCGCGTGAAGCCGAAGGTGTTGAGGTTGCGCATCGTGTCGTCGAGCTGCGCCGGGATGACCTGGTCGAGCTCGCCCAACGCGCTGACCGCACTGGCATAGGACAGATTGTAGTAGATGCCGCGGATCGGCTGGTTGCCCGACGGTGCGGCGGCGACCGGCGCCGACGACTTGCCGCCGCAGGCAGCCACACAAAGAACAAGCATGCCCATCAACAACGACTTGAGCTTCATTTTGAGAACACCATTGCCCTGTCACGTAATGCGCCGAAGCGCAGGCTGAGGAGATCGAGCGCATAGTTCTGGTAAAGCTTCCACGGCCGCTTCGAGCCCTGCTTGGGCTGGTGGGCGAGCGCGCGCTGGATATAGCCTGACGAGAAGCTCACCCACGGCTCGTCGGCGAGGGTTGGATCGCCGTTGCGCGGCGTGCACTGGCGCCAGCCCTTGCGGTCCATGTGATTGAGCAGACGGCAGACATATTCGCAGACCAGATCCGCCTTCAACGTCCACGAGGCGTTGGTGTAGCCGAACACCGAGGCGAGGTTCGGCACGTCGGAATACATCATGCCCTTGTAGATGAAGGTCTTGGAGGGCTCGACAGCGCGGCCGTCGACGGTGAGCTTGGCGCCGCCCAGCGGCTGCAGCACCAACCCGGTCGCCGTCACGATCAGGTCGGCCGGCAATTCGGCGCCGGACTTCAGCTTGATGCCGGTCTCGGTGAAGGTCTCGATCTCGTCGGTGACGACCGAGACCTTGCCGCGACGGATGGCGCGGAAGAAATCGGCGTCGGGCACGAGGCAGAGCCGCTGGTCCCACGGCTTGTAGCGCGGCGTGAAGTGCGAGAGGTCGTGGTCCGGCCCCAGCATCTGGCGCACGCCGCCCAGCAGCAGGCGCTTCACCCTGTCGGGCCGGCGCTTGCACATCTGGTAGAAATACATGCCCAGCAGCACGTTCTTCCACCGTGTCACGGCATAGGCGAGCTTCAGCGGCAGGCGGCGGCGCATCTTCAGCGCAAAGGGATCCTTCGACGGGCGCATCGCCATGTAGGTGGGCGAGCGCTGGAGCATGGTGACGTGCTCGGCATCGTGCGCCATCGCCGGCACCAGCGTCACCGCGGTGGCACCGCTGCCGATCACCACGACCTTCTTGGCCGTATGGTCGATGTCGTCCGTCCACTTCTGCGGATGGACGATGCGGCCCTTGAACTGCGCCATGCCGGGAAAGTCCGGCAGGTAGCCTGCCTCGTAGCGATAGTAGCCGCTGCACATCCAGAGGAAGCCGCAGGTGATCTGCTTCTGCTCACCGTCCGGCCCGGTCTCGACATCGACCGTCCACCGCGCGTCGGGAGTCGACCAGGAGGCGCCCACCACGCGATGGCGGTAGCGGATCTTCGCATCGATGCCGTGATCGCTCGCGACCTCACGGATATAGTCCAGGATCGCGGGACCGTCGGCGATCGCCTTGGCGTCCTTCCACGGGCGGAAGCGATAGCCCAGCGTGTACATGTCTGAATCGGAGCGCACGCCGGGATAGCGGAACAGGTCCCAGGTCCCGCCGCTCGTCGCGCGGCCTTCGAGGATGGCGTAGCTCTTTTTCGGGCACTTCTTCTGCAGATGCCATGCAGCACCGATGCCCGAGAGGCCCGCGCCGACGATCAGGACGTCGAGATGTTCCATCACTGCTTCTTTGCGGAAAGACCGGCCGATGGCAACCGTCGTGCCAGATGGCCGCCGGCAAACAGCACCGAGCAGCCGACGAGGGTGCCGACGGCGGCGATGGCGAGGCCCGGGCGGTAGCCGCCGAAGCCGTCGCGCAGCACGCCGAACAGGGCCGGTCCGAAGGCTGACGTGAGCTGGATGATCGTCGCCGCCGTGCCGTAGGTCGCGCCGAAGGCTGCCGCGCCGAACTCGCGCCGTACCACCACGGGACCGAGCGTGGTGACGTGGCCGATGCCGTAGCCATAGACCAGGCTCGCGCCCACGAGCACGGGGATCGACGGCCAGAGCGCGATCGACAGCAGCGCCGCGGACTGCACCACCATGACCAGGCAAGCAAGGCGGCGCACATCGATGCGGTCGACGATGCGCGCCAGGATCAACCGGCCGACGAACGCCGTGACGCCGGTGGCGCTCACCAGCAGGCCCGCGCCGGCCGTCCCCAGCAGCGGCTCGGCCAGGGTCACATGATGGGTGATGAAGCCGATCTGCATGGTGAGACCGAGCGCGAAAGCCACCGCCGCGCTCAGCAGCAGGAGGCGACGATTGTCGTCATTGGCCAGAGGCCGTGCAGCACTGACCGAAGCCGGTTCGACAGCCGGCGCCTGACCGTCGCGCCGCAAGCCGAGCTCCTCTGGCTTGCGAAAGCGCAGGACGTGCCAGATCAAGGGCAGCAGCACGGCAGCGGCAACCGCGCCGACAACCAAAAGACCTTGCTGAAAGCCGAGACTCCTGACGGCGAACAGCAGGGCCGGCACGCCGGCGATCGCGCCCACGCTCGCGCCCATGATGGCGAGCGTCATGGAGCGTCCCTGATGGCGCTCGAACCAGGGTGCGACCGTGGCCGTGATGCCGGTCGTCGACAGCGTCGACCAGCCGATGCCGATCAGCACGAAGCAGGGATAGAGCTGCCATGGCGCCGTCACCCGGCCGATCAGCGCCACTCCCGACGCCATCAGCACGGCGCCCAGCAGCAGCACCGGCCGCGGCCCCCAGCGATCGATGCTGCGGCCGACCGTGCGCTGCACCAGCGCGCTCACGACGAAGAACAGGGTGATGGCGAAAGCGACGTCGGCGATCGGCCAGCCGTGCGCCCCCGTCACCGCCTGCAGGTAGACGCTGGAGCCGAACAACCCCAGTCCCCAGGCGAAGGCCGCGACGACGAAGCAGGCGGCAACGACCCGCCAGCCGTAAAACACCTTCACAACGGACAGGCGCCCGCTACTCCTTCATGAAGGCGTTGAAATCGGGCGTCGAGATCGTGCGGTCGAGATAGGTGAAGGTGCCCTTGTCCTGCACTTCCTTGGCCGCATCGAGCAGGCCGGTCATGGCCGCGCGATAGAGCGAGGTCGCGAGGCTGATGCGCTTCACGCCGGCCGCTTCGAGCTCGGCCTTGGTGAAGGACTTGCCCTTGATGCCGACCATGAAGTTGAACGGCTTCTTGAGCGAGCCGCAGACCTTCTTCACCGCCGCGAGATCGGGAAGGCCCGGCGCGAACAGCACGTCGGCGCCGGCGGCCTCGAAGGCCTGCAGGCGCTTGATGACATCGTCGAGGTCGGGCACGCCGCGCAGGAAGCCTTCGGCACGCGCCGTCAGCATGAAGGGGAACGACAGCATGCGAGCGGCCTTCACCGCCGCGGCGATGCGATCGGTCGCCGTCGCGAGATCGTAGAGCGGTCTGTCCTTGTTGCCGGTGGCGTCCTCGATCGAACCGCCGACTAGCCCGACGTCGGCCGCCATGCTGATCGTCTGCGCCGCCGAATCCGGCGCGTCGCCAAAACCTTTCTCGAGATCGGCCGCGACCGGCAGGTCGCACGCCTCGACGATCGTTCGGGCGTTGACCAACGCCTCCTCGCGCGACACCCGGCCGTCGCGCTTGCCGAGCACGCCCGCCTTGGCACCGCTCGAGGTCGCCAGCGCCTGGAAGCCGACGCCCGCAAGCACGCGCGCCGAACCCGCATCCCATGGATTGGCGATGACGAAGGCGCCCGGCGCCTCATGCAACGCACGGAACTTCTTTGCCTTGTCGGCCTGGGTGACGCTCATGACTTCCTCCGCTCGGACGTTCTTACTTGCTGCGCCCGTCGAACGGGCGCGGCGTCAGTTTTTCCACCTCGACGCCCTCGAGGCAACGAAGATTGATCCCCACCGTCGCCGTGCCGTCCGGCGCCATGCCCTCGGCATAGCTCTCGATGCCGCACGAGGTGCAGAAGCGGTGGTGCAGGCTCTTCTTGCCGAATTGGTAGTCGCCCTGCTGGGCGGCGCCCGACTTCAGCGCGAAATTGCTCTTGGGCGCGAAGGCCCAGACGGCACCGAGCTTGGTGCAGATCGAGCAATTGCACTTCAGCGCACCGGCAAGATCGAGATCGACGCTGAAGGAGACGGCGCCGCAGTGGCAGGCGCCTTGATAGGTTTCTCCGGCCATCGGTTCCTCCTCATTGATCTACCAGCCAACCCCAACCTCACCCTGAGGAGCGCCCGCAGGGCGCGTCTCGAAGGGTCGGGATCAGGCAAGGTGCGCGTCCCCATCCTTCGAGACGCGCGCTTCGCGCGCTCCTCAGGATGAGGTTGTTCTATTTGGTCAACGTCGATTGCTACTACCCCGGCCAGGGCAGCGACCAGGTCTTCACGTTGGTGAAGCTCTTCATCGCTTCGAGCACGCCTTCCTTGTAGCCGAGGCCCGAATCCTTGATGCCGCCGAAGGGCGACATCTCGATACGGTAGCCCGGCACTTCCCAGATGTTGACGGTGCCGACCTGCAGCTCGTCGACGAAGCGGGTGATGTAGTTGAGATTGTCGGTGCAGACGCCCGACGACAGGCCGTAGGCCGTGCCGTTGGAGACCTCGATGGCGTGGGCGATATCCTTCACGCGGATGATCGGAATGGCCGGGCCGAAGGTCTCCTCGCGCACCAGCTCGCAGGTCGGGTCGACATGGTCGACGACCGTGGGCGGAAACAGCGCGCCGCGGCGGTCGTTGCCGTGCAGCAGCTTGGCGCCGTGCTTGGCGACGGCCTCGCTGACGCGATTCTGGAACAGGGTGGCGGCGCGCTCGTGGATCACCGTGCCGACATCGGTCTCGGGATCGAGCGGATCGCCCGCCTTCAGCTTCTTCGCCTTGGCGAGCACGCGCTCGACGAAGGCGTCGGCCACCTTGTCGACCACGATGATGCGCTTCACCGCGGTGCAGCGCTGGCCGGAGTTCTTGGTGGCGCCGGCAACGGCCAGCTCGGCCGCCTTGTCGAGGTCGGCATCCTCCATGACGATCAGCGGATCGTTGCCGCCCAGTTCAAGGACGATGCGCTTGTAGCCCGCCTTCTCGGCG
>CANIRG010000148.1 GCA_947469635.1 Rhodospirillales bacterium | reverse complement strand
CGCATCGAGAAGCGCGTGGACCGGGCGCTGAAGGGCACCGACGCCACGGCCGAGCAGAAGAAGAAGGTCGCCGAGATCATGGGCGCCACCTTCAAGGACATGAAGCCGCTGCGCGACAAGGGCGTCGAGAACCGCAAGGCGATGCAGGAGGCGCTGCGCGCGCCGACCATCGATGCGGCGAAGATCGAGGCCATCCGCGTGGAGCAGATGAAGCTCGCCGACGACAGCTCCAAGCGCTTCACCAAGTCCCTGACCGAGGCCGGCAACGTGCTGACCGCCGGCCAGCGTGAGGCCTTCTTCAAGAGCTGGAACAAGCGCGGCCATCATCATCGCCGCCACGGCTAACGGCCGAAAGTGACATCCGGACCACGCGGGCCTGATACTGGGCGCATGGCCGAGCGGATCCTGATGATCGACGACGACGACCGCCTCGCCGGGATGGTTTCGGACTATCTCGGCGGGGCGGGCTTTCGTTTGACCCTCGCCGGCACGGCGCGCGAGGGCGAGGCGTTGCTGAAGCGCGAGAGCTTCGACGCGGTGATCCTCGACCTCATGCTGCCCGATGCCGACGGGCTCGATGTCTGCCGCCGCCTGCGCGCCGGCTCGGATGTTCCCATCCTGATGCTGACCGCGAGGGGCGAGCCGATGGACCGCGTGGTTGGGCTGGAGATCGGCGCCGACGACTATCTCGGCAAGCCGTTCGAGCCGCGCGAGCTGCAGGCCCGCTTGCGCGCCATCCTGCGCCGCAAGGGCGGCGGCACGCCCAAGGCCGAGCTGCTGCGCTTCGGTCGGCTGGAGATCGACAAGGGCGCGCGCACCGTGCGGCTCGACGGCGAGGAGCGCACCATCACCTCCTACCAGTTCGTGCTCCTGCAGGCGCTGGCCGAGCGCGCCGGCCGCGTGCTGTCGCGCGACGCGCTGATGGACCTGCTGAAGGGCGAAAAGCTCGAAGCCTTCGACCGCTCGGTCGACGTTCATATCTCGCGCATCCGCGCCGCCATCGAGGACGACCCCAAGAAGCCGCGCCGCATCCTGACGGTGCGCGGCTCGGGTTACGTCTTCGCCAAGGACCAGGACCGCTAGCGCCATGCAACGGCTCTATCTCCAGTTCTACATCACCATCCTGGTCGTGCTGGCGGTGTTCGTGGGCGCCGCGGCGCTGCTGTGGAAGATCGCCGAGGATGAGGCGCGCACGCCGCAGTATCTCGACATCGCAGCCGAGCTCACCGGCGCACTGCTGCCAGACACCGACGAGCCCGATGCCGCCAGCCAGAAGGCGCTGGAGGCGCTGCAACGCAAGCTGCGCTTCGACCTCGCCCTCTATCGCGCCAACGGCAACATGATCGCCATGGCCGGTCGGCCGCCGCCGCGCTTCGATCCGGAGCGCGCCCGCACCGGCTGGCGCCGTGGCCCCGGCGGGCCGAACTTCACGCTCGAATTGCCTGACGGCCGCTGGCTGGTGGCGCGCCAGGTGCGCGAGCAGAGGACCAGCCCGACGGTGTGGATCCTGGCCTTCCTCGCCGTCGTCGCCGTCGCCGTCGCCGTCGGCGCCTATCCGGTGGCGCGGCGGCTGGCGCGTCGTCTCGAACGGTTGAAGACCGGCGTCGAGCAGCTGGGTGAAGGAGATCTCGGCGCGCGCGTGAAAGTCGAGGGTCGCGACGAGGTGGCAGCGCTGGCCGAGAGCTTCAACCGCTCCGCCCGGCGCATCGAGGAGCTGGTGGCGGCGCACCGGATGATGCTGGCCAACTGCAGCCACGAGCTGCGCACGCCGCTTGCCCGCATCGGCATGGCCGCCTCCCTGCTGGGCGATACCGCCGACCCCAAGACCCGCGAGCAGCTGCGCGCCGACGTGGCCGAGCTCGACCAGCTGATCGACCAGATCCTGCTCGCCAGCCGCCTCGAAGGCCTGCCGGGCCTGGAGCGCAACGAACCCGTCGATCTTCTGGCATTGGCCGCCGAGGAGGCCGCGCACTACGACCTCGAAGCGAGCGGCACGTCGGCCATCGTCCAGGGCGACCGGCTGCTGCTGCGCCGTCTGATACGCAACCTGCTGGACAATGCCCGCCGCTACGCCGGCGATGGTGCGATCGAAATCTCCGTGGCGCACGATGCCGGCCGCGCCGTGCTCGAGGTGCGCGACCATGGACCGGGCGTGCCGGACAGCGAGCGTGAAAAGATCTTCGAGCCCTTCTATCGCCTGCCCGCGACCCGCGAGAGCGGACGCGGCAGCGGCCTCGGCCTGGCCCTCGTCCGCCAGATCGCCCGCCGCCACGGCGGCGAGGCGGTTTGCCTGTCGGCCGACGGCGGCGGCTCGCGCTTCCGCATCGACCTGCCGGCCTGAACAGCTGGGTTGGCAAACTTTGCCAACTTTCAAATCCTCGGGCGAGGTGAGGAACGTTGGAATGCCGACACGCAATATCAGCCTGACTGCCGAGCAGGATGCCTTCGTCGAGCAGGTCGTCAAGAAAGGAGAGTACCAGAACGCCAGCGAGGCGATCCGCGACGCATTGCGTGCGTTGCAACAGCGCCGACGTGAGGACGGACTCAAGCTGAAGTCCTTGCGCGCCCAGATCAAGGCAGGTGTCGAGGCACTCGACCGCGGCGAGTTTGTCGAAATCGACGACGCGAGTCTCGATGACTATTTCGACAAGCTGGCCTCCCGATCGGACAAGCGCCCGCGCTGAAACGATGGCGCAATGGCGCCTATCGCGACCCGCTGAAGCGGATATCGCGAACGTCCTGGCGACCAGTCGTGCGAACTGGGGGACCGACGGCCGGCGCCGCTACGCGGCACTGTTGACGGCCGTGACGCGCCTTGTCTCAGCCGATCCCAAGGGGCCAGCAACCCGCGATCGCGCGGACCTTCTCGTCGGCATCCGAAGCCTTCATCTGCGGCACGCCCGCGCCGCCGCTCCACAAGCAGCCGTGCGACGGCCAGTGCACGTCATCTACTTCCGCGTCCGCCAGCCAGGCTTGGTCGAGATCATCCGCGTGCTGCATGAACGGATGGAACCCAGCCGTCACATCGACAGCGACCCGCCATAACGAGCCGTCGACCCAATTTCCTGTCGGCAGAAGGCGGCGGCTCGCGCTTCCGCATCGACCTGCCGGTCGCCTAGCGTCAGCGCCTCTCCGACGGGCGCTCCGTGATGCAGGTCCGTGGTTCGAGGACGCGTGTCGAAGCAATGATCTTCCTGGCTTGATCCGCCATGTCGGACTTGGCGTTCCGGTAGAACACATGAACCTGTTTCAGAAAATCACCATCAATCACCGCAAGGAGCACATCTCCACTCTGCAATGCTTGCGTCCCATTTATTGCAATGAACGCCAGGCACTTTCCGATCCTCGCGAATTCAACGCCTTTCCAAGAAAAATCCGCGGCCCTTCCCAAGTACAACCCGAGAATCTTCTGCCATCGCGGACGACGAAGAAGACGTCGAAGTCCGGCCCTTTCGATGGTTCACTGAGCGCAGCGTCAGCCGGAATCTCGATTGAGATAACACCGTCAATTTCATGACGCGCGGTACTTTCCGACGTCTGAGCAGCCGCTCCTGAAATCGCGACAACAAGGAGCGTCACGACAAGGGAGATTTGGCTTGGAAGGTCACGACAGCGCATTCCCCGAATTCTACGCTACCCGCGGTCGAATTTTCCATACGGCAGCAGGCGCCGGCTCACGCTTCTTCCGCATCGACCTGCCGACGGCCGCCTGACATGCCCCGCGTCCTCTTCATCTGCGCGCAGAATCGCCTGCGCAGCCCGACCGCCGAGCAGGTCTTCTCGCAATGGCCCGGCGTCGAATGCGCATCGGCCGGATTGCACGATTCGGCCGACGAGCCGGTGAGCGGCGAGCTGCTCGACTGGGCCGAGATCGTCTTCGTCATGGAGCGTGCGCACCGGACGCGGCTCGGCACACGCTTCCGACTACATCTCAACGGCAAGCGCGTGATCTGCCTCGATATCCCCGACAAGTACAAATTCATGGAGCCCGCGCTCATACGCCTGCTCGAAGCCAAGGTCGGCCCCTACCTGCGTTGAGCGTCGCCAGACCTCGGGTTCGGCGTCAGAAGAAATCGCGCAAACAAACATGCATCGCTTCTGTTTGCGTTCACCGGCCGCGCGAAGTGCACGCCGTCTGCGACGCCTTACACGCCGTGCTCGCGCTTTGAGACGGGTCGGCCCGTCTGCTATCCTCGCCGTTACTTCGCAGCCTCCGGGAGGGTTTGGCCTCAATGCACGGGGAAGTCGTGTCCCGTCTCCAAAGCTCGGACTCAGACGCTTCCGCCTCCCACGGCTGGCGGTCGCTCGAACCGCCGGACACGGCGCGCGACAGCCTCCACCGTCGGCCGTTCCGCTTTGCCCACGATCTTCGAAACAGCCCACTGTTCTCACTCGAGTCTCTCGTCGCGCTCTCGCACGAGATCATGCATCGTCCGGGCGACGCATATTTCGACGCTGGCGACGTCGCCATCGACGACAGGTGGGGGAACATTCCCATGCCGCAGATGTCGTTGCCGGAGGTCATCGGCCGGGTGGAGACGGCGCGCGCCTGGATCATCATGAAGCATGTCGAGAAGAACCCGGCCTATGCCGAGGTGCTCGACGGGTTCGCGCGCTTCGTCTGGGACCTCGCGGGGCCCAAGCAGGCGCGCATGATTCGGAACCCCGAGATGCTGATCATCGTCAACTCGCCCAACCGGCTGACGCCCTTGCACTTCGACGCCGAGATCAACTTTCTCGTCCAGGTATCGGGCACCAAGCAGATCTGGATCTGCGACCCGATGGATCGCAGCGTCGTCTCAGAGCGCGATCTCGAAGCCTATTACGCCGCCAACAACTACGGCACCTACCGGCCGGAAGCGGAGAAGAACGCCGCCCATTTCGCGCTCGATCCCGGCGAGGGAGTCCATATTCCGTCCCATGGCGCGCATTGGGTCCGGAACGGCGGCAGTGTCTCGGTTTCCTTCAGCCTCAACTTCGAGCATCCGAACTGGCTGCATCGCGATCTTCATCGCGCCAATCATTATCTGCGCCGGTTCGGGCTCACGCCGCGGCCGCAGGGCGCGTCGCCTGTCGCCGATCGCGTGAAGGCGCTGGGGTTCGGCGCGATGGATCGGACCCGCACAGCGATAAGGCGGTTGAAGAAGCGGTAGAGGCCGGCCTCTTGGTCACGGGGACGAGAAGGCTTTAAGGTGCGGTGAACGCCCGTTCATTAAGGGCGATTACCGAGGAAGCGCCCCATGGATTTCGACATTCCCTCCGACATCGCGGCCTATCTGACGGAGCTCGACAGCTTCATCGAGCGCGAGATCAGGCCGCTCGAGCGCGAGAACGACAATATCCGCTTCTTCGACCATCGCCGCGAGCATGCCCGCACCGACTGGGACAATGACGGCCAGCCCAGGCACGAATGGGAGGAGCTGCTGGCGGAGATGAAGCGTCGCGCCGACAGAGCGGGCCACCTGCGCTTCGGGCTACCCAAGGAACTGGGCGGCAAGGAAGGCTCCAACCTCGCCATGGCGATCATTCGCGAGCATCTCGCGCACAAGGGGCTCGGCCTGCACAACGACCTGCAGAACGAGAGCTCGATCGTCGGCAACTTCCCGGTGGCGCTGCTGCTGCACCGCTTCGGCACGAAGGAGCAGAAGGAGCGCTACATCGAAGGCATGTTCAAGGGCACAGAGCGCATCGGCTTCGGCCTCACCGAGCCGCTGCACGGTTCGGACGCCACCTTCATGGAGACCACGGCAGTCAAGCAGGGCGGCGACTGGATCATCAACGGCATGAAGCGGTTCAACACCGGCATGCACACCGCCACGGTCGATCTCGTGTTCGCGCGCACTTCCGGCGAGGTCGGCGAGCCGCGCGGCATCTCGGCGTTCCTCACGCCGGTGAAGACTCCCGGCTTCAAGATCGAGCATATGTGGTGGACCTTCAACATGCCGTCCGACCATGCCGAGGTCTCGCTCACCAACGTCAAGGTCGCCGACTCGACCATGCTGGGCGAGGAAGGGCGCGGCCTCGACGTGGCGCAGACCTTCGTGCACGAGAACCGCATCCGCCAGGCCGCCTCCAGCCTCGGCGCGGCGCAATACTGCATCGACATGTCGGTGGCCTACGCCAAGAGCCGCAAGGTGTTCGGCAAGGCGCTGGCGACCAACCAGGCGATCCAGTTTCCGCTCGCCGAGCTGCACACCGAGGCCGAGATGACGCGCGGGCTGGTGCGCAAGACCGCCTGGCATCTCGACCGCGAGCACCACATGAGCGTGAGCGAGTGGGTGGCGATGTCGAACTACCGCGCCAATCGCCTGGTCTGCGACGCCGCCGACCGCGCCATGCAGGTCCATGGCGGCATCGGCTATTCCCGCCATACGCCGTTCGAGCACATCTACCGGCACCACCGCCGCTATCGCATCACCGAGGGCTCGGAGGAGATCCAGATCCGCCGCGTCGCCGGTGCGCTGTTCGGCTTCTGGGGCACCCAGAAGGCATCGACCGCACCCAGGCAATGACGCCGCGCGCCCGCTACACGGGCGACCTCATGATGATCGGCACGACCATGCTGATGGGATCGAGCTATCCCTTCGCCAAGGACGTGCTCGCCGAGATGAGCCCGCTGCTCTACAGCTGGTCGCGCTACCTGATCGCGGGGATGTTCCTGTTCGCCATGCTGCGGCTGACGCGGCGTCCGATCACCCTGCCGCAGCGCGACTGGCTGCCGATGATCGGGCTGGCACTGGTGGGCGTGGCGCTGTTCCAGGCCTGCTGGGGGCTCGGCATGGCCCGCACCGCGCCGAGCCTGGGCTCGATCGTGATGACCACCACCACCGCCTTCTCGGCGATCCTCGCCCGCATCGCCGGGCGCCGGCTGCCGGGGCTGGGCTGGGCGGGAATCGCGATCGCCTTCGCCGGGGTCGTGCTCGTGGTGAACAACAGCCTCACCGCCTTCACCATCGCCACGAGCAATCTCGATGGTGCCCTGATCTGGATGGTCGCGGCCTTCGCCTGGGCGCTCTATGTCGAGCGTTGCGCACCCTACAACGTCCGGCTGGGGGCGCTCCGGGTCATGGCCTGGACGACGACGCTGGGCGCGCTGCTGCTGATGCCGATCTCGCTCGCCTTCGATTCGCTGGGCGAGTTCGCCCGGCTCGACGCCAAGCTGCTGGGCTTCTGGCTCTATACGGCGATCTTCCCCGTGGGCGTGGCCTTCCTCGGCATCAGCGCCGGGCTGGAGCGGCTGGGGGTGAGCCGGGTCATGGTCTATATGTACCTGATCCCGGTCGCCGGGGTGGGGCTGTCGGCGGCCTTCTTCGGCGATCCCCTCACCTGGGCGCGGGCGCTGGGCGGGCTGATCGTGCTTTCGGGAGTGATCCTGACCCGGGTCGCGCTCGACCGCAGCGCCCGCGTTCCTGTATGAAGGGCGCATGCCCGACACGGCCTCTTCCCCCTCCCAGCTCACGACGCCCGGCACCGGCGGACGGCGGGCCTTCGTCGCGCGCTCGACCAAGGAGACGCGCATCGCCGCCGCCATCAACCTCGACGGCACCGGCCACTACGACATCAAGACCGGCATCGGCTTCCTCGACCATATGCTGGAGCAGCTCTCCCGCCACAGCCTGATCGACATCACGCTGCGCGCCGAAGGCGACCTGCATATCGACTATCACCACACTACCGAGGACAGCGGCATCGTGCTGGGCGATTGCCTGACCAAGGCGCTGGGCACCCGCGCCGGCATCCGCCGCTACGGCAGCGCCAAGATCCCGATGGACGAGACCCTGACCGAGGTGGCGCTCGACGCCTCGAATCGGCCGTACCTGATCTGGAAGGTGAATTTCACCAAGCCCAAGCTCGGCACCATGGACACCGAGCTGTTCAAGGAGTGGTTCCAGGCCTTCGCCCAGTTGGGCGGCCTCACGCTGCACGTGTGGAATCAGTACGGCGAGAACAACCACCATATCGTCGAGAGCTGCTTCAAGGGCCTCGCCCGCGCGCTCCGCGTCGCCTGCGAGGTCGACCCGCGCCAGCAGACCGCCGTGCCCAGCACCAAGGGCGTGCTCTGAAGCATCAATGACCGTCGCCATCGTCGATTACGGCTCGGGCAACCTCCGGTCCGCCGCCAAGGCCTTCGAACGCGCCGCGCGCGAGATCGAGGCGGACGATCGCGTCCTCGTGACGTCCGATCCGCGCGAGGTCGCGGCGGCCGACCGCATCGTGCTACCGGGCGTCGGCGCCTTCGCCGACTGCCGCGCCGGACTTTACGGTGTCCCCGACATGGTGGACACGCTGCAGCGCGAGGTGATCGAGCGCGGCAAGCCCTTCCTCGGCATCTGCGTCGGCATGCAGCTCATGGCCACGCGCGGCGTCGAGTACGGCATCCATACCGGACTCGACTGGATCGCGGGCGACGTCGTGCGCATCGAAGCCGGCGCCGATCATCTCAAGATCCCGCACATGGGCTGGAACGAGCTTTTCGATCTCAGGCCGCATGCGCTGCTCGCCGGGCTGGCGGAGCGCGACCACGCCTACTTCGTGCATTCCTTCCAGCTCGAGGTCGCCGATCCGCAGACCCTGCTCGCCACCACCGAGTACGGCGGCGCCATCACCGCCATAGTCGGCCGCGACAATCTCGCCGGCACGCAGTTCCATCCCGAGAAGAGCCAGGCCACCGGCCTCAGGCTGATCGGCAACTTCCTGCGCTGGAAACCCTGACGTCCGTCAGCGTCCCTTCAGCATCCATTCCTTGATGCGGGCCACCGTCTCCTGCTCGATCCCGTTGAAGCCGTGATAGGCCCTGGCCTCGCAATCGTCGCCAACAGTCTTGCCGCCCTCCATGACGATCAGCTCAGTGCCATAGGAGCGGCGCGCCGAATCGGCTGATGTCGGCCGGGTGACCCTGCAGCCATCTTGGCGATGATAGACCATCAGGTGCCGGCTCTTGAACTTGCGCGGATCGAAGCTCGCGATGGCGTTCATGGACGAGGTGTGCACGAAGCCCGCGACCTGGCCATCGAGCGGCCCCGACAACGCCATCGTCGATTCCGTGCTCCTCGATGTCCCGACAACGTAGATCGCGATGCGCGGATAGCGCCGTTCGAGATCCTTGACGATCGCCAGCATGCGGCCCGGCGTGGTCGTGGCATTGGTCGATGCCGCGACGAACTGCTGGTCGGCGAAGATACCGCGCGAGCGGATCAGGAAGTTGCCGCCATAGCCGAAGACGAGCCTGCCGCCTTCCATGCGCGGATCGAGAGTTCCCGCGCCACCCGGCATCAGGATGACGGCATGGGACGGCGTGCCTCCGGCCGTCGTGAGGATATAGGGCACGGGCTGCCCGTCGGGCTGGGCCGCCGTCACCAGCTCATCGGCGGCGCTGGCCGGCAGACCGGGCAGGACGAACAGCAGTGCCAACGCAACGATCATGGCTTTCATGACGACAGCCTAGCCGACTTGCCCGGTTTGACAAAACGTACCGGCTGGTACAATCGTCCGGCCATGCTCATCGGCCTGATTGGCGCCAATATCCAGCGCTCCCTTTCGCCGGCGTTGTTCGCGGATTTCTGCGCGGCCCTGGACATCCACGGGCACTACCATCTCATGGACACGGATCTCTTGCCGGGCCGCCGGCTGGCGGATCTGCTGGGCGCGGCGAAGACCGCCGGCTTCGCCGGTCTCAACGTCACCTATCCTTTCAAGGAGGCCGTGCCGGCACTGCTGGACGATGTGTCGGACGAGGCCCGCCAGATCGGCGCGGTCAACACCGTCACCATCGGCCGCGACGGCGTCACCAAGGGCTACAACACCGACCGCATCGGCTTCCGGCGCGCCTTCGAGGAACGGTTCGGCCGCGAGGCCGTGGCCGGCAAGACGGCCGTGCTGGTGGGCGCGGGCGGTGCCGGCCGCGCCGTGGCCTTCGCGCTGTTCGACCTCGGGGTCGCAAGCCTGGCAGTGAGCGACAAGAACGAAGCCCAGGCGGCGGGCCTCGTGGCCGCGCTCGCGGCGCACCATGGGCCGGAGCGTTGCCGCGTCGAGCGCGATCCCGTCTCGGCCCTGGCCGATGCCGCGGGACTGGTCAATGCCACGCCCGTCGGCATGACCGGCATTCCCGGCATGGCGATCCCTCCCGACGCCATCGAGGCGCGCCATTGGGTGGCCGACGTGATCTACAGCCCGCTCGAGACCGAGCTCGTGAAGGCCGCGCAAGCCCGCGGCGCGCGCACCATGGGTGGCGCCGGCATGTGCGTGCACCAGGCGGTCGAGGCCTACCGGCTGTTCAGCGGCGTCATGCCCGACGTCGCGCGCCTGCACAAGGCCTTCGCTGAAGCAGCATCCCGCCGCGAGGAAGAGAAATGACCAGCCTGACGATCATCAACGGCCCCAACCTCAACATGCTGGGCGTGCGCGAGCCGCACATCTACGGCTCGACGACACTGGCCGCCATCGAGGCGAGCTGCCGGCAGTTCGCGGATCACCTCGGCGTCGAGTTCGCCTGCCATCAGTCGAACCATGAAGGCGAGATGGTGGAGCTGATCCAGCAGGCGCGCGGCAAGGCCGACGCCATCATCATCAATCCCGCGGCCTACTCCTTCACCTCGGTCGCGCTGTTCGACGCGTTCAAGATCTACGACGGGCCGATCTTCGAGGTGCACATCTCCAACATCCACGCCCGCGACGAGCTGCACCGCCACTCCAAGCTCTCGGCCGCGGCCAAGGCGGTGATCTGCGGCCTCGGTCCCTACGGCTATATCGTCGCCATGCAGGCCGCGGTCCACATGATCGGCAAGCTGCCGGGCTCCCTCCCCGAGCCGATGCGGTTGGGACCGCAGTGATGAGGCGGTGAACTACAAGCTCGACTTCCAGCCCGTCATCGACGGGCTGCCGCAGCTGCTGGGAGGATGCCTCGGCACCCTGGGCCTCGCGGCGGGCGGCATGGTGCTCGCCGTCGTGATCGGCATCGGCGGCGTGGTCCTGCGCGAGTCGCCCGTCCCGGCGCTGCGCTGGGCCGTCATCGGCTTCGTCGAGCTGATCCGCAACACGCCGTTCCTGGTGCAGATCTATTTCATCTTCTTCGCCCTGCCGCTGGCCGGCCTGCGACTCGACCCGACGCCGACCGCCATCCTCGCGCTCGGCATCAACGGCGGCGCCTATGCCATCGAGATCATCCGGGGCGGCGTGCAGGCGATCGGCAAGGGCCAGATCGAGGCCGGGCTGGCGCTGGCGCTGCATCGCCTGCAGGTGTTCCGCCTGATCGTCCTCAAGCCCGCCCTGCGCGCGATCTACCCCTCCCTCGTCAGCCAGTTCATCCTGCTGACCCTCACCACGAGCGTCGCCAGCGCCGTCTCGGCCTACGAGCTCACCTCGGTGGCGCAGCGGATCGAGTCCGATTCGTTCCGCAGCTTCGAGATCTACGGCACGATCACCCTGCTCTACTTCGTCATGTCGTGGCTGCTGATGCGCCTGTTCGGCGTGATCCAGTCGCACTATCTCAGCTATCCGGTGAAGTAGCGCCATGGGTGCCGCCGAGTTCCTGTTTCTCCTCGCCGGCCTGAAATGGACCCTGTTCCTGGTGGCGATCGCCTTCGCCGGCGGCACGGTCGCCGGGCTCGGCGTGGCGCTGGCCCGCACCTCGGGCATCGGTGTCCTGCAACGCACGACAGCCGGGTACATCGCGCTGTTCCAGGGCACGCCGCTGCTGATGCAGCTCTTCGTCGTCTATTATGGCCTCGCCCTGATCGGGCTGAAGCTCGACGCCTGGGCGGCCGTCGCCGTCGGCTTCACGCTGCATGCCAGCGCCTTCCTGGGCGAGATCTGGCGCGGCTCGATCGAGGCCGTGCCGTGGGGCCAGATCGAGGCGGCGCGGGCGCTCAACCTGCGCTACGCCACCCGTATGCGGCACGTGATCCTGCCCCAGGCGCTGCGCATCTCGATGCCCGCCACCATCGGTTTCCTGGTCCAGCTCCTGAAGGGCACATCGCTCGCCGCCATCGTCGGCTTCACCGAACTCGCCCGTGCCGGCAGCATCGTCTCGAACCAGATATTCCAGCCGCTCCTGGTCTTCGCGATCGTGGGCGCACTCTATTTCGCGTTGTGCTGGCCCCTGTCGATCCTCGGATCGCGCATGGAACGGCGGTTGGCCGCCGCCACGAGATGAATCAATCAAGGAGGAAACAATGATCAAGCGTCGTCATCTGCTGCTGGGCGGCACCGCCCTTCTCGCAACACCAGCGCTTGCCGTCACGCCGGCCGAGATCAAGGCCAAGGGCAAGCTCGTGGTCGGCATCCAGGGCGACAACCCGCCGTGGGGCTTCGTGAACACCAGCGGCAAGCAGGAAGGCTTCGACGCCGACCTCGGCGAGCTCTTCGCCAAGGAGCTGGGCGTCGCCGTGGAATTCGTTCCTCTGGCCGTGGCCAATCGCATTCCGGCGCTGACGGCCGGCCGCGTCGACATCCTGTTCGCCACCATGGCGATGCTGCCGGAGCGCGCCAAGGCGGTGCAGTACAGCAAGCCCTATGTCGCCAACATCATCACGCTGGTCGCGCCCAAGGCGACCGCGGTCAAGACCAACGCCGACATGGGCAAGCTCACGATCGGCGTGCCGCGCTCCAGCGTGCAGGACACTCAGATCACCAAGAACGCGCCGACCGACACCGTCATCCGTCGCTTCGACGACGATGCGGCAACCATCCAGGCGCTGATCTCCGGGCAGGTGCAGGCCGTGGGCGGCAACATGTTCTATGTCCAGCGCCTCAACCAGGCCAAGCCCGACACCTACGAGGACAAGCTCGAGTTCACCCGCCTCTACAACGGCGCCTGCACGCGGCTGGGCGAGAAGGAGATCAACGCGGCGGTCAATACCTTCATCGACAAGGTGAGGGCGAACGGCGAGCTGGCCAAGGCCTATGCCAAATGGATGAAGCTGAGCCCGCCGGACTTCCCGGCGAGCGTCGAAGGCGTGCCCTTCACGGTCAACTGACCGCTGCCGCCGGGACTAACGATCGAGGGCCCTGGTCGCCAGCCCATGCACACCGCCGGTGTCGTCCCGAGCGCAGCGAGGGTGTGGATTCACGTTTGAAGTGCAACAGTTTAGGAAGAAGTACCTCAGCGGGGGTCTTGTACCCAAGACATTTTCGGGGAGTGTTGTTGTAGGCGGCGATGCAGGCATTGAGCGTGTCTTGGTCGATGGTGCGGATGTCGGT
>CANIRG010000147.1 GCA_947469635.1 Rhodospirillales bacterium | reverse complement strand
GACGATGTACACGCTCGACCAGATCGTGCGCTCGGGCAAGGTGCGCTACATCGGCGGCTCGACCATGCCCGCCTACAAGTTCGCGCAGATGATCATGCTGGCCGACTGGAAGGGCTATGCACGGCCGATTGCCATGCAGAACCTCTACAACATGGTGCAGCGCGAGGAGGAGCGCGAGATGAACCGGCTCTGCCACGAACAGGGCGTCGGCCTCATCCCCTACTCGCCGCTGGCGCGTGGCTTCCTCGCCGGCAATCGCAGCAAGGGCGGCGGCGGCGAAACCGAGCGCGCCAAGAACGATTCGCTGGTCCAGGCCGACACCTATCGCGACGGCGACTGGGAGATCGTCGATCGGCTGAAGAAGATCGCTCTCGGCAAGAACGTGTCGCCGGCCCAGGCGGCGCTCGCCTGGCTGCTCAGCAAGCCCTACATGGCTGCGCCCATCATCGGCGCCACCGGCCTCGACCAGCTCACCTCGGCGGCGCAGGCGACGGAGGTCGCGATCTCGGTCGATGAAGCCAAGATGCTCGAAGAGCCGTACCAGTTCCGGGTGTCACCCGCGAATTGATCGCTGCCGCTTCCTGAGCGCGGCGGCAAACCACCAGGCGAGCAGCGGCAGGAAGATCGCCGCTGCCCAGAAGATCGGCACCGCGCCCCACCGGTCGACGATGGGCGCGGCGACCGGCACGCCGATGGCCTGGCCCAGGAACAGGCAGAGCGCGAACAGCGCCAGCGCCGATCCGCGCGCCTCGGGCGCCATCTGCGTGCCGTGGACCTGCAACGTGTTGTGCAGCATGTAGAAGGTGATGCCGCTCATCACGATGGCGGCGAAGGCCAGGATGGCGTTGGGCGCCAGCGCCAGTGCGGCGAAGGAGAGGCCAAGGCCCGTGCCGCCCCACAGCACCAGCCCGCGCTCGCCCAGCAGCCGTACGAGATGGTGCGCCACCGTCACGTACAGAAATCCGCCGGCACCGAAGGCCGCCACGGCGAGGCCGACCGCGGCGAAGCCGAGGCCGAAGCGCTGGTGCAGATCGGCGCCGACGAAGGTGAAGGCGCCCCAGAAGACGCCACCCTCGAGCGCCACCACGATGATGACGGTGAGCGCCCAGCGCCGGCGCAGCACCGCCAGCATCTGCGCCATCATCGATCCCGCCGTGCGCGCCGCTGGCCGGGCAATGTCGCGGCGTGCGTACATGACGGCGAACAGCGCGACGCCCGCCACGACATAGATGCCGGCCAGCACCCAGAACACGGCGCGCCAGCCCAGCCAGTCGCCCAGCGCCCCGCCCATCGCCGCGCCGGTCATCAGGCCGAGCGTCTGGCCGGTGAGGAAGCGGGCGAGCGTCGCCTGGCGCTTCTCGTAGGCGACATTGTCGCCCAGCCACGCGATGGCGAGCGGAATGATCGCCGAGCTCGCGACCCCGGTGAGGAAGCGGGCGGCGGCGAGCAGGGAGAGTGAGTCCGCGAAGGCGCTGAGCCCACAGCACAAAGCGGCGACAAGGCAGGCGATGGCCACCACCGGCATCTTGCCCAGCCGGTCGCCCACGGGACCATGCACCAGCACGAAGACGCCGTTGGCCAGCAGGAACAGGGTCGCTGCGATGGAGGCCTGGCCCACGGTGACGCCGAACTCGAGGCTGAGCTGCACCAGGAGCGGGTCGATCACGCGCATGTTTGCGGCGGAGGCGAAGGCCGCCATCGACAACAGGACGATGGCAAACGCTGGAGCGACGCGCGGGGCGTCGGGGGGAACGGACATCTCCGCGTGGCTTAGCGCACTTTCGAGGCCGCCTGCTACTGCGCTAAGGTCTCGCCCATGAAACTCAAGAACAAGGTTGCCATCGTCACCGGTGCCGCCTCAGGCATCGGCGCCGCCTCGGCCAGGCTCTTCGCGGCCGAGGGCGCCAGGCTCGCCCTGGTCGACCAGAACGAGGCCGGCCTCGCCGAGGTGGCGGCCGGTCTCGATGCCATCACCATCGTGGCCGACGTCAGCAGCGACGGCCAGGCGCGGGCCGGCGTCCAGCAGGTCATGGACAAATGGGGCCGCATCGACGTGCTGCTGACCGCGGCGGGCGCCTCCACAGGCGGCACCGTCGACACGATCGACGAGGCGGCGTGGGACCGCACCTTCGCCATCAACGTGAAGGGCACCTATCTCTGGATCCACTACGCCATCGTGCACATGATCGCTGCCAAGTCGGGCGCCATCGTCACCATCGGCTCGCAGCTCGCGCAGTCGAGCCCGGGCAAGAACGCGGCCTATGTTGCGTCGAAGGGCGCCATCGCCTCCTTCACCAAGACCATCGCCGTCGATCACGCGGCTCAGGGCATCCGCGTCAACGCCCTGATGCCGGGCGTCATCGACACGCCGATGCCCGCCAATTCCCTCAAGCGCTACGCCGATCCCGAGGCGATGCGGGCCTTCTGGAAGACGCGCCATCCCATGGGCCGCATCGGCCGGCCGGAGGAGGTGGCAAAGGCCGCCTTGTTCCTGGCCAGCGACGATTCCTCCTTCGTCACCGGGACGTTGCTGTTCGTCGACGGCGGCTGGACGGCGCACTGATGGGCAAGAAGCTCACCACGGAGCAGATCGCGGGTTACGAGCGCGACGGGTTTGTCTGTCCGGTCGAGGGCTTCTCGACGGAGCAGACACGCGGCTGGCGCGAGCGGCTCGAAGCCTTCGAGCGCGCCGAGGGCCGCAAGATGACGCGCGGCCACAACTTCAAGCCGCACCTGCTGTTCCCCTGGGTCGACGAGATCGTGCATTCACCGATCGTGCTCGACGCCGTCGAGGACCTGATCGGTCCCGACCTTCGCCTGTTCCATCTCACTGTCTGGCCCAAGGATGCCGGCAGCGGTGCCTATGTGAGCTGGCACCAGGACGCGACCTACTTCGCGCTCGATCCCATCTGCCATGTCACGGCCTGGGTGGCGCTGAGCGATGCGCCGGTCGAGGCTGGCTGCATGGAAGTGGTGCCGGGATCGCACAAGCTCGGCCAGCTCCATCACGCCGAGATGCAGGACCCGCACAATCTCCTGTCACGCGGCCAGGCGCTGGCCGTCGACGTCGACCGCACCAAGACGGCGTTCATGCCGGTGAAGGCGGGACAGTTCTCGTTGCATCACACGCACCTGGTCCACAATTCGCGGCCGAACCGATCGAACGACCGACGCATCGGCCTCGGCATCAGCTACGTGCCGACGCATGCGCGCTGCACGTCATCCACGCGGGTGACGGCGATGCTCGTGCGCGGTGAGGACAAGTACGGGAATTTCGACGACGAGCGTCGGCCGACCGCCGAAGCCGGCCCCGAGGAGCGTGCCTTCCATGAGAAAGCCGTCGCGACCTTCCGTCAGATGAATGTCGAGCAGACCGACAATCGCACGGCCGTCGTTAAACGATAATTGCCATCCCTCGCTACGCTCGGGATGACACCATTGCTGTTGCTGGAGCCCGGAAATGCACACCGTCCGCCTGCCGTATCACGACCGTTATGCCTACTCACCGATCAACGCGCGCAAGGACTATTCGTGGCCGGGCGGCAAGCGGCTGGCGGTCTATATCGGCCTCAACATCGAGCATTTCGCCTATGGCGCCGGCGAGGGCCATCTGCTCACCGTCGCCAACCCGCCGCCCGATCCGCGCACCTTCGCCTGGCGCGACTACGGCAACCGCGTCGGCGTGTGGCGCTGCCTCGAGCTGTTCGATGAGCTGAACCTGCCGGCATCGCATCTCATCAACACCACGGTGTTCGACTATGCGCCGCAGATCGTCGATGCGCTGAAGGCGCGCGGCGACGAGTTCGTGGGCCATGGCCGCACGAACGCCGAGCGCCATGGCCATATGTGGGAGGCCGACGAGAAGCGCTTTCTCGAGGAGGTGCGCGACGCCATCGAGAAGGCGAGCGGCAAGCGGCCGCGCGGCTGGATGGCGCCATGGATGGCTTCGACGCGCTGGACGCCGGACCTATTGAAGGAGGTCGGCTTCGACTTCCTGATGGATTGGCCCGCCGACGACCAGCCGATCTGGATGAAGACGCGCTCCGGCCCGCTGATGAGCGTGCCCTATCCGATCGAGATCAACGACTCGCCGCAGATCCTGGTGCGCCATCATACGCCCGAGCAGTTCCGCGACTTCATCATCGGCCAGTTCGAGGAGCTGCTGCGCCAGTCGGAGAAGCAGCCGCTGGTCTGCGGCCTCGCCTTGCACACGATGATCGTGGGCCAGCCCTATCGGCTGCGCGCGCTGCGCGAGGCGCTGCAGCACATCGTGAACCATCCGCAGAAGGACAAGGTCTGGGTCACGCGGCCGTCGGACATCTACGATCACTGCGCCGCATTGCCCGTGGGAACGATGACGCCGCCTCCGGCCTGAGGCATGGCCCGACCGCCGGACAGCAAATCGTTCAAGGACAGGGTCGGCGCGCTTCGCAACCTGGGTCCTTTCATCGTCATGGTTTGGCGCACAGCGCCGCACCTCATGGCGGCGTCGCTGGCCTTGCGCGTGTTCCGCGCCCTGCTGCCGGTCATCACGCTCTATATCGGCAAGCTGATCATCGACGACGTCGTGCTGCTGGTGAAGGCGCCGGACAGGCCCGCGACGCCGGAGCAGTGGCTGGCGAGCGGCAAGCTCGACTGGCTGGCCGTCCTGCTGCTGGGCGAGCTCGTGCTGGCGGTGATGGCCGATCTTCTCGGGCGGCTGGTCACCTTCATCGACAGCCTGCTGTCGGAGCGTGTGACCAATGCCTCGAGCGTGCGGCTGA
Source organism: Rhodospirillales bacterium (assembly GCA_947469635.1). Taxonomy (GTDB): domain Bacteria; phylum Pseudomonadota; class Alphaproteobacteria; order Reyranellales; family Reyranellaceae; genus Reyranella. The sequence continues at coordinate 8,453 of CANIRG010000147.1, read as the reverse complement.
TGGAGCATGCCGCGACGCTGGACCTCGAGGATTTCGAGGATGCCCAGTTCCAGGACCAGCTCGAACGCGCCCGTCGCCAGACCAGCGGCCGGATGGCCTTGATGAGCCAGCTCTTCGGCCAGGCGCAGGATTTCGTGACGGTGCTGAGCCTCGCCGCCGGGCTGCTCGTGTTCGCGCCCTGGCTGATCGGGTTGCTGCTCCTGGCGCTGGTGCCGGCGTTCCTTGCCGAGGCGCATTTCAATGCCCAGAGCTACTCGCTCGATTTCGGCCGCACGCCCGAGCGGCGCGAGCTCGACTATGTGCGCCAGACGGCGGCCAGCGTCGAGACCGCCAAGGAAGTGAAGATCTTCGGCCTCAACGCCTTCCTGATCGATCGCTACCGCAGCCTCGCCGCCGCCTTCTATGCCGCCAACCGCACGCTGGCGCTGCGGCGCGCCGTCTGGGGCGGGCTGTTCACGGCGGTCGGCACGCTGGGCTACTACGCAGCCTACGCCTACATCGTGTGGCACACTCTCACGGGCGACTTCACCATCGGCGATCTCACCTTCCTCGCGGGCTCGTTCCTGCGCCTGCGCACGCTGCTGCAGGGCCTGCTGACGGGCTTCTCCAGCGTCGCCATCCAGGCGCTTTACCTCAGCGACCTCTTCACCTTCTTCCGGGTCGCGCCCGAGATCCTCTCGCCTGCCAACGCGCTGCCCTTTCCGAAGCCCGTGACGCAGGGCTTCGTGTTCGAGGATGTGGGCTTCATCTATCCCGGCGCCGAGCGCTGGGCGGTGCGCCATCTCAGCTTCACCCTGAAGGCCGGCGAGGTGGTGGCACTGGTGGGCGAGAACGGTGCTGGCAAGACCACGCTGGTGAAGCTGCTGACGCGGCTCTACGACCCCGACGAAGGCCGCATCCTGCTCGACGGCCGCGACCTGCGCGACTACGACCTTGAGGCCCTGCGTGGCAGCATGGGCGTCATCTTCCAGGATTTCGTGCGCTACAATCTCAGCGCCGGCGACAATATCGCGGTGGGCCGGATCTCGGCGCGGGACGACCTCGGCCGCATCGAGCGCGCGGCGCAGCGCAGCCAGGCCGACGAGGTCGTGGCGCGGCTGCCTGGCCGCTACGACCAGATGATCGGCAAGCGCTTCAAGAACGGCGTCGAGCTCTCCGGTGGCGAGTGGCAGAAGGTCGCCATCGCGCGCGCCTATATGCGCGAGGCCGAGGTGCTGATCCTCGACGAGCCGACGGCGGCGCTCGACGCGCGCGCCGAGTTCGAGGTCTTCCAGCGATTCAAGGAGCTGAGCCGGGGCAAGACGGCCGTGCTGATCTCGCACCGCTTCTCCAGCGTCCGCATGGCCGACCGCATCCTCGTCCTCGCCGACGGCAAGGTGGAGGCCGCCGGCACCCACGACGAGCTGGTGGCGCAAAACGGCCGCTATGCCGAGCTCTTCGAGCTGCAGGCGGCGGGGTATCGGTAGGGCTCGTCCCGCCCTCGCGAGAAACTACGGAAGGTTCCGGCCTTTCAGGCTCACCGTGGACAGGGCGAAAGCATAGGCGATCGCCACCTCGTCGAGTCGGTTGAAGCGGCCCGACGAGCCGCCGTGGCCGGCGCCCATGTTGGTCCGCAGCAGGACCGGGCCGCCCGACGTCATCGTCGCCCGGAGCCTTGCGACCCACTTCGCCGGTTCCCAGTAGGTGACCCGTGGATCGGTGAGGCCGGCCATGGCGAGGATGGCCGGATAGTCCTTCGCCGCGACGTTGTCGTAGGGCGAGTAGGAGAGGATGTTGCGGAACGCCGCTTCGTCAGCGATCGGATTGCCCCATTCGGGCCATTCCGGCGGCGTCAGCGGCAGCGTCTCGTCCATCATGGTGTTGAGCACGTCGACGAACGGGACCTCCGCCACGATGCCAGCGAAGAGCTCGCCGGCCCGGTTGGCGACGGCGCCCATCAGCATGCCACCGGCGCTGCCGCCGTGTGCGACGATACGCTTGGCGGATGTGTACCTCTGATCGATGAGCGCACGGGCGGCGGCGGCGAAGTCGTCGAAGGTGTTGGTCTTCTTCTCCCGCTTGCCGTCGAGGTACCAGGCCCAGCCCTTGTCGGAGCCGCCGCGGATATGGGCGATGGCGTAGACGAAGCCGCGATCGACGAGCGACAGGCGATTGGCGGCGAAGGAGGCGGGCATCGACATGCCGTAGGAGCCGTAGCCGTAAAGCAGAAGCGGTGCGCTGCCATCGAGCACGAGGTCGCGGCGATGCAGGATCGACACTGGCACCTCGGCGCCGTCGTGCGCCGTCGCGACGATGCGGGTGGTGACGTAGCCGGCGGGATCGTGGCCCGACGGAATCTCCTGGCGCTTGCGCAAGATGCGGACGCGGCTCGCCATGTCGTAGTCATAGACCTCGGCCGGCGTCGTCATCGAGGAATAGGAAAACCTGAGGCGCGTCGTGTCGAATTCGTAGCCGTTGATCGTATCGAGGAAATAGACCGCTTCATCGAAGGCGATGGCGTGCTCGCCGCCGGTCGCGAGGTCGCGGATCACGATCGAAGGGAGAGCGTTCGACCGCTCCAGCCGGACGAGATGCCCGGCGAAGGGCCTCATCTCGAGGATATAGACGCCGGGACGATGCGGGATCAGATCCCGCCAATCGGCGCGCGAAGGTAGGCGATCGGGCGACGGCAGGGGTGCCGTGGCGATGCGGAAGTCGATCGCGCCGCCTTCGTTGGTGAGAATGAACAGCTCGTCGCTTCGGTCGGCGACACTGTAGCGAATGCCATTCTCCCTCGGCGCGACCAGTTGCGGCGCCGCGTCGGGAATGGCGAGATCGACCAGCCTCGCCTCCGAGGTCTCGTGATCGCCGCCGCTGATGATGCAGAAGCGGCCGCTTGGACTGCGTTGGATGCGCGTGAACCAGCCGGCATCCTTCTCGTCGTAGACGAGCTCGTCGTCCGCCTGCAAGGAACCCAGCCGATGCCGGAAGACCTGCAGTGGCCGATGGTTCTCATCCACCCGGACATAGAAGAAGAACGTAGAGTCGGCGCCCCAGACGACACTGCCGGTGGTCTGCTCGATGATGTCCGACGTGTCCTCGCCGGTCTTCCAGCTCCGCACGCGGATGGTGAAATATTCCGAGCCGCGGAGATCGGCGCTCCAGGCTTCCAGCGAATGATCCGGCGAATGTCGTGCGCCGCCGAACTTGAAGTAGCCCGATGCCTTGGCCAGCGCATCGCCGTCGAGGATGACCTCGGTCTCGCCGCCGTCGCGTGGAATCCGGCCGATCAGCTCATGCTGGCCGCCCTGGCGATATTTCGAGAGGTAGGCGTAGGGTCCGTCCGGCGCCGGAACGGCCGAATCGTCCTCCTTGATGCGCCCGCGCATCTCCGCGACCAGCTCCCGCCGGAGCGAGGCGAGCGGCTCGAGCGCCGCATCCGTGTAGCGGTTCTCCGTCTCCAGAAACGCCCTGATGTCGGCGTTCAGGATCGAAGGGTCGCGCAGGACCTGTTGCCAGTTCTCGTCCTTCAGCCAGGCATAGTCGTCCACGACGACCGTGCCATGGATGGTGCGCTCGAAGCGGCGCTTGGGCGCGATCGGCGGCGCCGTCATCAGGCGTAGTTGCCGCGTCCGGCGGCGGCGGCCACCGCGGTCGGCTGCTGCGTCTCGCCACCGACCAGCATCTTGCGCATGACCGCACCCTGCGTGTCCCACCAGTCGGCGAGGATGCGGACGTCCCAGCCGATGCAGAAATGCTTCACGCCCATGTCGAGATACTTGGCGGCAGCCGACGGATCGCGCAGCTCGACGCGCGGATGCAGGCCCATCTTGAGCGCCGTCTTGATGGTCTTGGTCTCGGCCGCCACCACCTCGGGGTCGGCGTGCTGGCCGGTCTTGCCGATGCTCATGGAGAAGTCGGAGCCGCCGAACTGCACCATGTCGATGCCCGGCACCGCCAGCACGTTCTCGAGATCGTCGACGCAGGATTTCTTCTCGACCATGATGGCGATGACGACCTCGTTCAACGCATCGACATAGGCGGGCGTGCCGCCGGTGCGCACGGTGCCGACGTCGCGTCGCATGCCGACGCCCAACCGTCCGCGACCGCGCGCGCCCGCCGCCATCGTCGTCTCGGCACGCACCGCATCGACGGCGGCCTTGGCGTCCTCGACGCTGCGGATGTCGGCGAACAGCACGCTCTGGAAGCCCGAGCCGATGGCCCGCATTGCCTGGTGGGTGTACTGCGTCTGCTCGATCTTGATCATGCCGCTCATCTCGCAGAGCTCGAAGGCGCGGCCGAGATTGTCGAGATCGTGCATGGTGAAGGGCGCGTACTCGGCGGTGAACTCGACGTAGTCGTACTGCTTGGAATGGCCGATCAGCTCGACCAGCGTAGGCCATGCCGACAGTATGTGCGTGCCCACCGTCGGCTGTCCGGCATTCAGACGGTCGCGAAGTACGTTGCGGCGCATGATGATTCCCCCGTTATGTTGGCTCCAGTGTAGGCTAGTGTCGATGCAGCGGGGAGACGGTACTTTGAAGCAGATCAAGATCACGGCGATGACGGTCTACATCACCGATATTCCGGTGCGGCTGGTGCGCCGGCACGGTTCGGGCGATGTCGCGGGATCGGTGAAGAACGCCATCCTGAAGCTCGACACCGATTCGGGCATCACCGGCTGGGGCGATGCCGCGCCGTGGGCGGTGTTCACCGGCACCATCGAAGCCAACCTCGCGGCGCTCAACGTCTATCTGCGGCCCTTGCTGATCGGCGCCGATCCGTTTCGCATCGAGGCATTGATGGCCGATGCGGACCATGCCGTCGTGGGTCACCCCGAGGCAAAGGCCGCCATGGAGATGGCGCTGTTCGATATCGTGGGCCAGGCCTCGGGCCTGCCGGTCGCCGAGCTGCTGGGTGGTCGCTGCCGCGACGACATTCCGCTCTCCTTTTCCGTGGCCGACCCCGACGTCGATCGCGACATGGCGATGGTGCAGCGCCTCTATGGCGAAGGGCTGCGGCTGTTCAAGATGAAGACCGGCTTCGCCGGCCATGCGGCGGACCTCAAGCGCATGGAGCGTTTCCGCAAGGAGCTGCCGGACGATACCGACCTGCGCATCGACTATAACCAAGGCATGGTCACGCACGACGCCATCCGCCAGCTGCGCGACGTCGAGGCCTTCAAGCCGACCTTCATCGAGCAGCCAGTGCCGGGCCATCACCGCGCCGCGCTGGCCGAGATCACCCGTGCGCTCGACACGCCGATCCTGGCCGATGAAAGCGTGTTCACACCGACTGATGCGCTGCATGTCGCGGCCAATCGCGTGGCCGACCTGGTCAGCATCAAGATCATGAAGCACGGCGGCATGCTGGCCGGCCGCAAGATCTCCGCGATCTGCGAGGCCGCGGGCATCGCCTGCTACGGCGGCGACATGTTCGAGACGGGCATCGCCCATCTCGCCGGCACGCATGTGATCGCGGCCACGCCCAACATCTCGCTGGGCTGTGAATTCTACCAGGCCAAGTATTTCCTCGAGCAGGATCTGCTGGCCGAGCCCTTCCCGATCGAGAACGGCCGGGTGATCGTGCCGCGGACGCCGGGGCTGGGCGTCAAAGTCGACGAGGACCGCGTGAAGCATTACGCTATCGAGACACTGAAGTAGCTGAGGCGGTTGGCGCGCGTTTTGCCTGCGTCCTTGACGGGCGCGAAAGCCGGCACCTAGAGTTTTTTCAAGAGGGGGCCAACATGACCATCAATCGTCGAAATCTCGCCGCTGCGGGCGTAGCCGCTGCCACGCTTGCCGCCGTCGGCGCCGCGCTTCCGGCGCGCGCGCAGTCCAAATCGGAATCGACCTGGGACCTGATCAAGCGCACCGGCAAGGTGCGCATGGGCGTGTTCGAATATCCTCCCTATTTCGTGCGCGACAAGGCGAGCGGCGAATGGGGCGGCGCCATGGTCGAGATGGGCAAGGACATCGCCAAGGAGCTCAAGGTCACCTACGAGCCGGTCGAGGTCGGCGGCTTCGCCGAGGCGGTGCTGTCGCTGCAGGCGGGCAAGGTCGACATGAACTTCGGCCTCCAGGCGACGCCGTTGCGCGCCACGGCGATCGACTTCGCGGGCCCCATCTACTGGATCGAGTGGGTGACGGTGAACAACCCGAAGTTCAAGGCCAAGGTTTGGGCCGACTACAACAAGAAGGACGTCAAGGTCGCGGTCATGACGGGAACGTCCGACTCGCTGCTGCTGAGCAAGATGGCGCCGCTCGCCACCAAGATCGAGATGCAGGACATTGCCCAGGTGGCGCTCGCCGTCTCGTCGGGCCGTGCCGATGCCTTCACCACCACGGTGCTGGCCAGCATGGTGATGAAGTCCAAGAACCCCGGCCTCGGCGACTTCGTCAATCCGACGCCGCGCGTCGCCTTGCCGGGCTACATCGGCATGCGCATGGAAGACGACGCACGCTGGTCGAAGTTCCTCAACCGTTGGGCGGAGTGGAACATCCTGCTTGGCCACAACGAGACCCGCATGAAGGACGCGCTCAAGAAGGATGGCCTGGAAGTCCCGTCCACGGTCTCGTTCTCGCCGAACTGATGCAAAAGACAGTCACCGTGGTGGGCGCCGGCATCGTCGGCGTCTGCTGCGCGCTTCACCTGCAGCGCGAAGGCTTCAAGGTCCGGCTCATCGACAAGGGCGAGCCGGGCATGAAGGCGTCGTTCGGCAATTCCGGCAGCTTCGGCACGGCCTCGTGCGTGCCCTTCGCCATGCCCGGCGTCCTGAAGAAGGTGCCGAAGATGCTGTTCGACTCCGAGTCGCCGCTGAAGCTGCGCTGGAGTCACGTGCCCAGGGCGCTGCCGTGGTTCCTGCGCTTCATCGCGGCGGCGCGGCCCTCGCGCGTCGAGGAGATCGCTGCGGCGCGCAACAGCCTGCTCGTGCACACGCACGCCGGGTATGCGCCGCTGATCGAAGGCGCCGACGCTTCGAAGTGGGTCGACAACAACGGCCTGATGATGGTGTTCGAGAACGAGGCGACCTTCGAAGGTGCCGCCTATGCGCTCGACCTGCGGCGCCGCAACGGCGTGCACATGGATATCCTGGATGGCAACGAGGCACGGCAAATGGAGCCGGCGCTGTCGAAGAAGGTGGTGAAGGCGGTGTCGTTGCCCGACGTCAGCCGCACCATCGACCCGTTCCGGTTGACCGAGTCGCTGGCCAAGGACTTCGTCCGCCGCGGCGGCGAGATCGTGAATACCGAGGTGAGAGGCTTCGAGATCGGCGCCGACGGACCGACCCGGATCATCACCGACCGCGGCCCGCTGGAGATCGAGCAGGTCGTGATCGCCGCCGGCGTGTGGTCGCGACCGCTCGCCAAGCAGCTCGGCACCTCTGTGCCGCTCGAGGCCGAGCGCGGCTATCACGTGATGTTCGCCAACCAGGATTTTGCGCTCAAGCGCGCGCTCGTGTCGGCCGACCGCAACGTCTCGCTCGCGCACATGCACGAAGGCATCCGCGCCACCGGCGTGGCCGAGTTCGCCGCTCCCGATGCGCCGCCCGACATGCGCAATGCAGAGATGGTGAAACGCCAGGCGATGGCGCTGGTCCCCGGCCTCAAGGGCGAGCCCGCCTCGCAATGGATGGGTCCGCGTCCGTCGCATCCCGATTCCAAGCCGGTGATCGGACGCTCGCCGCGCCACAAGAACGTGCTCTTCGCCTTCGGCCACGATCATCTCGGCCTCACCATGGCCGGCATCACCGGCAAGCTGGTGGCCGAGCTCGCGACCGGCAAGCCGACCACGGTCGACCTGGCGCCTTTCAGGCCGGATCGCTTCTGATGGTCCTCGCGGCCTACAAGTGGGACTTCGGCCTGGTCTTCAGCTACGTCAATCTCTGGACGAAAGGGCTCGGCATCACGCTCGCCTATTCGGCCGGCACGATCCTGGGCGGGCTGATCATCGGCGTCGTCTGCGGCATGCTGCTGCTCTACCGCCGCAAGTGGGTGACGCTGCCCATCCATTTTTATGTCGAGCTGTTCCGCTGCACGCCGTTGCTGGTGCAGATCGTGTGGTTCTACTACGCCCTCCCGATCGTGCTGGATGTCGAGCTGCCGGCCTGGCTCGCGGCCGGTCTCGGCCTCACGCTCTACATGGGCGCCTTTGCCACCGAGATCGTGCGCGGCGGCATCATCTCGATCGACAAGGGCCAATGGCAGGCCTCGCGCGCGCTCGGCATGACCAACGGCGAGATGATGCGCCACATCATCCTGCCGCAGGCGATCAAGCGGATGATCCCGCCCTTCGTGAATCAGTCGATCATCCAGCTCAAGAACACCTCGCTGCTCTACGTCGTGGCGGTGCCCGACCTCATGTACACGGGCCAGATCATCGTCTCCGACACGTTCCGGCCGCTCGAGGTCTACACCAGCGTGGCGCTGGCCTATTTCGTCATCCTCTATCCGCTGACCCTCTACGCCAGCAGG
>CANIRG010000146.1 GCA_947469635.1 Rhodospirillales bacterium | reverse complement strand
TGTCGGCATCGTAGGTGAGCTTGCTGTACAGCATCGGATTGAGCGTGTGGCTCGCCACCGAGATCAGGCCGATCGTGTAGCCGTCGGGCGCGGCCCGGGCGATCTCGGTGGTGCCGATATTGCCGCCGGCACCGCTCTTGTTCTCGACGACGACGGTCTGGCCCAGGCTGCGGGCGAGCTGGTCGGAGATCAGGCGGCTGGTCGTGTCGGTGCCACCGCCCGGCGCGAAGGGGCAGATGAAGCGGATGGTCTTGGCGGGCCACGCCGCCTGCGCCCGCGCGATCGCCGGCATGGCCACCGCCGCGGCGGCGGTCGTCAACAACATACGTCTCTGCATGGCGCTTCCCTGGTTTCCTTGCAGCAACCCTACCCCACCCTGCGCTAGTTTGCCGGCAATGAATGGACCTGTGGGGGAACTGCTCAGGCTGCCCGACTTCCTGCGGCTGTGGCTGGTGGGCGCATCGGCCAATGCCATGCGCTGGCTGGAGCTGCTGGCGTCGGGCCTGTTCACCTACGAGGTGACGGGCTCGGCGCTTGCCGTCACCGCGGTCGTGGCGGCGCGGCAACTGCCGCAGCTGCTGTTCGGCGCCTTTGCCGGTGCCATCTCCGAAGCCGTCAACCACAAGATTATCGTGATGCTGGCGCTGATGGTGCCCGCGGCCGTCGCCACCGTGCTGGCGACGCTCGCCACGACGGGACACCTCGCGCTGTGGCACGTGGCGCTGGGCAACCTGGTGTCGGGCATGATGTGGGCGACCGAGATGTCGACGCGCCGGCGCATGGTGGGCGAGGTCGCGGGTCCGCACCGCATCGTCCATGCCATCGCGCTCGATTCGGCCACCTCGGCGGGCACCCGCATGATCGGCCCGCTGCTGGGTGGCCTCGCCTTCGAATGGCTGCACATGAGGGGTGCCTACATGGTCACCGCCCTGGTCCAGTTCGGCGGCGCCTTCGTGCTGGCGGGCCTGGTCCATCCGCAGGTCACGCGCCGCCTTGCGCTCGCGCGCATCCCGGCCGAGATCGCCGAGGGCTTCGCCTATGCCCGCACGCGGCCCACGATCATGCTGGTGTTCGCCATCACCATCGTCACCAACGCCTTTGCCTTCGCCTACTCGGGGCTGGTGGCACCGCTCGGCCTCGGCGAGTTCCATGTCTCGCCAACCCTGGTCGGCCTGCTGGCGGCCGCCGAGCCGCTGGGCTGCCTGCTGACCGGGGCGCTGATGGCCGCGGGCCTCCTGCGCCTGGACAGCCACGGCGACCGCCGCCTTGCCTTCGCCGGCGGCTCGGCCCTGTTCCTGGTGATGCTGATCGGCATGGCCCTGTCGCCCTCCTATTGGTTGGCGGTCGCCCTGCTGGTGATCGGCGGCTTCGGCACCGCGGGCTTCAGCAACATGCAGACCACGCTGATGCTGACCGAGGCGCCGGCCGAGATGCGCTCGCGGCTGATGGGCATCGTCACGGTCTGCATCGGCACCGGCCCGCTCGGCGTCGTGGCGGCCGGCGTCCTGTCGGATCATCTGGGCCCGCGCGGCGCCGTGCTGGCGATGGGAAGCGTCGGCCTCGTCATCACGCTCGCGCTGGTGGCCAACCTGCGGCGACGCTAGGGAGCGGGCGTGCCGTCGAGCACCTGGCGGATCGCCTGGGCCAGGTCGGCGCGGCGGAACGGCTTGGTCAGCAGGCGGGCCTCCAACGGCAGCTTGCCGCTCTGGAAGACCGCGTCCTCGGAGTAGCCCGACATGAGGACGATGCCGATGGCCGGCGCCCGCTCGCGCGCCGCCTCGGCCAGACGCCGCCCGTCGATCTCGCCCGGCATGACGATGTCGGTGACCAGCACATCGAAGCGCCGCATCGTCTCGCCGAAATCCCGCAGCGCGTCGGCGCCGCTCGCCGATTCGCTCACCGCGTAGCCGAGCTTGGCGAGCTGCTGGACCACGCTGCGCCTCACCTGCTCGTCGTCCTCGACCACGAGGATGCGCTCGCCGCCGGCCAGCATCGCCGGCACGGGCTTCGCCGTCGCGACGGTCTCGCTCCCCTGCGCGCGCGGCAGGTAGAGGCGCACGGCGGTGCCCCGGCCCACCTCGCTGTAGATCTTGATGTGGCCGTTGGACTGCTTGATGAAGCCGTAGACCATGCTGAGGCCGAGGCCCGATCCCTTGCCGACGTCCTTGGTGGTGAAGAAAGGCTCGAAGACCTTTTCCAGCAACTCGGGCGCCATACCGCCGCCGTTGTCGGAAACCGCGAGCATCACGTAATCGCCACGGACGGCGTCGAGATTGCGCGCGACATAGTCGTCGTCGAAGGTGATGTTGGCCGTCTCCACCAGCAGCCGGCCTCCGGTGGGCATGGCGTCACGGGCGTTGACGCTGAGATTGATCAGCGCCGCCTCGAGGTTGGCGCGATCGACGTTGGTCGTCCAAAGGTCCGGGGCAAGCAGGGTGGCGATCTCGATCTGCTCGCCCAGCGACCGGCGCAGCAGCCGTGCCGTCCCGCCCACCAGCTCGTTCACATCGGTGGGCGTGGGGCGGAGTGCCTGCTTGCGCGAGTAGGCCAGCAGCTGGCGCGTGAGGTCGGCCGCCCGCTGGGCGGCGCCGCCGATCTGATCGAGATAGACGCGCAGCGGCGACGCAAGACCCTGCTCCTCCTGCAAGGCATCGACGTTGGCCAGGATCACCATCAGGATGTTGTTGAAGTCGTGGGCAATGCCGCCGGTCAGCAGGCCGACTGCCTCCATCTTCTGCGACTGGCGAAGCTGGGCCTCGGTGCGCTCGCGATCGGTCATGTCGCGGCCGATGAAGAAGTGATGATGGTCGGGCTCCGACCACACGCCCATCCACATCAGCGGCACGACCCGGCCGTCCTTGTGGAAGTAGCGGCAGGAGAAGTGGCGGGTCGCCCGCCCGGCGCGCGCCGCCCTCATCTCGCTGCGCGTCGCCTCGAGATCGGCGGGCACCATGAAGGGCGCGCCGCTCTTGCCGATCATCTCCGCCGGCGAAAAGCCCAGGATCGCCATCGAGCTGGGGCTCACCTGGATGAGCGTGCCATAGCCATCCGTCACCAGGATCAGGTCCTGGGACGTCTCGAAGACCCGCTGGTTGATCGATCTCGCTTCATCGTCAGTCAGCACGACGGCCTCACCGCAGACGCACGACCATGGCGCATGGCCCGCGGGACTGTTGGCCCCGCGGACACAGAGCGTCAAGGGGCCGGCATTGCTGCCGTCAGGCGACGATGAAGGGCTTGGCCTTGGTGTCGTAGTCGGGATAGCCCAGCGTCGTGCGCAACTCCGCCGGCGGCAGCGCGCCCTTGGCCTCGGCCTCGCCGGCCTTGAGCGCGGCCAGCCCCGCCTTCATGCCCGCCGCCGCGGGCGACAGCATGCCGGTGGGATAGGTGCCGATCTTGAAGCCGAGCCTCGCCGCCTCGACCTGCGAGGGCGTGGCGCGCGGCGCGCCGGGCGACAGCACGGCGAAATGCGGCCGGCCCTTGCTCGCGTCGACCGCACGCTTGATCTCGGCATCGTCGGCGGGCGAATCTAGGAACAGGATGTCGGCGCCTTCCTCGACATACATCTCGATGCGGGCGACCGCCTCGTCGATACCCTGCGTCGGCCGGCAGTCGGTGCGGGCCAGCACCAGGATGCCGGAATCCTTGGCGGCTTCGACGGCGGCGCGGATCTTCATGCGCGCCTCTTCGCGCGGCAGGCAGGGCTTGCCGGCAGCGGTGAGCGCGCGCGGCGTGATCTTGTCCTCGATCAGCACGGCGGCCGCGCCGGCGCGGCCATAGGCGCGCACGGTGCGCTGCACGTTCATGGGATTGCCGTAGCCATGGTCGCCGTCGGCCAGCACCAGCAGGTCGGGCGCCGCGCCGCGCACCATGTTGAAGGAGTCGAACATCTCGCCGAAGGAGATCAGGTCGAGATCGGGTCCGCCCAGCCGGCTCGCGGCCACGCAGGAGCCGGAAAGGAACGCCGTCTTGAAGCCAGCGCCGAAACAGAGCTTCGCCGTGAGACCGTCCCACACCGCCGGCATGATGACGAGGCCGGGTTCGGCCAGCAGGGCGCGCAGACGATCGGGTGCACTTTGTGATGTCATGAATTCCTCCTCCGCCTGTCTACCGCGAAGAAGATTCTCCGGCCAGCGCCTCGCGGAGGCGCGCATCGCAGCGCGGTCGAGTCACTGGAGTCTCACCGGGGGTGGACGCCCTCCGAAGAGCAAATACTCCGATTCACAGAATTACCTCATCCTGAGGAGCATCGCGCAGCGATGCGTCTCGAAGGATGGGCAACGAACGCGGTGCTCGTTCCCACCCTTCGAGACGCGCCCTCCGGGCGCTACGATGAAACCACCTCACCCTGAGGAGGGTGCGGAGCGCCCGTCTCGATCCGCGCGGGGTAACCCCCGCGCGGATCGAGACGCACGCCTGCGGCGTGCTCCTCAGGATGAGGTCTATATTGAACTGCAGATTAGTTTCATGCATCGGCGTCGGCACCGCCGATGGGTAACTCCTCAGGGTGAGGTGAAGCGGCTTCATTTAGGAAATCTGCGCTAAGCCTTGAGGAGCAGCTTTCCCGCGACGTGGCGGGCTTCGAGGCGGCGGTGCATCTCGGCCGCCTCGGCGAGCGGAAAGACGCCTTCGATCGGCACCTTGAGCCAACCCTCGACGATGCCGCGCAGCACATGATCTATGCCGGCCTGCCAGATCGGCAGGGCGTGATCGACATGGCCGAGATGCAGCCGCGTGAAGGTCTGGGAGCGCGGCAGGATGCGCTCGCGGATGTTCTTGAAGGGCTGGCCCTCGGCCTCGCCGATGCTGACGATGTGGCCGAGCTTCTTCACCACGCCGAAGGTGCGGTCGAGCATGGTAGCGCCGTAGGAATCGATGGCGAGATCGACGCCGTTGCCGTCGGTGAAGTCGAGCACCGCCGTCTCGAATTCGTCACCCACCGTCGACACCACGCGCGCGGCGCCATAGTCGAGGGCGCGCTTCTCCTTGCCTGGCGTGCCGGTGGTGCCGATCACACGGGCCCCGGCATGGACGGCGAGCTGGGTGCACATAAGACCGACACCGCCGCCGATCGCATTGACCAGCACCGTGTCGCCCTCGCCGATCCCGCCGTAGATCGTCCACATCATGTGATAGGCCGTGAGCGCCTGGATGGGGAACGCTGCGGCGACGTCGAGGCCGACGGAATCGGGCAGCTTGATGAGGCCCACCGTATTGGCCACGCATCTCTCGGCATAGGCGCCGCCCTTCTCGGGGAAGGCCGCGACGCGGTCGCCGACGGCGACGCCCGACACGCCGGGACCGAGCGCCGCCACGGTGCCCGAGACCTCGAAGCCCAGCACCATCGGATAGGTCATGGAGTGCGGATAGATGCCGGTGCGCACCTGCGTGTCCGCCCAGTTGCAGCCGGCATAGGCCACGTCGAGCAGCACCTCGCCGGGACCGGGCACGGGATCGGGCACCTCGGCGAGCGTGAGCTGATCAGGCCCGCCCAACGCATGGATGACGACGGCTTTCATTCGTTCCTCCTCGGTGCGTCCGGTGCTTGCAACTGGCATGCCGCTTGCTGCCGGCGAGGGGTGTTCGTTGTGCAGGAGGATGCCATGGATATCGGTGTGTTCATTCCGATCGGCAACAATGGCTGGCTGATCTCCACCACCTCGCCCCAGTACATGCCGAGCTTCGAGCTCAACAAGCAGATCGTGCAGAAGGCGGAGCACTATGGCCTCGACTTCGCTTTGTCGATGATCAAGCTGCGCGGCTTCGGCGGCGCCAGCGAGTTCTGGGACCACAATCTCGAATCCTTCACCCTGATGGCCGGTCTCGCGGCCGTCACCAAGCGCATCCAGCTCTACGCCTCGGTGGCGGTGCTGACGGTGCCGCCACCGATCGTGGCGCGCATGGCCTCGACCATCGATTCGATCTCGGGCGGGCGCTTCGGCGTCAACATCGTCTCGGGCTGGGCCAAGGACGAGTACGAGCAGATGGGCCTGTGGCCGGGCGAGGCGCACTTCGCCAGGCGCTACGACTACAGCACCGAGTATGTGACGGTGCTGCGCGACCTCTGGGAGACCGGCACGTCCGACTTCAAGGGCGACTATTTCCAGATGACCGACTGCAAGCTGAGCCCGCGCCCGCAGGTGCCGGTCAAGATCGTCTGTGCCGGCCAAAGCCCGCGCGGCATGGAGTTCGGCGCGACCTACGGCGACTACAACTTCACCCTGGGCAAGGGCGTCAACACCCCGACCGCCCATGCGCCCACCAACCTGCTGATGGTCGAGGCGGCGGCCAAGACCGGCCGCGACGTCGGCAACTATGTGCTGATGATGGTGATCGCCGACGAGACCGACGAGGCGGCCATGGAAAAGTGGCGGCACTACAACGAGGGTGCCGACATGGGCGCGCTCGCCTGGATGTCGGGCCAGGCCAATGCCGATCCCAACGCCGCCGAGGGCGGCACCGCCAAGGTGATCTCCGCCCCCGAGGGCGCGATCAACTTCAACATGGGCACGCTGGTCGGCTCCTACGCCTCGATCGCCCGCATGCTCGACGAGGCCGCGACCGTGCCCGGCACCAAGGGCATCATGCTGACCTTCGACGACTTCCTGATCGGGATGGAGCAGTTCGGCGAGCGCATCCAGCCGCTGATGAAGAGCCGGCGCGAGAAGCTGGCGGCGGTGGCTTGATTCCTTTCCTCCCCATATGAATGGGGAGGAAAGCTATTCCAAAACAATGCGCGGGAAGTAGAACGACACCACCCAGTTCGGCACGTCGACGATCGAGCTGATGCGCAGGTCGGCGCAGACGCTGCAGAGCATGTAGGCGTCGATGGCCGAATAGCCGAAGCGCTTGCACAGGAGATCGATCATCTCCGACACGGCCGTGCGCGCGCCGGTCATCAGGTCGGGGCCGATGCCGGTGGTGACCTCATAGCCCTTCTTGTCGAAATGGTCGGTCACGGGGCCGGGCGTGGTGTAGCGCGGCATGCGGAGGTTGGCGCCCTTGATGAGCTCGAACTTCAGGGCCAGGTCGATGGGGCTCTCGATCGCGGTGCCACAGACCTCGCCGTCGCCCTGGGCGGCGTGCGGATCGCCGACCGAGAACAGTGCGCCATCGACCTCGATCGGCAGGTAGAGCTCGACGCCCGCGGTGATGTCGCGCACGTCCATGTTGCCGCCGACATTGCGCGGCGGGACGATGCTGTGCAGGCCGGACGCCGCCGGCGCCACGCCGATCGTGCCGGGAAAGGGCCGCAACGGCACGCGGCCGCCCGGCCCGTACATCGCCGGCGCCAGGCCGGGATCGTAGTTCCAGTGATGCAGATGCGCGTCGGGGAACTGGTCGGTGAGCAGGCCGAAGCCCGGGATGTTGCCGGTCCAGCCCCAGCCCGAGGGCTGGAACGACAGCACCGTCACCTTCAGCGCATCGCCGGGCCTGGCGCCGTCGATGAAGACCGGCCCGGTCACCGGATTGACGAAAGCGAGGTCGAGCTTCTTCAGGTCCTCCGCCGTCGAGGTCTTCGAGAGCTGGCCGGACGAGGCATCGAGCGTCTCGAACTGGATGCTCTCGCCCGGCGCGATAGTGAGGCGCGGCGGGAAGGCGTTGTTCCAGCCGTGGTGGATGTGCTCGCGATGGATCGTGTGCTTGGCATGGCTGTGCATGGCGCGCTCCTACACGGCCACCGTCAGGGCGCCGTCGATTACGAGGTTGGTGCCGGAAATGCGGCTGGCCATCGGGCTGGCGAGGAACACCACGCCGTTGGCCACTTCCTCGGCGGTGCCGAACTTGCCGGTCGGGTTGACCTTGAGCGTCGAGGCGAAGAGGTCCGGCACGTTCTTCTCGATATTCTGCCAGATGCCGCCGTCGAAATAGGTGTTGCCGGGTGACACGCAGTTCACGCGGATGCCCTTGGCGACGAGCTGCCGGCTCAAGCCCTTGGCGTAGTGGATCAGCGCCGCCTTCATGGCACCATAGGAGCCGGCAGCGAAATCGACCTCGAAGCCCGACACGCTGGAGATCAGCGCGATCGAGGGCGACGAGGATTTCTCGAGGAACGGCACCGCGGCAGCAACGGCGTTCACCGTATGCATCATGTCGGTGCGGAAGGACTTCTCCCAGGTCTCGGGTGAATCGCCGACCGCGAGCGCGCTGACGTTACAGACCAGCGCGTCGAGCCCGCCCAGCTCACCGGCGGTGGCGGCGATCCATTCCTTGAGTGCCGGCCCGTCGGCGACATCGAGTGCCTTGCCGAAGGCCTTTATGCCTTTGGCCTTCAGTGCGGTGACGGCCGACGCGACATCCCCAGCATTGCGCGCACAGAAGGAAACATCGGCCCCTTCGGCCGCAAAGCCCTCCACGATGGCCCGGCCGATTCCCTTGCTGCCGCCGGTGACGACAGCCTTCTTGCCCTTCAGCCCGAGATCCATGGCAGCCTCCGCATACGAATCGTCTGTCGAGAGACTGCCATGGCGTGGCTCAGGCAGCGAGGAACTCGTTCCACTTCTCGGTGTAATATTCGAGGTTCTTCGGCCGCGTGTTCCACACGAAGACCCGCTCGGCGCGATCCGCCAGCGAGCCGCCGTCGCGGCCCTCGCCACCATAGACTTCCTTCACCAGCTTGGGATCGAGATACTTTTCGTAGTTCCCGACCGTCGAGAAATAGCCGATCTCCGACTGGCGCGCGCCGGGATAGCCTTCCATCCAGTAGTTGAGCCATTCGTAGCAGGCGTCGAGATTCTTCGAGCCGGCGGCAATGCCGTATCCGTTGCACCAGGCGCGATAGCCTTCCTTGGCGACGGCGTAGTGCACGGGAATGCCCTTGCTCGCGACCTCGACCACGACCGGCCACCAGGCGTCGGCGATCCAGACCTCCTCGGAGGCCATCAGGTTCACGAGCTCGCCATAGGCCTTCCACATGGCGCGGAACTGACCTTCCTTCTTCTTCTCCTTGAGGAAGGCGATGACGGTGTCGACCTCCTTCTCGGTCATGTTGCTGATGTCGACCGGATTGAGCAGGCCGAGCGCGCGCATGCCCATGGCGGCGTTCAGCATGCCGAGCCAATCGATGCCGAACATGGCGACCTTGCCGCGCCACTTCGGATTGAACAGTTCGCCCCACGACAGGGTGTTGTTCTCGGCCGGGATCTTGGAGGCGTTGTAGCCGATCGAATCCATCTGGAAGAACATCGGCGCGAAGGTGACCTTCGTCTTGGATTCATCGGTGTACATCATGCGGCCGGGATTGGCGCCGAAGCCCAGCGGCGCCGTCGGCGTGGCGCGGCCGTCCTTGAGAAGCGGATGCAGCTTGTTCCAGTTGGGCAGGCGCGAGATGTCGATGGTCTGCAGCAGCTTCTCGCTGTTGGCGTAGGCCGCGAAGGGTGCATCGAGCAGAACGCAGTCGACGGGCGCGGTGCGCAGGCGGTCGACCCGGACCTGCGTCGAGGGGTTGACGAAGGGCCGCGGCGTGATGCCGGTGCGCTTGCCGAACTCGCCCAGGATGGCGTCGCGCATATCGTAGCTCGCGCCCGCGAGGTTGATCTGCTTGGCCTGCGCATTGGCGGGCCGCAGGATGGTCGGCCCGGCCAGTGTCGAGGCTCCGGCGGCGGCGAACAGATTTCGGCGTTTGATCAGCATGCCTATCTCCTTTGAATGGTGGGTCAGGATCTGCGCAGCGATGTCGAGCGCCGCATCGCCCACAGGCCTGCGGTGCAGAGCGTCACGGCGATCAGCGAGAAGAGCGTCGTCGTCGTGCCGATGGCGTAGATTTCGGGCGTGAGCTGGCGGTCGAGCTGGGCCATGACGGCGAGCGGCAGCGTCGTGTCCGGGCCTGTCGTGAACATGCTACGGGCATATTCGTCGTAGGAGAGCGAGAAGCCGAACAGGCCGGCGCCGATCACGCCCGGCAGGACGAGCGGCAGGGTGATGCGGCGGAAAGTCTTCAGCCGCGAGGCGCCCAGCGTCAGCGCCGCCTCTTCCACCCGCGTGTCGAAGCGGTTGAAGACCGCCAGCATGGTGAGGAAGCCGAACGGCAGGGTCCACGACACCTGCACCAGGAACGTCGTGGTGTCCCACGACAGCTCGACGCCCAGGATGCGCATCATGATGGCGAAGCCGAAGCCCACCAGGATGCCGGGCGCCATGATGCCGAGCAGCATCAGGTAGAAGAACCAGCTGTTGCCGCGGAACTGACCGCGCATCGCCTGCGCCGCCATGACCGACAGCACGATCGTCGTGAGCGAGCAGGCCGCCGCCAGGAGAGTCGAGCGCATCAGCGGCGGCTTGAAGTCGTTCATGACTGTGGCCCGCCACACCTCCTGGTACCAGTGGAACGACGTGCCGTTCATCGGGAAGGTCGTGCCGCCGGTGGGGCCGCTGAAGGACAGCAGGCCCAGGGTGAAGATCGGCAGCCACTGGTAGGTGAGGAAGATCACCGTGACAGTGCCGAGGATCCAGCTCGTGAGGCTGAGCCGGGTCTTCCAGCCTATCCGGGGCCAGCGGGTCATCGATCCGCTCCCAGCCGGCGGATGTCGACGACGCGCAGGGCGACCACGACACCGATCAGCATGCAGACCATCAGCAGGACCGCGACCACCGAGGCGGCGCGGATCTGCGAGCCTTCGTAGAACAGCAGCACGAGGTTGGAGAGCAGCGCATGCTTGTTGCCGCCGATCGTGGCGACGGTGGCGAAGTCGGACATGACGTTGAGGAAGACCAGCACCTGGCCGATCACCACGCCGGGCAGCGTCAGCGGAAAGACGATGCGCCAGAACACGGTCAGCGGCGGCGCCTTCAGCGTCATCGCGGCCTCGCGCAGCTGCGGCGCGATCGAATTCAGCATGTACACGACCGGACCCGCCGCCATCATCGTGTAGAGCGAGACCTGCGCCATGGTGATGCCGGTGCGCGAGTAGAGGAACGCCTCGATCGGCGACTGCGTGGCACCCACGAACATCAGCGTCTGGTTGATCACGCCGTTCACGCCAAGGAACGGCACCCAGGCGATGGCGCGGATCAGCGTCGAGGTCCAGAAGGGGACGATGAAGGCCAGGAACAGCACCGTTCGCCACAGCGGGCTCTTCACCTTCATGGTGAGGAAGTAGGCGATGCAGTAGCCGAGCACGCCGGTGACGGCCATCAGGGTCGCGGTATGGACGAGGGTGGTCCCCACCAGCTTGAGGTATGTCTGGTTGGAGAAGAAGCGGATGTAGTTGTCGATGGTGAGCGGGCTCGCCGTCGAGAAGGCGCGGCCACCCCAGAGCGACACCCAGACCAGCAGCACGATCGGCACCACCACCACGCCCAGCATCCAGGCCGCCGCCGGAACGGCCAGCCAATAGCTGGCGGCGGAGCGGACGCGGATGGTGCTCACCGCTGCACCCTCCCGTGCAGGACGCAATCCTCCTTCTGCCAGCCCAGCTCCGCGGTTTGCCCGATCGCGATGCGCGCGGCATGGGCGCCGAACTGGTCGTACTTCAGCACCTCGCCGTCGGGCCGCTCGAAGATGTGGCGGCGCACCGAACCGAAATACTCGACGGCGGTGCAGCGCGCCGTCACGCGATTGCCATGGCGTTCCGACGGGGCGTCGGTGATGAGCTCGGCGCGCACCGAGAAGGAAGCCTCCCCGCCGGCGACGGGAGCCGCGCCGGTGAAGGGCACGAAGAACGGTCCGACCGGAGTCTCGATCCTGACATGCCCGTCGGCGATCTCGGCGACACGGCCACGGAAGACGTTGTTGCCCTGCACGAAGCCCGCGACGAACGCGGTGCCCGGTCGCTGCAGGATCTCCTCCGGTGGCCCCTGCTGCTCGATCCTGGCGTGGTTCATGACCACGACCAGATCGCCCAGCGAGAAGGCCTCGTTCTGGTCGTGCGTGACCCAGATGAAGGAGATGCCGGTGCGCTGCTGCAGGAGCTTCAGCTCCAGCATCACGGTCTCGCGCAGCGAATAGTCGAGCGCGCCGATCGGCTCGTCGAGCAGCAGGATGCGCGGCTCGGTGATCATGGCGCGGGCCAGCGCCACGCGCTGGCGCTGGCCGCCCGACAGGCTGCCGGGCTTGCGGTCGGCCAGGCTCGCGATCTCGAACGACTTCAGCACATGCTTCACGCGACTCGCGATCTCCGATTTGGGCTTCTTCAGCATCTCGAGGCCGAAGCCCACCTGCTTCGCCACCGTCATGTGCGGGAACAGCGCGAAGTCCTGGAACATCATGGCGATGTCGCGTTCCCACGGCGGGTCGCGCGTCACCTCCTTGCCGCCGATCAGGATGCCGCCGTCGTCGGGCTCCTCGAGGCCCGCGATGCAGCGCAGCGTCGTCGTCTTGCCGCAGCCCGAGGGGCCGAGCAGGCAGACGAACTGGCCCTTCTCGACCTTGAGCGACACGCCGTCGACGGCGACGAAATCGCCGTAGCGCTTGCGCACACCGCGAAGCTCGAGGTCGAGCTGTGGCCGCACCGTCACCGGCGCCGCCGGGTCGTCGACCTTTGCCGTGAGCGTGTCCAAGTCAGGCCGCCACGGCGAGGTTGCGGCGGCAGCGCATCAGCGGCTGGATGCGCTGGCCGAACTGCTCCACACCGATGACGAAGTCGTCGAAGGTCAGCATGACGCCCGCCAGCCCCTCGACCTCGGCCATCTCGTCGAGCAGTCGCGCCACGGTGGCGTAGGAGCCGATCAGCTTGGAGCCGTTGTTGGGCAGGGGCTCGCGCCGGCGGATGCGGCCGGCTGTGGAGTTGGCGGCGGCGAACTTGTCGGCCGCGGCCTGGTCGGAGCGCCAGTCGATGGCGTCGAGATCGACGCCCGCCTTGTAATGCTCCCACTTGGCCATGGCGGCCTCGTCGGTCTCGTCGGCGATGATCAGGGTGAGCGCCAGCGCCTTCACGTCGGTGCCGGCGGCGGCGCTCGCCGCCTTCAGCCGCAGGACCGAATCGGCGGTGTCGCGCGGCTCGTTGATGTCGCCGTGACCGCTGCAGAAATTGTAGGTGCATTGCTTGGCCGCGAAGTCGAGGCCGGCGTCGCTGGTGCCGGCCGAGATCAGCCGGATCGGGCGCGACGGCAGCGGCCCCAACCGGCAGTCGTTCATGGTGAAGTACTTGCCCTTGAAGTCCGACTGTCCTTGCGCCCACAGCTCCTTCATCACCGTCACGTATTCCGTGACCATGTCGTAGCGATACTTGAAGTGCTCCTCGCCGGGCCACAGGCCCATCTGGTCGTACTCGGCCTTCTGCCAGCCGGTGACCAGGTTCACGCCGAAGCGGCCGTGCGAGATCGAATCGATGGTCATGGCCATGCGCGCGGTGAT
>CANIRG010000145.1 GCA_947469635.1 Rhodospirillales bacterium | reverse complement strand
GCTTAGGTGGGCAACGCAACGGATGCTGCAACCTCGGCTTTTCCACGACCTTGCCCGTGGTCCATCCTTCGAGACGCTCGCTGCGCTCGCTCCTCAGGATGAGGTTGTCTTTGGAAGAAGCGTTAAAGTTGGCGCCTGGGAGCGCGCCACTCCAGTGGCGCATCGAGATCATGAGCGGCACTGGAGTGCCGCGCTCCCAGCAATGAAGCGCGACTATCTCCCGCTGCTGCTGATCCCGGTGCTGGGCCTCGCTGCCTTCCCGCTCGTCGGCTCGCCGTCGAGCTGGGTGACGCTCACCGTCGCGGGCCTTGCCATGGGGCTGATGATCTTCGTCATGGCTTCCGGCCTCACGCTCACCTTCGGCCTGATGGACGTGCTCAATTTCGGCCATGGCGCCTTCATCGCCGTCGGCGCGTTCGTGGCCGCCAGCGTCATGCTGGCCCTGGCGCCGTGGATGGCCGCCGACTCGCTATGGCTCAACCTCGCCGCCATCGTGCCGGCAGCGCTCGCCGCGATGATCGTGAGCGGCGGCCTGGGCTTTGCCTTCGAGCGCGTGATCGTGCGGCCGGTCTATGGCCAGCATCTGAAGCAGATCCTGGTGACGACCGGCGGCCTCATCGTGGCCGAGCAGCTCCTCAAGGTCGTGTGGGGACCGGACCAGATCACGCTGACGCGGCCCACGGCGTTGCGCGGCGCCTTCCTGATCGGTGACATCGCCATCGAGAAGTATCGCGTGCTGGCGGTGGGCGTCGGCCTCGCGGTGTTCGCCGCCCTCATGGTGACGCTCAACCGCACCCGCATCGGCCTGCTGATCCGCGCCGGCGTCGAGAACGGCGAGATGGTCGAGGCGCTGGGCTATCGCATCCGCCGCCTGTTCGTCGGTGTCTTCGTCGTGGGCTCGGCGCTCGCGGGCCTGGGCGGCGTGATGTGGGGCCTCTACCAGGAGACGGTGACGGCGGCGATCGGCGCGCAGGTCGCGGTGCTGGTCTTCATCGTCATCATCATCGGCGGTCTTGGTTCCGTCGGCGGCTGCTTCGTCGGCGCGCTCCTCGTCGGCCTCACCGCCAACTACATCGGCTTTCTCGCGCCCAAGGTGTCGCTCGGCTCCAACATCCTCTTGATGGCGCTGATCCTGCTGTGGCGGCCGCAGGGCCTCTATCCCGTGGCGAGGCGATAGCGATGCTGCGCGCGCTCCTCTCCGACGACCTGCCGCGCAGCCGCTGGCTCGCGGTCGCGCTGCTGGCGATCCTGATCGGCCTCGCCGTGGCGCCGTTCCTCTTCCCCGGCGCCAAGTCGCTGAACGTCGCGGCCAAGATCTGCGTCTTCATCGTGCTGGCCGCGAGCTTCGACCTGCTGCTGGGCTACACCGGCATCGTCTCCTTCGCCCACACGATGTTCTTCGGCATCGGCGCCTACGGCGTCGCCATCGCGCTGACACGGATGGGCGCCGAATGGACCTCTGTCGCGGTCGGCGTGGTCGGCGGGCTCATCCTCGCCATCGTGCTCGCCGCCCTGATCGGCCTGTTCAGCCTGCGCGTGCGCACCATCTTCTTCGCCATGATCACGCTGGCCGTCGCCAGCGCCTTCGCCATCCTGGCCTCGCAGCTCTCCGACATCACCGGCGGCGAGGATGGGCTGAACTACCGCCTGCCCGTCGTACTGCGCGCCTCGTTCCGCCTGATCGAGGGCGTGAACGGCCGCATCCTCGACTACTACCTGGTCTATTTCTGCTCGCTGGCGCTGGTGCTGGTGCTGCTGCGCGTCGTCAACTCGCCCTTCGGCTCGGTGCTGATGGCGATCCGCGAGAATCCGTTCCGCGCCGAGGCCATCGGCTACCGCACCGTGGTCTATCGCACCATCGCGAGCTGCATCGCCGCCGCCACGGCGGCGCTCGCCGGCGCGCTGCTGGCGCTGTGGTCGAGCCAGACCAATCCCGACACGACGCTCAGCTTCGACATCATGATCGACATATTGCTGATGGTGGTGATCGGCGGCATGGGCACGATGTACGGCGCGGTGATCGGCGCGGTGCTGCTGGTCTTCGCCCAGAACTACCTGCAGGACCTTCTGGCCATCGCCCACAAGGCGCTGGTGGGCGCGCCGCTGCTCGCCAACCTGTTCCACCCCGACCGCTGGCTGCTGTGGCTGGGCGTCGCCTTCATCCTCTGCGTCTACTTCTTCCCGACCGGCATCGTCGGACGTCTGCGCAACAAGCGTTGACGAAGAGACTAGATCCTTCGCTACGCTCGGGATGACAATCAAAAAGCCGGTGTCGTCCCGAGCGCAGCGAGGGATCTCTAAGATTCAGACCGTGACCTGCTTGATGCCGCCGCGCGGCTGGCCGGCTTCGATGCTCTGCCACAGGATCTCGTGACCCTCGGGCAGCGGACGGTTGTTGGCCATGGTGAGCCACAGGCGCAGCAGCAGGCGATCGTGGCCGCTCGCCGCGTCGTCCTCGAAGGGGGTGCGGCCGTGGTAGGTCACATGGCTGTTGATGAGCTGCAGGTCGCCGGGCTCGAGCGTCATCTCGAAGCACAGCTCCTGCGCGGTCGTCATCAGCATCTCGATGGCGTCCTTCTGTGCGCTCGTGAGCTTGGGCACGTCGGGCGCCATCTGGGCCGCCTCGATGAAGGTGAGCGAATAGTGCGAGGTGAACTTGCCGTCGCGCAGGCCGAAGATCGGCAGCGGATAGGCCGTGGCCTTGCTCGTGCCCCCACCGGCTCCCGGCCCGTCCTTGACCGTGCCTTCCTCGCCGAAGCGGCTGCGCCAGTAGTCGCCGAACAGCGCGTCGAGCAGGTCGGGGCGCCTGGCCAGGATCGCGTTGTGGATCGCGGGCGTGCTGGCCAGCGTGCTGACGCCGCCGGCGCGCGCCTGGCGCACGCACAGCAGGCCCACCACGTCGGTGCGGTCGGTGTGGAAGCGCAGGCCGCCGTTGGTAAGCGTGCGCGCGTAGGAGGAGAGGAAGGTGCCGCCCTGCTGGTCCTTGGTCTCGCCGTAGGTGCGGCCGACATGCGCGCCCTCGTCGCGGATGGCGCGCATGAGCTCGCCGCTCCTGTTCTGGAACACCGGCGTGCCGAGATGCGTGCCGAGGCCATAGTAGAGCCGGCGCAAATCGTCCTCGCTGTACTTGTCGACCGGGAAACCGCGCAGCTTCATGATGCCGCTGCCGTTCTCCAGCTCGTCGGAGATGTCGTCGAGCAGGTCGGGAATCTCGAACAGCGGGAAATCGTACTTGGTGATCTCCTGCCACGGCATGCTGCGGACGGCTTTCACCGCCATGTCGAGCTCCTCGACGGCGTCTTGCGACAGGTCGCGGATCCAGCGGTCGGAATTCTTGATCTCGGCGCCGGTCCAGACGGAGGGGCCGGTGAGGGGCGTGCGTGTGCTCATGGCCGGGATTTTACCGATCCGTTGGACTCCGGGCAAATCGAAGAAGGCCACGCCTGCTGCAACGCGATGGCGTGGGACAGATTCATGACACAGGTGCGCCGGCTGGCTTCTTGTCGATGTCGGCAGCCCGTGCCAGCCTAGCCGAGCGTAGCGTAACGGGGGAGGAATGCATGTCCATCAAGTCCTCGGTCGATCATCCCAATCGTCTCGTCTACGCCTTTTTCAGCGGCCCCTTGTCCCTGCTCGAGCTGGCGGGCTTCGCGCGCGAGGTCGTGAGTTCCGGCCTGCTGCACTACCGCAAGCTGTTCCACGTGGTCGAGGCACGGCCCGACTTCACCGAGCGCGAGATGGCCGCCATGGCGCAGGTGCTGCGGGAGCAGCCGGTGAAGATCCCGCGCGGCCCGATGGCCTTCGTCATCGATCCGGAGCGCGGCGACATCGTGAAGCTGTTCGCCAGCCTCGACGTCGAGGGCCGCCCCGCCAAGGTCTTCCGCAATGTCCACGAGGCGCGCAAGTGGCTGGGCGAGCAGCCGGTCGCCGACGAGCGCGACCCGCCGAAGCCGAAGCTGGTCAAGTGACGCGCTACAGGGACTTGCGCATGTTGATCGAGGTAGGATGGTCGAAGCCGGGATGGGCCTCGCGCGAGATCTCGCGATAGCCGAGCGAGTTGAACAGCCGCTGGTTCTGCGGCAGCGCGATGCGCACGCCCAGCCTCACGCCGGGCAGGCCGCGCGTGCGGGCATCGTCCTCCACCGCCAGGATCAGCCGCTTGGCGAGGCCGAGCCCGCGCGCCTGGGGCAACACCGCGAGCCGGCCGAAGTAGAGGTCGCCTTCCATCGGCTCGGTCATGACGCAGGCCAGCGGCTCGCCGTTGCGCTCGGCGATGAAGGCGCCGGCGCCCTCGCCGAGCTGGCGGACGATGGCCGCCTCGGTTTCCCGGAAGGCGCTCGACTCGGGCACGAGCTTGCCGCGGTATTGCGCGAAGGACGCGGCGATGGTGGCGGCGAGCGCGGCGGCGTCGGCTACCGTCGCGGCGCGCAGGACAAGGGTGTCGCTCATGGTGGCTTCTCGCGGTGGGTTTCCAACACGCGCCATCATACCATCGAGGTCCGCAAGCTCACGTGCCGGCCGGCGCGGTGTTTTCATTGCACGCGTCGAGCAATGCCTTCTCGACCGGCAGCAGGCAGAAGGGCACGGAGATGAATGCCACGTCGTTCAGGCGAAGCCACAGGTGGGCTTCCCTGTAACGCGCCGCATCCGACGGCAGATGTTTCATGTAGTCGGTGCTCCGATCCGAGCGCTCGAGGGCCGCGATCAGGTCTCCGAGCAGGACGTCGGACGCCGGCCAACCTTCTTTCCCGCTCATCTGCTCCACCATCGACCAGGGCATGCTGTCGGCCTGGACCTCGACCTTCAGCGGCTTGGCGCCGCTCGCGAAGACCACGACCACGACATCCTCCGCATCGAGATCGGTGCTCGGCAGGCCCCATTCTCCGTCGGCGCGAAACTGCACGGCCGCGAGGTGACGGCGGTTGATCGCCACCCGGCAAACGTGGCTGTCGAACATCAGGAAGGTGCTGCGTTCATCCGCGGCCTGCACCCCGCCATAGAGCCTGTTGAAGCTGGTGCCGGCCACCGTGACCTCGCCCACGAAGCCACTGCGCAGCATGAAGCGAAACGACGCGTCGGACTTCGGCGCGGCGAAGCCGACATCACCCTCCGTCGCATCCGGCTCACGCGTGTAGGCGTCGCTCATCTTTCACTCCTCAGACAGGATCACGTCCGTACGCTTTGAATGTTCTGTATTTGTTCTTGTGCTGGGGAAGCTACAGGGCGTGCCGGTGGGGAGTCAAACAACACGGATTTTGACTAGGGATAGCGAAGAGTGGGCCCGCGCAGCCGCTCTAATAGGCCTCAAGCTCCGCTGTCGCCCATCGTGATTTCCCGCGCTAGGCTCCGGGCATGACCTACCACACCATCGAGGTCCGCAAGCTCACGCCCGCCATCGGCGCGGAGATCTTCGGCGTCGACCTCGCCCGTCCGCTCGGCAACCAGCAATTCCAGGAAGTGCACGACGCGCTGATGGAGAACCTGGTGATCTTCTTCCGCGACCAGGAGCTGACGCACGAGCAGCACAAGGACTTCGGCCGCCGCTTCGGCGAGCTGCACATCCATCCGACCTCGATACGGACCGAGGGCGCGCATCCCGAGATCCTGGTCATCAAGGCCGACGAGACCTCCAAGCACGTCGCGGGCGAGGAATGGCACTCCGACGTGTCATGCGATCCCGAACCGCCGATGGGCAGCATCCTCTACATGAAGGAGCTGCCGCCCGACGGCGGCGGCAACACGCTGTTCGCCAACATGTACCGTGCCTATGAGACCCTCTCGCCGCCGATCCAGAAACTCTGCGAAGGGCTGACCGCGATCCATGACGGCGCGCAGGTCTATGGCGGCCGCTTCGGCCAGACGCCCAAGGCGGGCGGCTTCCCGCGCAACGAGCATCCCGTGGTGCGCACCCATCCCGTGACCGGCCGCAAGGCGCTCTACGTCAACCGCAACTTCACCACCGGCATCGTCGGCCTGAAGAAGCACGAGAGCGACGCGCTGCTGGCGATGCTCTACCAGCACAGCGAGACGCCGGAGTTCCACTGCCGCTTCGCCTGGCAGCCCAACTCGATCGCCTTCTGGGACAATCGCGCCGCCATGCACCACGCCATGTGGGATTACTTCCCGCACAAGCGCCTGGGCTACCGCGTGACGGTGAAGGGGGACAAGCCGTTCTACTAAGCCACAAGCAACAAGACTGGTCCGCACCCTTCGAGACGGCGCTGCGCGCCTCCTGAGGGTGAGGTTATCGTTTCCGGGAGGAGTCCAATGAAAGTCAAAGACAAGGTCTGCGTCGTCACCGGCGCGGCAGGCGGCATCGGCGAGGCGATCGCGCGGCGCTATGCAAAGGAAGGCGCCAAGGGCGTGGTCGTGGCCGACATGGACGCGGGCCGTCTCGCCAAGGTCGCGAGCGACATCGGCGCGCTCGCCGTGGCGGGCGACATCGGCAAGGAGAGCGAGGTGCAGAAGCTCATCGCCGAGGCCGAGAAGACGTTCGGCCCGGTCGACGTCTTCTTCTCCAACGCCGGGATCGGCCGCGGCGGGCACGAGGATGCCACCGACAAGGACTGGGCCGACAGCTGGGCGATCCATGTCATGGCCCATGTCTATGCCGCCCGTGCGCTGGTGCCCAAGATGCTGGCGCGCGGCGAGGGCTATCTGCTCAACACCGCGAGCGCCGCCGGCCTGCTCGCCTCGATGGGCTCGGCGCCCTACGGCGTCACCAAGCATGCGGGCGTCGCCTTGGCCGAGCATCTCTCGATCCAGTACGGCGACCGCGGCATCGCCGTCTCCGTGCTCTGCCCGCAGGCGGTCGACACCAACATGCTGCGCATGGCGGGCGCCACGGCCGCGTCGGTCGACGGCGTGCTCAACACCGATGCCGTGGCGCAAACGGTGATAGAGGCGATGGACGAGGAGCGTTTCCTCATCCTCACCCATCCCGAGGTGAAGGAGTACATGGGCCGCAAGCTCGACCGCGACCGCTGGCTGCGCGGCATGCGGCGGCTGCGCGACAAGACCGGCGAGAAGGCGCGGGCGTGAGCAGGCCGGTCGATCTCTGGCTCGATCTCCGGAGCCCTTATTCCTACCTCGCCAAGGACCCGGCCTATGCGCTGGAGACCGAGCTGGGCGCGACCCTGCGGCTGCGGCCGTTCTCGCTCAACCTCGCCACCATCGCCAACCTCAACGATCCGGCGGCGCTGCAGAACGGCCTGCGCAAGGTGAAGTACCTCTATGCCGACGCCCGCCGCTTCGCGACGCCGCGCGGCATCACGCTGCTCGGTCCGAAGAAGATCTACGACCAGAGACTGATCCATCTCGCCTGGCTGTTCGCCGAGAGGAGCGGCAGGGCGCGGGCGCTGATCGATCTCGCCTATCCGCGCTTCTTCAAGCGCGAGCTCGACTACGAGGATCGCGGCGCGGTCGGCATGCTGCTGAAGGAGGTGGGCGTCGATCCCTCGGGCTTCGACGCCTTCGCCGCGGGCGACGGGCCGAAGGAGCTCGCCGCCCACCAGCAGGCGGGCGAGACGGCGGGTGTGTTCGCCGTCCCGACCTTCGTGGTCGACGGCGAGCTGTTCTGGGGCCACGACCGCATCGACTTCGTGCGGGCGAAGCTCCTGTCTTCCGGACCGCGGGCCTCCAGGCCCGCCTCATGAGCCCGAGCCGCGCGCGGGTTCGACGCACGGCTCACATAAAATCTGTCATCCCGAGCGCAGCGAAGGACCTTTGAGGCCATGAGCAAAGGTCCTTCGCTGCGCTCGGGATGACACCTGTGTCGTCGTAGAGAGCCTCGCATGATCCCCTACATCCTCTCCCTGTTCGCCGGCATCGGCCTGCCGACCGCGCTCGCGGTCACGCTGGTGGCCGGGCTGATGCGCGGCTTCGCGGGCTTCGGCTCGGCGATGCTGATGGCGCCGATCTTCGCCATCCTGTTCGGCTCGGCCGACATGGTGGTGACGGTGGTGGCCATCGAGCTCGTGGTGTCGCTGCAGCTCTTTCCCCAGGTGCGCGGCCATGCCGACTGGAAGACGCTGATGCCGATGAGCATCGCGGCCTGCGCCGCCATGCCGTTGGGCGTCTGGCTGCTGGCCAGCGTCGACAAGGGCGCCATCGTGACGGGTGTGTCGGCGATCATCGTGGCGTTCGTCGTGCTGATGTGGAGCGGCTGGAAATACCGCGGCGGCCGGTCGCCGATCGCGGCGGCGACGGTGGGCGCGGTGTCGGGCGCCATGATGGCCACCACCAGCGTCGGTGGCCCGCCGGTGCTGCTCTATCTCCTCTCGGGCAACGACCCGCCGGAGGTCAACCGTGCCAACATCGTCACCTATTATTTCCTGACGCAGTTCCTGCTGATCGTGATCGTGCTGGCCACCGGCGTCGCCGGCTGGGACGCGCTGGTGCGCGGCGTCGTGCTGTTCCCGGTGATGGTGCTGGGCGCCTGGGTCGGCGGCCGCCTGTTCCATGGGCTGGCCAGCGAACGCCTCTACCGCAACGTGGCGCTCGCCATCCTGTTCGCGACCGGGATGTTCGGATTGCTGCGGAGCTTCGTCGCGCCCTAAAGCGATCGTATCGGCCGGGCCGTCCGGCTAGATTGACCGACCGCACGCCCAGCCATCCGAGGGGAACTCCCATTGCCGCATAGGTTCACCGACCACGTCGTCCAGCAGGGCCTCCTGAAGTCCGATCCGTTCCGGCTCATCGACATCGGGGCGCGGGGCGAGCCGCCGGAAGTCTTCAAGCCGCTGGAAGGCAGCATGGAGACGATCGGCTTCGAGATGGACGCTGCCGAAAGCGCGCGCCTCAACGAGGCCTACAAGGGCAAGGGCTATCGCTGCCTGCCCTATGTGCTGGGGGAGAAGGCCGAGGAGAAGACCTTCTACGTGACCAACTGGCCGCCGAGCTGCGGCCTGTACAAGAACCGGATCGACTACTGGAGCCGCTACACGCCTTGGCATCTCAAGAACCTCACGGTCCTGAAGGAAGTCCAGGTCACGACCCAGGGGCTCGATGCCTGCCTGGAGCGCGAGGGCATCGACAGTTTCGACTTTCTGAAGATCGACGTCGAAGGCGCCGAGGTCGATGTGCTGCGGGGCGGCGCGTCGGCATTGCGCAAGTGCCTGGGCGCCCAGATCGAGACGCGGTTCCAGAACGTCAACAACTGCCCGCTGTTCGCCGACACCGACGTGTTCATGCGCCAGCACGGCTTCCGCCTGCACGATTTCCTTCACATCGGAAAATATCCCAGGAAGACCCTGCCGGATCCCAGGTGCTGGGCCGGTGGCAAGGAAGTCCACTGGCAGGAGGATAGCGGCCAGGTCATGTGGGGCGAGACGCTCTATTTCACCGACCCGATCGACGGTCACGATATCGTGGCGAAGGCCGGGCTCGACCAGCCGCTGAAGCTCATCAAGTTCATCATCGTCGTGGAGCTTTATGGCTACCTCGACTATGCGATCGAGCTGGTCAATGCCTACCCCGACGTCATCGCGAAAGTGATGCCCGTTACCGTCGCGCGCGATCTGCTGACGCCGACGGTGAACGGCACGGTCGTTTCCTATGCGCGCTACGTCGACGCGGCGAAGAAGGGCAAGGACGTGATGGAGCGGGAGATTCCGCCGCCGCGGCCGCCGTCCGTGCTGGACACGCTGAAGTCCAAGATGGCGGCCTCTTCAGATAGGTCGCGGGGCCGCGACGATTTTCAACAGCTGAAAAAGGCTCCCGGCACGCATCCAAAGCTCCGCCACCTTTTGGTCGATTTCGATCCCCATCTGCTCGGGCATGCGCCCGCTGATTTCCCTCGCTATCGCGCTGCTCATCGGCCTCGGTATCGTCGCTCTCGCCTCGGACGTGCTGAAGCAATGGTCGCTCGCGCACTACGCGACGCAGACCGACAACTATACCCCGCCGTCCGAAGCGAGGCGCCCCTAGGCGGCGCGCTGCGCCCGCTGGGCGTCCTGCATGATCGTGACGCGCCAGTGGATGCGCTTCTCCTCGATCGGATAGCCGCCGGTCGCGGAGTGCAGCGCGCAGCGATTGTCCCAGATCACGATGTCGCCCTTCTGCCACCT
The DNA here is from genome assembly GCA_947469635.1 of Rhodospirillales bacterium. GTDB lineage: Bacteria > Pseudomonadota > Alphaproteobacteria > Reyranellales > Reyranellaceae > Reyranella. The sequence continues at coordinate 3,253 of CANIRG010000145.1, read as the reverse complement.
GTGGCGGTACTGCGCGGTGGTCGCGGTCATGTGGTCGGTGAGCTCGGCGATCAGCGCCTCGCCTTCCGCGTCGCCGACGCCCTGGATGCGCAGGATGTGATAGGGGTTGGCGTACAGCGACCTGCGGCCGGTCTCCTCGTGGCGACGCACGATCGGGTGCACGGCCGGTGGCCTGTTGCGGTCCTCGGGATCGAGCAGCTCGTTGCCGCGCCGGCCGCGTCCGCCGTAGACGTGCTCGGCCTTCAGCCCCTCGATGCGCCGCTTCAGCGTCTCGGGCAGCGTGGCGTAGGCCTCGTACATGCTGGCGAAAAGCGTGTCGCCGCCATAGGACGGGATCTCGATGCCGTAGAGCTGCGTGCCCTTGCAGATCTCGTCGTCCCACGGCGAATCCGTGTGCCAGCCGCCGCCACGGTCGTAGATCGTCTTGTCGACCTGGCCGTCGGGCTTGCGCGTGCCGATGCCCATCACCGTGAGCGCCGGATGATCCGGGTGTCGCGTCTTCTTCACGCGATGCGGCTTCAGCCTGCCGAAGCGCGCGGAGTAGGCGAGGAACTCCTCGATGGTGAGCGTCTGGCCGCGCACGACTAGCACGATGCCGTCGAGCCAAGCCTGGTAGAGCGCGTTCCAGTCTGCGTCGGACAGTGCACGGACATCGACGTCCGTGGCGATGGCACCTATGCGCGGGTCGGGCTTTTCTATTTTCATGGGGCGAACTCCCTCACGCGAGCTTAGCATCCTGCCCAAGAAATTCAGGGAGGAAACAATGCTTCGCATCGCGGCTTTGATTTTTGCATGTCTTCTGGCCGCGCCTGTTGCGGCGCAGGAGGCCTATCCCAGCCGGGCGATCACCCTGGTCACGCCCTACCCGCCGGGTGGCGGCAGCGATTTCCTGACGCGCATCCTCGCCGACGGGCTGAAGACCCGCCTCAACCAGACCATCGTGGTGCAGAACGTCAGCGGCGCCGGCGGGGCGGTGGGCTCGATGCAGGCGGCCAAGGCCAAGCCCGACGGCTACACGCTGCTGCTGAACCATATCGGCATGTCGACGATCCCGCTGCTCTACAAGAAGTTCGATTTCGATCCGCTGCAGGCCTACGAGTTCATCGGCCTGTTCGCCGAGGCGCCCATGGTCATGCTGGCGGGCAAGGACTTCGCGCCGAAGACCTTCGCCGAGGTCGTGGCCTATGCGAAGGAGAAGAAGGAGAAGCTCACCATGGCCTCGTCGGGCATGGGCAGCGCCACGCATCTCTGCGCCATGCTGTTCCAGGAGGCGCTGGGCGTGCAGGTGACGATGGTGCAGTACAAGGGCGCGGGCCCGGCGGTGATCGACGTGCGTTCGGGCCAGGTCGACCTGATCTGCGACCTGCCGACGACCACGTCGGGCATGGTGCGCAGCGGCGACCTCAAGGCCTATGTGCTGACCGCGCCCAAGCGGTTGCCGTCGCTGCCCGGCGTGCCCACGGCGGCCGAGGCGGGGATGCCCAGCCTCGACATCGGCGCCTGGTACGGCTTCTACGCCCCCAAGGGCACGCCCAGGCCGGTCATCGACATCCTCAACAAGGCCCTGCGCGAGGTGATGCAGGATCCCGCGGTCGCGGCCCAGGTCGACAAGGTCGAGACCTACCTGCTGCCGCTCGACCAGGCGACGCCCGAGGCCCACCGCGCCAAGCTCGTCTCCCAGATCGCGCTGTGGCGGCCGATCATCGAGAAGGCCGGCATCCAGGCGGAGTAGGAAGACCCCGAATCAGAAGGACGGCGCGGCGGGCTGGTTGGCGCGGCGGTGCTTGCGCTTGTTCTTGTGTTTCTTGTGCTTGTGCCGGGCCTGCGTGGTGGCCTGCGGCGTGCCGGAGGGCATCGAGTTGACGGATGGGCCGCTGTTGGGCGAGGGCGGCGGCGCGTTGGGCTGGGCGAAGGCGGGAAGGGCGGCCGCCGAGACGGCAAGGGCAATCATGCAGGCAAGGATCTTCATCGCGCCAACCTCGGATCGTTGTTGTTGAACATCGGCCGCAACGCGGGCGGCCATGTCGGCACTACGCAGGGAGGAGGTGGGCCATCCCTGTCAGGCGTCGGCGGGGTCCTGCGACAGGTTCACCAGCCCGACGCGCAGGCAATCGTTCAGCAACTGGATCGCGTCGCGCACGGCCTGCTCGATGACGGCGATATGTTGCGGGCTTTGCGCAAAGCCGGGCTTGATGACGTAGAGGCCGCGCGACTGCTCGATGATGACGCCCTTCTGGAGCAGGATCTTGAGCTTGCGCCGCACCGTCTCGCGCGGCACGCCGGTGGCCTCGGCGATCGACAGCGCATTGACCGGGTGCTGGCCCTGGACGCCGATGATGCTGCGCAGGTCGCTGAACTTGTCGCGGAACGCCGTGTCCCGCATCTTGGGATCGATCGACTGCAGGGCGATGGTTCCGGCGACGCTGGCGAGCGCCAGGTCGCCGAAGTAGAGTTCGCGTCGCGCGTTGTCGACGCGATGCACGAAGGTCGCGATCAGGTGAAGGAAAAGGCGCAGATCCTCCCGTCCCCGCGTCGCGACGAGCTGGGGTCTTTTCGGGCGCGCCGGCGCTGCGCTGGCGATCTGCTGCCGGTTGTCGCTCACGGGAACGCACCTCGTTTGCCGCCAAAACCCGGATTGGGCACCCGCAGCATAGCGTCGCAAGGGCGACTGCAATAAGTTTTTTCGTCTGTGGCGTGTGTGAACCGCGTGTTGGGGGGATTGCAATGTCGATCGCATCCAGGACGAACGCGGCGCTGGGGAGCGCTGCCTTGATGATGGCCGTGGCCACGAGCGCCTACGGCGCCGGCTGCAGCACCATCAACCGTTCGCAGTCGTTCGAGGCCGACGGGGTGTGGTTCTACACGCCCGGCACCGTGGACCTGAAGGCCGGAGACGTCATCAGCCTGACCGTCGAGGGCGACGGCGCCACCGAGACGCTCCTGTCCGTCGGCAGGATCGTCATCGATCATCCCGGCCTGCCCTTCGCCGGCTCCTACACCGTCCCGGCCGACATCTCGGCCTTTCTGGTCGCAAGCTCGGGCGGCCTCCCTCCGACGAGAGGCGGGACGGCGACGATCACCTGCGCGCCCGCAAAGCGATGAGCGGACACCTGTTCTTCCGGACCGCGGGCCTCCTGGCCCGCTCATATGATGCGGCCCTGGAGGCCCGCGGTCCGGAAGAGACGAAGCCTCAACCCTTGACGCAGACCACCTGCCGCAGCTCGGCCACGACCTCGACGAGGTCGGTCTGGGC
>CANIRG010000144.1 GCA_947469635.1 Rhodospirillales bacterium | reverse complement strand
TAGGCCGACGCGCCGCGATGGGCGATCACTTTTGGCAATTGCAGCATGACCTCGAAATAGCCAATGCTCCCGCCGGTGTCGACGACCTTTCCCGATCAATTCCGGCTCGACGGCCGAACCGCGCTGATCACCGGCTCCGGCCGCGGCCTCGGCTGGGAGATGGCACGCGGGCTGGCCGAAGCCGGCGCGCGCATTATCCTGCACGGCCGCTCGCTCCCCAGGTTGGCGCCGCGGCTCGATGCGCTGCGCCGCAGTGGCGCCACCTGCGATGCCATCGCCTTCGACATGGCCGACCGCAAGTCGATGCGCGAGGCCGTGGCCGCGATGGGGCACGTCGATATCCTGATCCACAATGTCGGAGAGCGCGACCGCCGCCCCTTCGCTGAGATCGAGCCGGAGGATTTCGCCCGCCTGATCGACGTCGACCTGGTCGCGGCCCACGCGCTGGTGAAGCTGGTGACGCCCGGCATGATCGAGCGCCAATGGGGCCGGTTGATCCTCGTCACCTCGATCGTGGCCGGCCTCGCCGTCCCCAACGCCAGCTCCTACACCGCCGCCAAGGGCGGTCTTGCCGCCCTCACCCGCGCGCTGGCGGCCGAGCTCGGCGCGTCGGGCGTCACCTCGAACGCGCTGTCGCCCGGCTTCTTCGCCACCGAGACCAACGAGCAGCTCATCGCCTCGCCGATGGGCGAGCGCCAGCGGCAGCGCTGCCCGCTCAAGCGCTGGGCCCAGCCGCCAGAGATCGCGGGCGCCGCGATCTTCCTCGCCTCGCCCGCCGCCTCCTACGTCAACGGCCATACGCTGATCGTCGACGGCGGCGTGTCGGCGACGTATCTCGCGTGAGGGGGCTCATCCAATGAACGGCTTCGACTCCACCCGCGACATCGCCTCGCAATCCATCGTCGCCGCCATCCTGGTCGGCGTCTTCGCGCTGCTGGCGGCCGACCGCATCCATCGCGTGCTGATCCCGATCGGCGCCGTGGCCGTCATCTGGCTGCTGTCCTACTTCACGCCCTTCAAGCTGATCTCGTTCCAGGCGGCGCAGGCGGCGGTCGACCTCAACGTCATCCTGCTCCTGGCCGCCATGATGGCGCTGGTAGGCGTGCTCAAGACCACCAACGTCTTCCCCTGGGCGGTCGACCGCCTGCTCGAACGCTCGCGCGGCAACCCCAGCATCGCGGCCAAGCTCATCCTCTGGTTCACCGCGGTGCTGTCGGCGATCCTCGACAATGTCACGACGGTGATCTTCGCCTACCCGATGGCGTCGGAAATGGCGCGGCGCCTCAGGATCAACGGCTCGGCCTTCTTCCTGCCCATGGTGATGGCAGCCAACATCGGCGGCACGGCCACGCTGATCGGCGATCCGCCCAACGTGCTGATCGGCGCCGACCCGCGCACCGGCCTCGCCTTCATGGATTTCGTCTATCACCTCACCGTGCCCTGCATCTTCATGATGATGGTGCTGGTCTGGTACAGCCGGCGCTACTACGCCGCCGACATCGGCCGTGCGGCCGACGTCGACCATGCCGGCGCCGCCACGCCGACCGGAGCGCGGCTCACCAACGTGCCGCTGCTGCGCGCCGTCTCGGTGATCACGGTGCTGATCTTCCTCGGCTTCATGACCCATACGCTGACGCACATGCCGGTCGCGGTCCCGGCGGTGATCGGCATCGCCGCCATCCTGCTGGCCCAGGATCACTACTATCTCAAGCAGCACCAGCCGACGGCGGAGGAGCGCGCGCATGGCGTTCTCGCCATCCTGGAGAAGGACATCGAGTGGCCGACGCTGGCCTTCTTCCTCTTCCTGTTCATCCTGGTGGGGGCCGCCGTCGCGACCGGATTGATCGAGAGCCTGGCGCACGGCCTCGCCTGGGTGATTCGGAGCCTCTCGACGGGCTTCGGCCTGTCGCCGCGCGCCACGCTGCTGGTGGCCGCCCTCATCATCCTCTGGGTCTCGGGTGTCCTGTCGGCGGTGATCGACAATATCCCCTACACCGCCGTCACCATTCCGCTGGTGGCGAGCCTGCTGGGCCAGCTCAATGCCGGCAGCGAGGGCCAGATCCTGTGGTGGGCGCTGGCGCTCGGCGCCTGCCTCGGCGGCAACGGCACGCTGATCGGCGCCTCGGCCAACGTGACGGTGACGGGCCTGGCCGAAAAGGACGGCAAGCGCATCTCCTTCAACGAGTTCACCGCCTTCGGCGCACGCGTCACCGGCCTCACGCTCGCCATGGCGTCGGCCTATCTCGCGATGTGGCTCTATATCGGCTCGACCGTCGTCAACCTGGCCGGTGCCGCGGTCCTCGTGCTGCTGCTGTGCGTGATCCGGATCAGGCGGCGGACTTGAACCGCTCCGGCCCGTAGGGCGCGAGGAGCGGGTGGCGACGGCCGGTCAGGATTTCGTCGACCAGGAAACGTCCGATTGCAGGAGCCAGCGTGATCCCGGAGTGCGTCACCCCGACATAGAGGCCGTCGACGCCCGCGACGCGCCCGACGATCGGAAAGCCGTCGCGCGGCATCGGCCGGGGGGCAGCGACGTGCGATTCGAGGGCGAGCGAGGTGCCGTTCTCGAACAGGCCTTTCATCGCCTCGACCAGCGCTGCAGCCGCGTCGCCGCTGGACGCCGTTGCGCCGAGGCCGGCGGCCGCGATCAGCCGGCCGTCCGCCGCCTGCCGCAGCTGCATGTCGGGCGTCATGATGAGGCCATTCAGCCGCTTGGGTTGCGGCGTGGTGACGACGAGCAAGGCAGCCGGCGCCGAGACCGGCAGGGCGAGGCCGGCCGTCGCGGCCAGCGCCACCGATCCTGCACCGGCAGCAATGACGACCTGATCGGCCTCGAGGCGGCCGGCTTCGGTTTCGACGCCGGCGACCCGGCCGGCCGCAAGATCGATCGACCGCACCTCCACGTTGGCAAGGACCGTCGCGCCAAGCCGCTCGGCGGATTCCAGAAGCGTCCGGGCGACGGCCAGCGGCTCGACGGCGCCTTCGCAAGCGGCATGAACCGCGATGTCGGGCGGCGCCACCAGCGTCGGCTCGATCCGCCGCGCTTCGGCACGATCGACATGGCGGATTTCGTAGCCCCACGCCGCATGCTCGACGGCAAACGCGTCGAGCTCGCGCGCCGGCAGCTCCCAGAGCAATCCGCCGACCCAGGCGACCCTTATCTCGGGCATCTCCTCTTCGAGCCTGCGCCATTCGGCCATGCCGGCCATCCGCAGCCGGAAATAGGCCTCCTCGTTTCCCCAGCTCGCGTTGATCCAGCCCCAGGAATTACGGGTCGCCACGCCGCCGGGCTCGCCCGCCTCGACGACGGTGACGCGCACGCCGGCGCACGCCAGATGCCAGGCGATCGACGCTCCGACGATGCCGGCGCCCACGACCAGGACAGGTCGACGCTCCGTCATCGGACGGAGAGGGTGCTAGGCTGCGACATGAGCAACATAAAATATCACATCCTCGATGGCTTCCCGCCTTCGGTATCGCCCAGCAGCCATGCCACGGAGACCGACGGCTTCGTCTATCTGACGGGCCAGTTCGGCCGCAACCTGGAGCAGCCGGACGATCCGCTGCCGGAGACGATCGAAGGCCAGACCGAGCAGACGTTGCGCAACATGGCCCGTGCCCTGGGTGCGCTCGGTCTCGGCCTCGACAACGTGCTGAGCGTCCGCGTCTTCCTCACCCGCTTCAAGCGCGACTACGACGCGATGAACGCGGTCTATGCCGGGCATTTCAGCGGCACCGCGCGGCCGGTCAGAACCTGCGTCGGCGTCACCGATCTCGTGCGCGACGCGCTGATCGAGATCGATTGCGTCGCCCGTCGTCCCGCTAGCGCCGCTTCCTGAAGAGCAGCGCGTCGAGCGACCATGGTCCCGGCCCCCGGACCAGGATGAACAAGAGGACCGCCAGCCATGGCAGGTGCGACGGGTAGTCGTTCCAGTAGACGAAGAGCTGGATGACGAGCGTGAGGCCGATCAGCGGCAGCGTCGCCAACCGCGTGCAGAGCCCGGCCAGGATCAGGCAGGGCGCGCCGATCTCGACCGCGGTCGCCAGCCACGCCGCGACCACGGGCGACAGCATCGGCAGCTTGTATTCGTCTCGGAACAGGACGAGCGCCTGATCCATGTTGGCGGCTTTCAGGGTGCCCGCGCGCCAGAAGACCCAGAAGATGCTGAAGCGCATGAAGAGCTGCAGCAGCCCCTGCGGAAACGCGTCGAGCCGCGCACGCATGTCGTCGACGAATCGCATGTCTCACCCCCGCCCCTCCGGCCCTTATACGCTTGAAACGCCAACGCTGGCGCGAAAGGATGCCGGGATGATTGGCGAGCATTTCGCGCGACGCTGGAACGAGGCCGGCGTGATCGACGACGCGGCCTTGCAGCGCATCGTCGCCTGGGAGAACGCGAACCGCCGGCCAATCTGGCTATGGGCGGTGGCCGGCATGGGCGCGCTCGCCATCGGGCTCGGCCTGCTGGCGGTGGTCGGCGCCAACTGGGAGACGATCCCCTTCTGGCTGAAGCTCGCCGTCGACATCGGCTTGAATGCGCTCTGCGCGGCGGCGGTGTTCGTCTTCTGGCAGCGTGGGCTCGCCGGGCCGCGCGAGATCGCGGCCCTCCTGCTGTTCGCGCTGGTGCTGAGCGGCATCGCGCTGATCGGCCAGATCTACCAGCTGCAGAGCGCCCCGTGGCGCGCGCTGGTGTTCTGGCTGGCGATCTGCACGCCCTTCCTCGCCCTGGCCAGCACGACCCGGCTGGTCGGCGCGCTGTGGTTCGCATCGGCCGTCACGACCTGGTTCGTCGCCAGCGACCTGGTGGTCGATCTGCTCACCTATGTCGGCGTCCTGCGCGGCGGCGAGCGGACCTGGTGGCTGGCCTCCGTGGTGTTCCTGAAGCTGCTGACCTGGCTGCCGGCCTGCCTCTTCATCGTCTTGGGCTGCGCGCGCCGGCTGTGGCTGCCGGCGCGGGCGCAGGGCGACCTGCTGCTGCAGCTGGCCTTCGCCGGCATGATCGTGGCCACCAGCCTGTCGATCGCCTTCGCGGCATCCGAGGGCCATATCGCCGGCACCCTCGCCCTCACGGCCGTCGCCGCCACAGCGGCGCTCGGAGCCGGTGCCGCCCTGTGGTTCGCGACCGACGGGACGATGCGGCGCGCGACGCTGGCCCTGCTGGGCTTGAGCTTCGCGGCCTGGATCGCGGGCTTGCTGCCGTCGAGCGGCGGCACGCTGGCGCACGACGTCCTGCGCTCGCTGCTCTTCATCCTCTACTGGGCCGCGATCGGCTGGATGGCGGCGCGTGCAGGCTGGCGCGGCCTCTTTGGCATAGCCTTCACCGTGATCGGCTTCAGGTTGCTGATCCTCTATTTCGAGGCGATCGGCGGATTGTCGGCCACCGGCCTCAGCCTGATCGGCGGCGGCGTGCTCTGCCTCGGGCTGGCCTACGTCGGCTGGCGCCTGACACGCGGCGTGCCGCGCCGGCCGGCGGGAGCCCCCCTGTGAGCCGCACCTTCACAGTCGCCTTGATCGCGACGCTGGTCCTGCCGGTGCTGGCGCTGGCGGCCCTCGTTGGCCAGCAGGAATATCTGATCGCCAATGCCCGGATCCTGAACGTCCCGTTGGTCGGCTACGATCCGCGCGACCTGCTGCGCGGCCAGTATATCGCCGGCCAGTTCGACTGGGACTGGGCAGGCGGCCCCTCCTTCCCCCAGAGCGATGGCGCGGTCTGCGTGCTTCAGGGCGACGCACCCAAGCCGCGTGTGCGCTTCATCGCCGGATGGAAAGCGGGCGACCCGGCCGACAGCGACTGCCGGATGATCGTCGCCGGTCGGGGCGAGCCGGGCCGTGGCAGCGTGCCGGCCCGCTTCGCCCCCACCGGTCTCGACCAGGGCAACGGCACCGTGCACATCTTCGTGCCGGAGGACCGCGCCAGTGACCTGGAGAGACTGATCCGCGATCGGCCGGGCGCCCTCACGGTCGATCTCGCCGTGCGCGCCAACGGTCGCGCCACCATCGCGGGCCTGCGCGTGAACGGCCAACGCCTCGGTCGCTGATGCGACTGGTGGAGGAAGAACTATCGGGCGCCGTTCAGGGCATCCTCTTCACACCCTCGCAGCATCATGAGCTCGGCGTGCTGGTGTTGCATGGCTCCAGCGGGAAGCCCGACACCGAACGAGCCTCGCTCTTTGCCCAGCTCGGTGTGCCGGCCCTCGCGCTCCGCTGGTTTGGCGGACCTGCCCAAAGCCCCGGCATCTGCGAAATCCCCCTCGAGCATTTTTCGGCGGCCATCGACCTCCTGCTCGACAAAGGCTGCAAGCGCATCGCGCTGGTGGGCACGTCGAAGGGGGCGGAGGCGGCGCTGCTGCTTGCCGTGCACGATCCGCGCGTCTCGGCGGTGATCGCGACGAGCCCGACGTCCGTGATCTGGTCGAACGTCGGCGTGGGCCTCGATGGCTCGGGATGGCCTCTGCGCTCCTCCTGGACACGCGCCGCCCAGCCGCTGCCGTTCGTCGCGCTGGACCCTTATTGGAAGCCCGAGACGCGCGACGGCCTGATCGCCTATCGCAGCTGGCATCTGCAGAGCCTGACGCGCTTCGCGGCGGAGGCCGTCGACGCCGCCATCCCCATCGAGCGCTCGACGGCAGACATCCTGCTCGTGGCCGGCGCCGACGATGCGCTGTGGCCATCGGACATCTTCGCGCGCGCCCTTGCCGAACGCGCCGCCCTGGCCGGCAAGTCGGTCGACGTGGAAATTCACCCCGACGCTGGGCACCGGACGCTGTTTCCCGGCGAGACCAAGCCGCGCTCGGCCCTTCATGCGCATGGCGGAACCGATGAGGCCGACCGCGAGCTCGGCGCACGTGCATGGGCGAAGGCCCTGCGGTTGCTGGGCCTCGGTTGAGCCTGTAAGCCTCCCCGAATGAAAAGAATTGGCGTGCTGTTGCTGACGACGATGCTCCTCGCGGGGCAAGCGCATGGCCAGGCGGCGAGCGGCCCGACCGCGAGCACGCTCGCCTGCGGCACCCTGAAGGGCGAATCCTCGAAGACGGGCGCGACGTCGCGCTGGACGATCTCGGGTCCCGCGGGCAACAGCACCGAGACCGGCGTCCTGCGCAGCGGCCCGCGCTTCGAATGCGTCGAGGGCGCCATCCTGACGATGGAGTTCACCTCCTCGGCCGGACACTCGATCTTCGAGGCCTATTTCCCCGACGGCACCAACATCGCCTACGGCCACCAGCACATCGTCCGTCGCGGCAACCGCTTCGTCCTGCCCATCCAGGCCAAGGCGCGCATTGCCCAACAGTTCCGCGCCGCCTTCGACTACCACTGCCGCCTCGTGATGCCGGGAGACCCCATTCATCCCGACACGCGGGCGGACTGCGTCCTGTAGAGGAGATCGCATGCGCGATTATCTGGCCTGGCGGCTTGCCTTTGGCGTGACGACGCCCTCGACCAACACCGTGGTCCAACCCGAGTACGACGACATGCGGCCGGTGGGCGTCACCAACCATCTCGCCCGCATGGTCATCGCCGACGATCCGGTGACCTGCGACGCCGATTTCGAGCGGCAGCTCGAAGCCATCGACAAGTCGCTGGAGGATGCCGTCGCCCGCGTCATGGACGCCAAGCCCAACGCCTTCATTCTCGGCATCTCCGCCCTCTCGGTCTGGGGCGGCAGCATCGAATGGGGCGAGGAGCTGAAGCGCCGCGTGCGCAAGGTGGCGGGCTGGGACATCCCGATCGCGATCGCCTCCGACGCCGTCGCCGCCGGTCTCAAGGCGCACGGCATCAAGCGCAAGATCGCCATCATGGAGCCCTACTACCCGTGCATCGAGCCGCGCCTCAATGCGGTGCTGGGCGCCCATGGCTACGAGATCGTCCGCTTCTGCCATATGCGCGGCAAGAGCCCGGCGTCCTACTCGGTGCTGACGGCCCAGGACATGATCAAGGCCATCCGCTCGATCGACGGGCCGGACGTCGAGGCGATCGTAGCCTTCGGCGCCAACCTGCCCTTCGCCAAGCTGGCCGACGAGGCCGAGCGCTGGCTCGACAAGCCGGTGCTGCAGATCAACGCCACCACCTACTGGCATGCGCTGCGCACCAACGGCATCGCCGACAAGGTCTACGGCTACGGCTCCCTGCTGGCGCGGTTCTGAGACGCCGGCGATGCAGGAGGGGCGCACCGTCAGGATCGATGGACAGCGCGTCCTGGGCGTCGCCGAGTATGGCGATCCCGACGGTCGGCCCGTCCTCTATTTTCATGGCGGCCTGAGCTCTCGGCTGGATGCGCGGCCAACAGATCAGGCCTGCCGGCAGAAAGCGATCAAGCTGCTCTCGGTCGATCGTCCGGGCATCGGCCTGTCGGACCCAATGCCAGGGCGCCGCCTGCTCGACTGGCCGAAGGACATCGAACGCCTGCTGGACGTGCTCGGGATCGAGACCGCCGACGTCATCGGATGGTCGGGAGGCGCGCCCCATGCGCTGGCCTGCGCGGCGGTCCTACCGGAGCGGATCGGGACCGTCGTGACGATCGGCGCCCTGGTGCCGGTCGACAAGCCCGGGCGTGTGAAGGAGATCAAGCTGCTTGCCGATCGGATCCTGTTCCCGCTGTCGCGGCACGCCCCGCTGTTGGCCGCGTGCGTGATGCAGGCGACCCGGCTCGGCGGGCGCCACATGCTCCGGCGGTCCCTGCTGAGGTCGCTGCCGTCGGCGGCAGATCGCGCGCTCGTGTCGTCGGGGTCCCTGGCGGATGCGACGGATTTCTTCTTCGAGGCGATGCGGCAGGGCGCCGGCGGCATCGTGGCGGACTATGTGGTGATGGGCGCGCCGTGGGGTTTCGACCCGGCGGACGTCAGCCAGCCGGTTCATGTCGTGCAGGGCGCCGAGGACGACATGCTGCCGCGACACCGGGGGATCGAGCTGGCCGAAGCGCTTCCCAAGGGCACGTTCCATTTGCTCGAGGACGCCGGTCACTACGCTTTTCATCGTCGGCCGGCGGCTGTGCTGGCCTTCCTGGAATAAGTTATGTTCACCGCGGCTGCCCGCACGTTACGCCCTCGGAGACGCCCGCACATGTTCCGCACCACAGGACTCCTGCTCGCCAGCACTCTCCTCCTCACCGGCCCGGCCGGCGCACAGCAGCGCCTGCCCGACATCCCGCCGGCACAGTACGACGCCGACCAGAAGAAGGCGGCCGAGGAATTCCAGGCGGCGCGCAAGGTGCCCCTGTCCGGCCCGTTCCAGGCGATGATGTACAGCCCGGAAGTCATGAGCCGGGCGCGCGCGATGGGCGATTACCTGCGTTACCACTCGGCCATCGGCAACACGCTGAGCGAGCTGGTGATCCTGGTCACGGCCCGCGCCTGGTCGCAGGGCTACGAATGGGCCGCGCACCAGCCGATCGCGCTCAAGGCCGGCATCTCCAAGGAGATCGTCGACGCCATCGCCGAGGGCCGCCGTCCCACGGCGATGAGCGACGACGAGGCGATCGTCTACGACTTCACGATGGAATTGCAGGCCAACAAGAGCGTCTCCGACGCCACCTTCGCCAAGGCCGAGAAGCGCTTCGGCAAGAAGGGCGCCGTCGATATCACGGGCATCAGCGGCTACTACACGTTCCTCGCCATGCAGCTCAACGTGGCGCGCTTCCCAGTGCCGGCCAGCGCGCCGCCCCTGCCGCGCTTTCCCAACTGATCGCGGCCGAGGCTACACCACCCGAAAATTCTTGAACTGCCACGGGTCGGACTTGTCGAGGTCCTCGGGGAAGAGGACGCCGCGGTCCTGCAGCGGGGTCCAGTCGCCGTACTTGCCGACCACCGGGCCGAGATAGGGCAGGCAGATCTCGAGGTTGCGGGCGAAGTCCATCTCGTCGGCTTCGACGACGCCGCGCTCGGGATTCTCCAGCGCCCAGACGATGCCCGAGAGCACCGGCGCGCAAACCTGGATCGAGGTCGCGTTGTTGTAGGGCGCGAGCTTGCGGGTCTCCTTGATGTCGAGCTGCGAGCCGTACCAGTAGGCGCCCTTCTTGTGGCCCATCAGCAGGACGCCCAGCTCGTCGCGGCCTGACGTGATCTCCTCCACCATCAGGCGCTGGCGCTTCTGCTGCTTCAGGTTCTTCCCGGCGATCTCGTGCATCGACATGATGGCGGCATCGCAGGGGTGATAGGCGTAGTGCACCGTCGGGCGGTAGACGACCTTCTTGCCGTCGCGGACGGTGAAGTAGTCGGCCATCGAGATCGATTCGTTGTGCGTGATGATGAAGCCGTGGAACGGGCCTTCGAGCGGCGTCCAGGTGCGGACGCGCGTCAGCAGGCCGGGGCGGTTCAGGTAGATCGCGGCATCGCAGCCGAACTTGTGGCGCGCGCCGTCGGGCGGCAGCGTCTTCTCGTGCGTGCCCCAGCCCATCTCGGCCGGCTGGCCGCCTTCCGAGACGAAGCCGTCGATCGACCAGGTGTTGACGAACTCGCCCACTTCCTTGGGCTTGTTCGAGACCTGCGTGTCGCGCTCCGCGATGTGGATCACCTTCACGCCCAGCCGCTGGGCAAGCTTGCCCCAGCCCTCGCGCGTGGTCGGGATCGCGGCCTTGAGGCCGGTGTCCTTGGCGAGGTTGACCAGCGCCTGCTTGGTGAAGTGCGAGACGAGGCCGGGGTTGGCGCCGTGCGCGATCACCGCCGTCGGGCCGCCGGCGTACTTGGGCTGCAGCTTCAGCATGGTCTCGCGCAGCGCATAGTTGGAGCGCAGCGAGACCGACAGGTTGGGATCGGTGTAGCCGCCCGGCCACGGCTCGATGCAGGTGTCGATGTAGAGCGCGCCCTTCTCCTGGCAGAGCTCGACCAGCGCCGTCGAGGCGACCTCGACCGAGAGGTTGACCAGGAAGTCGCCCTTGCCGAGATGGCCGGCCAGCACCGAGCGGTAGTTGCTCCTGGTCAGGCGCTTCTCGATGAAGGTGATGCCGAAGCGCCTGGCCTCGTCCTCGCCGCCGCGCATCTCGTCGGCGATGATGGTGATCTGCGCCGGCTTGATGCCGATGTGGCGCAGGATCAGCGGCAGCACGCCCTGGCCGATCGAGCCGAAGCCCACCATGACCATGCGGCCCTTGAACGAGACGTACTTATTCTTCGCCATGGTGCGGCTCCGCCTGTCGTGATGTTGGGTCGATAAACGGCGACGGGGCCTTTCTCAAGGCCCCGTCGCTTCGTCCATGTGAAGAGAGAGCTAGATGCAGATCGACTTGAGCGGCGCGAAGCCGTTGAAGGCGACCGACGAGTAGGTTGTCGTGTAGGCGCCGGTCGACAGGATCTCGACCTTGTCGCCGGGCTTGAGCGACAGCGGCAGCTTGTACTCGGTCTTCTCGTAGAGGATGTCGGCCGAGTCGCAGGTCGGGCCGGCCAGCACCACCGGGCCGACGCGCGTGCCGTCGCGGCCCGTGCGCAGGCGGTACTTGATGCTCTCATCCATCGTCTCGGCGAGACCCGAGAACTTGCCGATGTCGAGGTAGACCCAGCGCTTGCGGTCGTTGGCGGCCTTGCGGCTGACCAGCACCACCTCGCTCTGGATCACGCCGGCGTCGCCCACCATGGAGCGGCCCGGCTCGATGATCACCTCCGGCATGCGGTTGCCGAAGTGGCGCACCAGCGCGCGGCCGACGGCCTCGCAGTAGGCCTCGATGCTGCTGACTTCCGCGCGGTAACGCGCCGGGAAGCCGCCGCCCAGGTTGACCATGCGCAGGTCCACGCCCTCTTCGGCGAGCGCGAAGAACATCTGCGAGACCTGGCCCAGCGCCTTGTCCCACTGCTCGAGGTCGGTCTGCTGGCTTCCGACATGGAAGGAGATGCCGTAGGCATCGAGCCCCCAGGTCTTGGCCTTGCGCAGGAGATCCTTGGCCATCTCGGGCGCGCAGCCGAACTTCTTGTTGAGCGGCCACTCGGCACCGTCGCAATCCACCAGGACGCGGCAGAACACCCGGCTGCCCGGCGCCACGCGGGCGAGCTTCTGCAGCTCCGCCTCGCTGTCGAAGGCGAAGAGGCGCACGCCCTGCTGGTAGGCCCAGGCGATGTCCCTCTCCTTCTTGATCGTGTTGCCGAAGGAGATGCGGTCCATCGCGACGCCGGTGGCCTGCACCAGCTCGATCTCGCCACGGCTGGCCGTGTCGAACTTCGAGCCGGCCGTCGCCAGGCGCGCGAGCACCTGTGCCGCCGGGTTGGCTTTCACGGCGTAGAAGATGTGGGCCGTCGGCAGCAGCTCCCGCATGCGGCGGAAGTTATGCTCGACCACGTCGAGGTCGACGATCAGGCAAGGGGTCTCGGGCTGCTGCTCGCGGAGATAGCGGGAGATACGCTCGGTCATCGCTGGGGGGGTCCCCGTCTAAACTGTCGGATTGTTCGGTAGAGAGATCGGCCGCGACGTACGGTGCCGGCAAGGCAGCGTGCGTCAGCCGATACTCGACGGGGTGAACGTCCGTTTGATCGGGAACGACAGGGCCCGGTCCAAGCAAACCGGGCAACAGACACAATAGCGGGGACGACGCCCCGCGCGGTAAGCAACCATTTCAGAAGCTCCTTCCCGGACCCGGCTTCGAAAGCCGGCACTGCCAAAAAGAACACTTTCCGTCGTTGCGTAACCACTAAGGGCCAGCGGCACGTGCGTTGGGCGTCTCGTTTGCTAGATACAACTAATGTGCGTCGAAACAAGA
Source organism: Rhodospirillales bacterium (assembly GCA_947469635.1). Lineage (GTDB taxonomy): Bacteria > Pseudomonadota > Alphaproteobacteria > Reyranellales > Reyranellaceae > Reyranella. The sequence goes on along the minus strand of CANIRG010000144.1, from coordinate 742 downwards.
GGTTTCTGCGCCAGCGAGAAAATTTCGGTGAGTCTTGTGCCTGGAGCGTCACACGACGCTGCGCGGTCGCCCTCAGACGCGCGGCGGCGGCGCGGCGGGAAGGCGGATCGACGCGGCGAGCACGGTGCAGGGAACCAGGAGCAGCGCCGAGGCGATCAGCGCGGCCTGCACGCCGAAGAGCGTGGCGATCTTGCCCCACATCAGCGAGCCCACGACCATCGCGCCGAAGAACACCATCTGATGCACGGCCATCCCGCGCGCCCGCATGAAGTTGGGCAGGATCATCTGGATGGAGGTGCTGTTGTTGGCGATCACGGTGATCCAGCAGGCACCGTTGATGGCGACAACCACGCCCACCAGCAGCGGCGTCATGGCCAGCGCCGCGGCAAAGGTTGCGGCGGCGGAGATGCTCATGGCCCAGATATTGGCGCGATCCGGACCCAGCAGGCGGTTGACCAGCGGCATGGCCATCGCAGCCCCCACCGCGCCGACACCGAACACGCCGTAGAGCACGCCGAACGCGAGCTCGTCGAGCTGGAGCTCGAAGCGGCCGATCACCGGCAGCAAGGTGCCCATGGCGATGCCCGGGACGAAGAAGCAGAGGCCGCGCGCGAAGATCGCCTTCAGCTCGCCCGAGCCACGGACGAAGGCGATGCCGGTCCGGGCCGCCTCGAGGAGCCCTTCGCGCCGCTGCGAGGCGCGGGCCTCGGCCGAGCGCTTCCAGCTGCGCATCGCCAGGATC
>CANIRG010000143.1 GCA_947469635.1 Rhodospirillales bacterium | reverse complement strand
GAACGCGCGCGCGGCTCCAACAAGCTGATGTGGTGGCGCGTGCGGCTGCAGATCCTCACCATCGTGCTGATCTTCTGCTGGTACCTGGCGAGCCGCGCCTGATGGTCACGCTGACGCGCATCTACACCAGGGGCGGCGACGCGGGCGAGACCTCGCTCGGCCGCGGCGAACGCGTGGCCAAGCACGATCTCAGGGTCGAGGCCTACGGCACCGTCGACGAGGCCAACTCGGTGATCGGCCTGGCGCGCAACGCCGCCGGGCGCACGCTGAAGAACGATGCCCATCGCACCCACGTCGATACCATGCTGGCGCGCATCCAGAACGACCTGTTCGATCTCGGTGCCGACCTTTGCACCATCGAGGCCAAGGGCGGCGGCACGGCGCTGCGCATCGTCGCGTCGCAGACCGAGCGGCTGGAGCGCGAGATCGACGAGATGAATGCCGAGCTGGCGCCGCTCACGTCCTTCATCCTGCCCGGCGGTAGCGAGGCCTCGGCCTGGCTCCATCTCGCGCGCACCGTGGCGCGTCGGGCGGAGCGTCACATGACGGCGCTGGCGGCGGCACAGCCGGTCAACCTGGAGGCGATCAAGTACATCAATCGCCTCTCCGACCACCTCTTCGTGCTCGGCCGCCGGCTCAACGACAATGGCGCTTCCGATGTATTGTGGGTCCCCGGTGGCGCGCGTTAATCTCCTAACCCGTTGAAACATATACTCAAAAGCTTCCGCCCTGCGATTTTGTGCAACGCGGCATCGTCTTGACAGGCTCGATGCACGAGCCGTACACGAAAACCCCTTCGCCGGGCGGGAGGCTCGGCCGCAACTCACTAATAGGCGCAACGGATGAAAGTGCTGGTCGGGGTCAAGCGGGTCATCGACTACAACGTCAAGATCCGCGTCAAGGCCGACAACACCGGTGTCGAGACGGCGAACGTCAAGATGTCGATGAACCCCTTCGATGAGATCGCCGTCGAAGAGGCGATCCGCCTCCGCGAGAAGGGCGTCGCGACCGAGGTCATCGCCTTCTCCGCAGGTCCGCAGCAGTGCCAGGAGACGATCCGCACCGCGCTCGCCATGGGCGCCGATCGCGGCGTGCTGGTGCAGAGCGACGCCGAGCTCCAGCCGCTGGCCGTCGCCAAGCTGATGAAGGCGGTGGTCGACAAGGAACAGCCGGGCCTGGTCATCGTCGGCAAGCAGGCGATCGACGACGATTCCAACCAGGTCGGCCAGATGCTGGCCGCGTTGCTCGGCTGGTCGGTCGGCACCTTCGCCAACAAGCTCAACGTGGCCGAGGGCTGGGTCGAGGTGAAGCGCGAGGTCGACGGCGGCCTCGAGAACATCAAGATCAAGCTGCCGGCGGTGATCACCACCGACCTCCGCCTCAACGAGCCGCGCTACGCCTCGCTGCCCAACATCATGAAGGCCAAGAAGAAGCCGATCGACATGCAGACGTCGGAGTCGCTGGGTGTCGACATCGCGCCGCGCCTCAAGACTCTCAAGGTCGAGGAGCCGCCCAAGCGCAAGTCGGGCATCAAGGTGAAGACGGTGGCGGAGCTCGTCGACAAGCTGCGCAACGAAGCGGGAGTGATCTGACCATGGCCATCCTCGTTGTCGCCGGTCACGACGGCAAGACCGTCCGTGCCAATGTCGCCAATGCCGTGGCCGCCGCGTCCCAGATGGGATCGGACATCCATGTGCTGGTCGCGGGCAGCAATGCCGGCGAGGCCGCCAAGTCGGCGGCCGCCATCGCAGGCGTCGCCAAGGTGCTGCAGGCCGAGGACGCGGCCTACGCCAACTGGCTGGCCGAGGACATCGCGCCGCTCGTGGTGAAGCTCGCACCGAATTATTCGCACATCGTGCTGGCGGCGGATTCGCTGGGCAAGAACGTCGCCCCGCGCGTGGCGGCCCTGCTCGACGTGGCGCAGGTCTCCGAGGCCATCAAGGTCGTCTCGCCCGACACGTTCGTGCGGCCGATCTATGCCGGCAACGCGATGGCGACGGTCCAGACCACCGACAAGATCAAGGTCGTCACCATCCGCCCCACCAACTTCAAGGCCGGTGCCGGCGGCGGCCCTGGTAGCAATCCTGCCGCCATCGAGCAGATCGGCGGCGAGGGCAGCAAGGGCCTGTCGTCCTACGTCGGCGCCGAGCTCTCCAAGAGCGAGCGGCCCGAGCTCACCTCGGCCAAGATCGTCATCAGCGGCGGTCGAGGCCTCGCCAGCGGCGAGAACTTCAAGATGCTCGAAACCCTGGCCGATGCCATGGGCGCCGGCCTCGGCGCCAGCCGCGCCGCGGTCGATGCCGGCTACGTGCCCAACGACTACCAGGTCGGCCAGACCGGCAAGGTCGTGGCGCCCGACCTCTACATCGCCATCGGCATCTCCGGCGCGATCCAGCATCTCGCCGGCATGAAGGACAGCAAGACCATCGTGGCGATCAACAAGGACGAGGAGGCGCCGATCTTCCAGGTCGCCGACTACGGCATCGTGGGCGATCTGTTCCAGATCGTGCCCGAGCTGACCGCCGCGGTTTCAAAGAAGTAGGGCGGGGTATCGCGTCATGATCAAGCGCATCGGAGTCATCGGTGCCGGCCAGATGGGCAGCGGCATCGCCCATGTCTGCGCGCTGAAGGGCTTCGACATCAGGCTCTCCGACGTCGACCCGGCACATCTGCAGAACGGTCTGGACAATATCGGCCGCAACATGGACCGCCAGATCGGCCGCGGCATGATCCGGCCCGAGGAGAAGGACGCCGCGCTCCGGCGCATCTCGATCGACACCGACTACAAGGCCTTCGCCGACTGCGACCTGATCGTCGAGGCGGCGACCGAGAACGAATCGGTGAAGCGCGAGATCTTCAAGAAGGTCTGCATCGGCCTGCCGCCCAACGTGCTGCTGGCCACCAACACCTCGTCGATCTCGGTGACGCGCCTTGCGTCGGTGACCGACCGTCCCGGCAAGTTCATGGGCATGCACTTCATGAACCCGGTGCCGATGATGGGCCTGGTCGAGCTGATCCGCGGCATCGCCACCGAGGAGGAGACCTTCCGTACGGTGCGCGAGGTCGTGGTGCGGCTGGAGAAGAAGCCGGTCAATGCCGAGGACTTCCCGGCCTTCATCGTGAACCGCATCCTGCTGCCGATGATCAACGAGGCGGTCTACGCGCTCTACGAGGGCGTCGGCAACGTCGAGGCGATCGACACCGGCATGAAGCTCGGCGCCAACCATCCGATGGGCCCGCTCGAGCTCGCCGACTTCATCGGCCTCGATACCTGCCTCTCGGTGATGCAGGTGCTGCACGAGGGCCTGGCCGATTCCAAGTACCGGCCCTGTCCGCTGCTGGTGAAGTACGTCGAGGCCGGCTGGATCGGCCGCAAGGTCAAGCGCGGCTTCTACGACTATTCCGGCGAGCGCCCGGTCCCGACGCGCTGAGCAAGTGACGCCGCCGGACACATCCGGCGTCTTTTCCTATTTCGGCGGGTCCTGGTTCACCTTCTCCGACCAGGGCCGGCAGATCGTGGTCGGGGGCTCCTCGCTGACGGGCCGCGAGCGCATCTTCGTCGACGGCGCCTTGGTCTCCGAGCATCGTAACTTCCGTCGTCGAAACGCGCACGACTTCACCGTGGGCGAGCATCGCTATCGCGTGACGTTCGATCTCGCGAGCGGGCAACACGGTGAGATCCGCTGCACCCTCGAGCGAGACGGCGTGCTGGCGGGCGTCTTGCTGGGCAATTGGTATTCTCGCCATCAGCTTTCCACATGGCAGGTAGCGGCACTGGCGGTCGTGCTGACGGCTGCAGCCGCCTGGGTCTCGGAAACCTACGATGCTTCCTACTGGCCGCTGGGCGCCGCGGTGGTCGTCATGGCGGTCGCCTATTATGGGTACCCCCTGCTGGGTGCGAAATTCGTCGTCGAACCGCTCCCTTGAGCTTCAGTTCTCCGCGAGGAGCCTGCCATAGCCCTGGATCGGATCGGCGATGCCGGCGAGCCTGAGGGCGTGCCAGAGCGTCGCCTGGGTCGAGGTGATCACCGGCCTGCCCAGTGCCTCTTCCAGCCGCGCGATCACCGTGTGTGACCTCGTGTTGAGGCAGGAGATGATGAGCGCTTCGGCGCGCGGGTCGCAGCCCTTGAGGCCAAGCTCGAACAAAGCGTCCGGCGTGGGCTCGGCCAGCAGGAAGCCGTCGCTGATGCCGAGATAGGCGCCGCCCACGACATTCAGCCCGGCGCTCGCGAAGTAGCGATGCTCGGCTTCGTCGACCTCCGCCGTGTAGGGCGAGACGATGCTGACTGTCGCCGCGCCCAGCGTCCTCGCCGCCGTCACGATGGCATGCGCCGCCGTGGTCGACGGCACCTTCCAGTCGGCCGCGATCTCGGCCCGCAGATGGGCGTCGTAGGCCAGGCCCTGCACGATCGACGAGGCGGTGCAGCCATAGGCGATGACGTCGGGACAGACGCTGGAGAGCTGGCGGATCGCCGCCTTGCCCTCGCCGCGGTCCATCTCGATGAAGGCCTCGGGCGTCGTTGCGGGCGGGATGAACATGCGGGCGGCAAAGACGCTCACGCCCTCCGGCACCGTGCGCGCCGCCCAGGGTTCCATGACCGTGTTCACGCTGGGCACGACGATGCCGATCCGCGCCCGCCTGCCGTCGCCCTCGAGATGCCGTCTCACCATGGCGGCAGCATGCGGAATCTTTCCCGACGCATCCAGTCCCCGCTAGAGTGGCGCGAAACAGGAGCGTGCGATGTTGGCCGAGAGCTGGGTCTACGGCCGCAAGACCGGCACCGAGCTCGTGGGCTTCGAGCGCTTCTTCTGGGAGTTCCTCTGGTTCGGCCTGAAGGAGGCCCGCGCCTGCCGCTTCGCCGGGCTGTTCTTCGCGGCCGTCTTCCTGATGCCCCGCGGCGGCCTGTTCGGCCTGCCGCGCTACGACGCGCTGCTGATCTTCGCGCTGGCGGTGCAGGGCTGGATGATCTGGGCGCGGCTGGAGACGGCCGACGAGGTGAAGACCATCTGCCTGTTCCATCTGCTGGGCTTCGCGCTGGAGGTCTTCAAGACGTCCTCCGGCGTGCAGTCCTGGAGCTATCCCGACTTCGCCTACTCGAAGCTCCTGGGCGTGCCGCTGTTCTCGGGCTTCATGTATGCCGCGGTCGGCAGCTACGTCATCCAGGCGTGGCGGCTGCTCGACGTCAGGATCCGCCATCACCCGCCCTATTGGATGGCGGCGCTGGGAGCGCTCGCGATCTACGCCAACTTCTTCACCCATCACTATCTGGTCGACCTGCGCTGGTACCTCGCGGCCTTCACGCTCGGCCTCTACGCCCGCACCACCGTGATCTTCCGGCCGCTCGACCGTGATCGCACCATGCCGATGACGCTGAGCTTCGTGCTGATCGGCTTCTTCATCTGGCTGGCCGAGAACGTGGCGACCTTCTTCGGCATCTGGAAATACCCGCACCAGCTCGGTGTCTGGTCGACGGTCCACATCGCGAAATGGAGCTCGTGGTCGTTGCTGGTGATCATGACCTTTGTCATCGTCACCAGCCTCAAGCGCATCCGCCGCGCGATCCACATCGCGGAGTAAGAAAAGCAAAGGAGGAACGATCCATGGCCATCGAGATTCTCGAGATCCATCACACCGGCGTGCGCATCGACACCGGTGCCGAGCTGCTGGGTGCCACCCAGGATTTCTACAAGGAGGTGCTCGGCCTCGAGCACGACACCAAGCGGCCGACGATCCCCGGCATTCCCGGCGCCTGGATCAATGTCGGCGAGGTCGGCCAGATCCATCTGATCGGCGGCGCTCAACCGTCGCCCGTCGCCAAGGGACCGGGCCAGGACCCGACACGCCCGCACATCGCCTTCGCGGTGAAGGATATCGTGGCCACCCGCGCCGAGCTCGATCGCATGGGCATGAAGTATTGGGTGATCGAGGGCCTCACGAGCCCCGACTCGACGCAGGTCTTCATGAACGATCCCTGCGGCAACATGGTCGAGCTGCACCAGTTCGACAAATGCCGCTGCCGCGCCAGCAATCGCGCCTGACGATCAACGATAGCAACTTTCCTCCCCCGTCATCGGGGGAGGTGCCCTCGTCATACGAGGGCGGAGGGGTCAGAGGCTCGATTTGGCGCCCCTGACCCCTCCGTCGGCGCATGACGCCGACCCCTCCCCTTCGCGGAAGCCGCGAAGGGGAGGGGGCTGATAGGCGCATCTGGTGACATGAAGCTCGGTGTGGGTGAGACTTCGCCATGACCCGGAAGCCGATCCGCATCGCCGTCCTGTTCTTCGCGCACGAGACGGTGACGTTCCTCAGGAACGACACGACGCTCGACGATTTCATCTATCCCGGCTCGCCGGCCAAGGGCGAGGCGCTGCTGGCGCACGATCGCAAGTCCTACATGGGCGGGTTCGTGAAAGTGGCGCGCGAGCATGAAGGCGTCGAGCTGGTGGGGATCGAATCGCCGCTGTGGCCGAAGACCGGCACGGGCTCGGGCTGGATCACCACCGAGGCCTACGAGACCTTCCTCGGGCGCATGATCGCCGGGCTGCAGGAGCAGGGGCCGTTCGACGGCGTCTATCTCGCGCTGCACGGCGCCATGGGTGTGCGCGGCGTGCCCAAGCCCGAAGCCGACATCGCCCGCCGCGTGCGCGAGGTCGTGGGCCGCGGCGCCTTCATCGTCGGCACCTTCGATCCGCACGGCAACGAGGACGAGGAATTTCTGGCCGCAGCCGACATGGCCTTCTGCGTGAAATATTTTCCGCACTACGACAGCCATCTGCAGGGCGAGCGCGCGGCGCGGATGCTGGTGCGGGCGATCCGCGGTGACTACAGGCCGGTGACCGTCACGCTCAAGGTGCCGATCCTGTCGCCGACGGTGCTGCAATGGACCGGCGCCTCGCCATGGATGGACCTGGTGCAGCGCGCCCTCACCTGGGAGGCGCGCGAGCCCGACCTCTATATCAACGTCTTCTTCGGCTTTCCCTTCGCCGACGTGCCCGACGTCGGCATGACCATCCAGGCCATGAGCAACGGCGATCCTGCCCTGGCGCGCAAGGCCGTCGACGACATGGCGGGCTGGGCGTGGCGCAGGCGCGAGGCGCTGATGGGCTCGACGCGGGTGCTCCACATTCCCGAAGGCATAACGCTTGCAAAGGATGCCGTGGCGAAAGGCGCGACGCCGGTCGTGCTGGCCGACCACAGCGACCGCTCCGGCGCCGCGACCTGGATCCTGAAGGAAGTCGTCGAGCAGGATCTCTCGGACGTGCTGATCGCCACCATCGCCGATGCAGGCGCCATCGATGCGCTGACGGCCGCCGGCGTGAAGGCGGGCGATGCCTTCGACCGCGAGGTGGGCGGCCTCGCCGACGAGTCGGCGGGCCAGCCGGTGCGTATCGTGGGCGCCGTGCGCGCCGTCGTCGAGGTTGGAGGCCGGCCCTGGATCGTGGTCGACTTCGGCCGCGGCAACGTGCTGGTGCTGAGCCGCTACCTCGTTCAGGTGCGCGAGCCGCTGCCGCTCAACGCGCTGGGCTTCGACGTCGCCTCGTTCAAGATCATCGCCATCAAGTCGCGCGTTCATTTCCGTCGCGGCTTCGATGATTCGGGATTCGCGAAGACGATCCTTCTGGTCGAGCCGGTGGGGCCGTTCCTCGGCACCGTGCGGCTCGACGCGCTGCCCTATTGCAACGTCGATATCGGGAAATTTTATCCCTACGGCACCTCGGTCGAGACAGGGGCCGTGGTAGGCGCTGAGACAGGAACGCGCGGCGGCGCCGGCGGCGGCTGAGCCCGCTCGACGGCGCGCAGCACCTCGCCGATCAACTCGGCGTCCTCACCCTTGCCCAGCACGAAGGCAAAGCTGCGGGCGTCGGTGGCCTGGATGACGATGCCTTTGGCCGGGTCGACGCTGACCGACTCGATCTTCTTCCACAGCAGGCGGATTTTACGCGCGCCCAGGAAGCAGATGCGCCGGTTCGAGATCACCAACAATCCGTCGCCCAGTTCGCGCATGAGATCGGACTGCGTGCCGGTGGCGCTGGCGCAGACATGCACCCGCTCCGTGGCCGAGGCGTTGAGGATGGCCGGCGCCGGCACGGTCGGGAGATGGCCGCCGCGGACGGCGGCAATCACGCGCCGCCGCTCGCCGGCGCGTTGCGCCTTCACGCGACTCCATCGGATCAGCAGCAGCACCGCCGCCGTCACGAAGGCCGCAATGCCGGCGATCGTCGCCTGGTCGAAGGTCACGAGCTTGCCGCCCCCTTGAGGAGGGCGATGGCATCGGGCTTGTCCCAGTCGGCCTCGCCTTCAAGCCGGCCGAGAATCTGGCCGTTGGTATCGACCAGGATCGAGGTCGGCAGGATCGATACGTCGAAGGCCTGCATCAGCTTGCGGCCCTTGTCGAACCAGATGCCGATATGGGCGAGCTTCCTGTCCTCGTAGAACGGCGCCACCTTGGGCCGCGACGGGCCGTCGAGCGACAGCGGCAGGATCGCGAACTTGTCCTTGCCCAGGGCCGCCTGCAGCCGGTCGAGGCTCGGCATCTCCTTCACGCAAGGCGCACACCAGGTCGCCCAGAAATTGACGAGCAGCACCTTGCCCTTGAGCTCGGCGAACGTATGCGGCTTGTCGTCGGCGTCGAGGAACGGCAGGTCGGGCAGGGGCTTGGGCGCCTTGGCTTTCTCGTAGCGATCCATCGCGAAAGCTGGGGCGACGGCGGGCAGCGCGAGCGCCGCGAGAAGGCCGGAAAGAATGTACCTCCGGCCGGGGAGGAAATTGGGGTCGGGATATGGCATAAGCCGCGTTCCTTACAGGACGATTGGCTTTCATTCATGGCACGGAAGAACACGACGACGCGAGGGGGCAAAGGCGGCTCCAACACCATGTGGGGCGGCCGCTACAAGCTCGGCCCCTCGGAGATCATGGAGAAGATCAACGCCTCCATCGGCTTCGACAAGCGGCTCTATGCGCAGGACATCGCAGGCTCGGTGGCGCATGCCGACATGCTGGTGGCGCAGAAGATCATCACCGCGAAGGACGGCCGCGCCATCAAGGCGGGCCTCGCCAAGGTGAAGGCCGAGATCGAGGCCGGCACCTTCAAGTTCTCGACCAAGCTGGAAGACATCCACTTCAACGTCGAGCAGCGCCTGACCGACCTCATCGGTCCGGCCGGCGGCCGGCTGCACACCGCGCGCTCGCGCAACGACCAGGTGGCGCTCGACGTGCGGCTGTGGGTGCGAGATGCCATCGACCGCATCGAGCCGATGCTGGCCGACCTGCAGGCGGCCCTGATCGATCGTGCCGAGGAGTACGCGTCGACCATCATGCCGGGCTTCACGCACCTGCAGACGGCCCAGCCCATCACCTTCGGCCATCATCTCATGGCCTATGTCGAGATGGTCGGCCGCGACCGCAGCCGCTTCGCCGACTGCCGCAAGCGCATGAACGAGTCGCCGCTGGGGGCCGCCGCGCTGGCGGGCTCGCCGCATCCGATCGATCCGCGCAAGACGGCCAAGGCTTTGCGATTTGACGGGCCGATGGCCAACTCGCTCGATGCCGTCTCCGACCGCGACTATGTGATCGAGTTCATTGCCGCCTCCTCGATGACAGCGGTGCATCTGTCGCGCCTCTCCGAAGAGATCGTGATCTGGTGCTCAGCGCCGTTCCGCTTCATCGCCCTCTCGGACGCCTTCACCACCGGCAGCTCGATCATGCCGCAGAAGCGCAATCCCGATGCCGCCGAGCTGGCGCGCGGCAAGACGGGTCGCATCGTCGGCGCCTTCGTGGCGCTCTGCATGGTGCTGAAGGGGTTGCCGCTCACCTACGGCAAGGACATGCAGGAGGACAAGGAGCCCCTGTTCGACGCCGCCGACTCGCTCGAGCTTTGCATCGCGGCCATGGCCGGCATGGTGCGCGACCTCAAGGCCAATCCTGAGCGCATGCGCGCCGTCGCCTCGGCCGACTATTCCGTCGCCACCGATCTCGCCGACTGGCTGGTGCGCGAGGTGGGGCTGCCCTTCCGTCAGGCCCATCATGCGACGGGTGCGCTGGTCGCCAAGGCGTCCGAAAAGGGCGTCGATCTCGGCGAGCTGTCGCTCGCAGAAATGCAGGCCGTCGAGCCCGCCATCACCAAGGGCGTCTATGGTGTTCTCACCGTCGAAGCCTCGGTCAAGGCGCGCAAGAGCCTCGGCGGCACGGCGCCTGCCAACGTCGAGCGCGCGGTGAAGGAAGCACGGCGGCGGTTCTTGGGGCGGAGAGGGTAGAGGCTCCATTTGGCGCTCATGACCCCTCCGTCGGCCTAAGACGCCGACACCTCCCCATTTGAATGGGGAGGAAGGCTGATCTTCGCCTCCCCATTCAAATGGGGAGGTGGCGCGGTCGTACCGCGACGGAGGGGGCAGAGGTTCTGACGCGATCTGTGAATTCAATAGCCTGCCCGGGGAGTATGAGCACGATGAGCTTCTTCACATACAGGAAGGGCGAGATGCACGCCGAGGGCGTGGCGCTCAAGACCATCGCGGCCCAGGTCGGCACGCCCTTCTACTGCTACTCGGCAGGCGCGCTGCGCGCCGCAATGCGCGAGTTCGTTGACGGCATGAAGGGCATGAACGCCTCGGTCTGCTATGCCATGAAGGCCAACAGCAACCTCGCCGTGATCAAGCTTTTCGGTGACATGGGCGCGGGCGCCGACATCGTCTCGGTGGGCGAGATGCGCCGGGCGCTCGCCGCCGGCATCCCGGCCGAACGCATCGTCTATTCCGGTGTCGGCAAGAAGGCGTCCGAGCTGATGGCGGCGCTCGAGGCCGGGGTCGGCCAGGTCAATGTCGAAAGCTCGGCCGAGCTCGAGACCCTGAACGCCGTCGCGGGCCAGCTCGGCGTCAAGGCGGACATCACCATCCGGGTGAATCCCGACGTCGACGCCAAGACGCACGCCAAGATCACCACCGGCAAGAAGGGCAACAAGTTCGGCATCGACATCGATCTCGCCCGTGCCGCCTTCGCCGAGGCGGGCAAGCTCCGCAACCTGCGCGTCGTCGGCATCGCCATGCACATCGGCTCGCAGCTCGAGAAGCTCGGGCCCTATCGCGCGGCCATCCGCCGGGTCGGCAAGCTGATCGCCCAGCTTCGCACCGACGGCCACAAGATCGACCGCTTCGACATCGGTGGCGGCCTGGGGATCGTTTACAAGGAGGAGAAGCCGCCCTCGATCGCCGACTTCCTGGCGTTGGTGAAGAAGGAGACCGAGGGGCTGGGCTGCGAGCTCACCTTCGAGCCCGGCCGGCGGCTGGTCGGCGAGGCGGGCGTGCTGGTGGGCGAGGTGATCCTCGTGAAGCCCGGTGTTTCCAAGACCTTCGTCATCGTCGACGCCGCCATGAACGACCTGATCCGGCCCACCCTCTACGAGGCTTGGCACGACATCCTGCCGGTGCGCCAACCCCGCCCCGATGCGGCCACGATCCGCTGCGACATTGTCGGGCCGATCTGCGAATCGGGGGATTATCTGGCCCAGAATAGGGACTTGGCGCCGCTTTCTGCCGGGGACCTCGTCATGATACGCTCGGCGGGCGCCTACGGGGCGGTCATGGCTTCGAGCTATAATAGCCGCCCCCTGGCGCCGGAAGTGATGGTCGATGGCACGCGATTTGCGGTTACCCGCCCGAGGCCGTCGATCGAGGAGATGATTTCGGCCGAGCGGCTTCCCTCCTGGATGGAGCCCGCCAAGGCGTAGGAAAGGTAAAGCGATGGCGCTCAGCCAGACCACGACGATCGAGCCCACGGCGATCCACGCACCGGGTCTGCGGCGCAAGATCGGCTTCGCCTGGGCAGCGTTGGCCTGGGAAGGTCTCTGGCCGCGCCTGATGCCGCTGCTCGCGGCGGTCGCCCTGTTCGTGGCGGCGGCCCATCTCGATCTCTTTTCCGGCCTCGACCCCTGGGTTCACACCGGCCTGCTGGCGGGGCTTGGCCTTGCCTTCCTCGGCCTGATGTATTGGCAGCTGCGCTCGTTCGTCCGGCCGACGCGCGAGGCCTCGATCCGCCGTCTCGAGCGCGACAGTGGTGTGCCGCACCGGCCGCTGGTGGCGGTGCAGGACAAGCTCGTCGCGGGTGGCGCCGATCCGATGGCCGCGGCCCTCTGGGACGTGCATCGCCGCCGCGAGGCCGCGCGCCTGGCCGGCCTCACCAACAAGCCGGCTCATCCCGGCCTCGCTGTGCTCGATACCTGGGCGCTGCGCTTCGTGCCGATCCTGATGCTCGTCGTGGCGATCGCCATCGCCGGTGGGTGGCGTTCGGACCGCATGAACACGGCCTTCACGCCGGCCTTCCCGCCGCCGCCGCCGGTCGTGGCCAACCTGTGGATCGCGCCGCCGGCCTATACCGGCAAGGCGCCGATCTATCTCGACATGGCCGACCGCGACAAGCTGTTGCGCGTGCCGGTGGGCAGCAAGCTCGCGGGCTTCGTCGACGACGTGCGTGGCCGCCGCGCGCCCAAGCTGGTGATCGACGGCAAGGAGACGGATTTCAACACCGTCTCCAAGGGCAAGTTCCAGATCGAGCAGGTCATCACCGAGGGCAAGGAGATCACGCTCCAGGCGCGCGGCGACGAGCAGGCACGATGGAAGCTGCATGTCATCCCCGATCTGGCGCCCACCATCGAGTTCTCCAAGCCGATCGGCGTCGACAAGTGGTCGACCAAGGTCGAGTACCTGGCGGGCGACGATTTCGGCGTCACGGGCGTCCAGCTCCAGATCCGCCTGCACGGCTCGGTGCTCGGCATCGACATGCTGACCGACGACGACGAGCCCGAGGTCCTGCGCGTCGACCTGCCGGTCGGCGGCAGCCCCAAGAAGGTGACCGACAGCTTCGTGCGCGACCTCACCGGCCATCCCTGGGCGGGCCTCAAGGTCACGGTGATGCTGTTCGCGACCGACGCCATCGGCCAGAAGGGCCGCAGCGCCGTCGAGACCTTCCTGCTGCCCGAGCGCGTCTTCAACGATCCGACGGCGCGTGCCCTGATCGTGCTGCGCAAGGCGCTCACCCGCGATCCCAAGGCACTGCGCCTCGACGTCGCCGACGGCATGCGCATGGTCCAGAACAGGCCCGAGAGCTACCGCCACGACCCGGTGGTCCAGCTCGGCCTGCGGCTGGGCGCGTCGCGGCTCGCCCAGAACGGCGACAAGGCCAATATCGTCGACACGCAGAAGCTGCTGTGGGACCTCGCGATGCGGATCGAAGGCTCGGCCGCGACCGATGCCGAGAAGGCCGTGGAGCAGGCGCGCCAGGAGCTGCGCGACGCCATGCAGCGCCAGGCCGGCGACGAGGAGATCGAGAAGCTGATCCAGCAGCTCTACAGCGCCATGGAGCGCTGGCAGAAGGAGATGGCGGAGCGGATGAAGGATCCGGAGGAACGTCGCCGCATGCAGGAGCAGGCGGAGAAGATGGATCCCAACAACGCCATCACCGGCGACGACCTGCAGAAGATGCT
>CANIRG010000142.1 GCA_947469635.1 Rhodospirillales bacterium | reverse complement strand
CCGCCGGTGCGTTGGCGGGCGATGGCGCAGGCGCCGGTCCGGCCGGCGGCGCCGGCTTGGGCGCCGCAGGCGCCGACAGCGCGGCCAGGGTCTTGTCGAGGTCGAGCTTGGGTATCGACACCTTGCCTTCGACGGCAAGGGCGGGCTTCAGCGCCACGGCGAGCGAGCCGCTGCCCGAGCTTTCACCCAGCGCCAGCTTGAAATCCTTGGCGGCGACGGCCGTCTGCGAGGCGTCGATGCCGCCATCGAAAGTGAACTTCGCGGCCAGCAGCGGCGGCAAGGCCGGCGCGGGCAGGCCGGCAAGGTTGACCAGGCTGGTGATGAAGGTCGAGAGCGATTCGGCTGCCACCGACGCAGCGCCGCTGACGCGGGCATTGGGCCCGAGCTCGCTCAGATTGCCCTTGAAGCCGATCTTGCCGCCGTTGGCTTCGAGCGCGACCTGCATGGCATGGCCACTGGCGCCCTTGGCGCCCACCGACAGATCGAGCTTGAGCGGGGCGCCGTTGATGGTGGCGCCGCCGGCCAGCGAATAGGGCCCGTCGAGCGAACCGACCGAGGCGGAGAAATTGGCCTTCTCGGCCGTCACCGACAGGCCTGCCTTGGAATCGCTGAAGATGAGCGTGCCGTTTTCGATGGTGAGACGGCCGAGCGACAGCGGCTTGGGCGAGCTGGGCTGCGCCGCGGCCGGCTTGGCCTCGGCGGCCGAACCTGCGAATTCCCAGTTCGGCTTGCCCTGGGCATTGATCTCCAGGACGATCTTGGGCTCGACCAGCGTCACCTCGCTGACCTCGATGTTGCCGGCCAGCATCGCGAACAGCGCGGGCTTCACGGTCACCGACTTCAGCTCGACCATGTTGGCGTTCTTGGAGCCCGCCACATTGAAGAACTTCACGCCGGCGATGCTCACGGTGGGCGTCGGCAGCAGCGACAGGCTGATCTTGCCGTCGATCACCAGGTCACGGCCGGTGGCCTTCTTGACCTCGGCGGCGATGGTCGGCTTGTAGGAATTGATGTCGAAGAAGAACGGCGCGGCGAGCAGCCCGACGATCAGCAGGCCGAACAACCCACCGATGCCAATCAACAGTTTCTTGCCCATGATCGATCTCCCTCGCGGCCCGGCGGACACTAGCGCATCGGCCTGCGGCGCGGCATAGAGAAATAGGGGATTGTCCCATGGCCGACGTCATCAACCTCCGGCAGGCACGCAAGGAAAAGGCACGTCGCGCACGCGACGGCGAGGCTGCCGCCAACCGCACCCGCTTCGGCCGCACGAAGGCGGAGAAGGTGGCCGACAAGGACGCCGACGAACGCTCGCGGCGCGCGCTGGAGAGCAAGCGGCTGGAACCGGAGAAGCCCTGACGGCTGGCTATCGGGTCGGGCGGCTGGCGGTCAGTCGCTCGAAAAAATCGCGCGTGCCCTGCTCTGCGCCAGGTCCCGCGACCGCGCGTACGTTCGTGAGCTCCAGCCGCTGGCCGCTCACGGAGTCGATCAGGACGGGTTCGAGAGGCCGGCCGTCGCCACGGTCGACGAGGTCCATCGGCTTGCCGTTGCGCGACGCCGTGCCGAAGCGATCGCCCCACTGCTTCAGGCCGACGATGACCGTGAACAGCGCCGCGCCTTTCTCGGTCAGGCGGTATTCATGGCGCAGCGGACGCTGGCGATAGGCCGTCTTGCGGAAGACACCGGCATCGACGAGCTTCTTCAGCCGCGCGGTGAGGACGTTGCGGGCGATGCCGAGGTTCTCCTGGAAATCGTCGAAGCGGCGCACACCATAGAACGCGTCGCGCACGATCAGCAGCGTCCACGGCTCGCCCACCACCTCGAGGGCCGAAGCGATCGAGCAGTTCATCTGGTCATACGAGGTGCGCCGCATATCCCCAAAGTATAGGCAGCAGCAACTGCGACGCAATCTAGCGCCGGCACCATTTGTGCAGATCAGGGACCCTTGAAGAAGTCGAGTTGTGCTTTGTTGGGCAACTCGCCCGTCTTGATCTCCTTGCCCAGGATCAGCACCTGCTCTTCCTCCGGCTTGTAGGACGGCCACGCCGGCTGGCCGGCGGTGTTGGGGTCGCCCTTCTTGGCGAAGCTGGTCCAGTAGCCCATCATCGCATCTGAATACTTGCGGTCCTCTTCAGTCCACTCCCGCGTCTTGCTGAAACGGTTGAGGACGTCGAGCGTGCCGTAGGCATAGGCCATCTCCGCGCCGTGATAGGCGCCGAAGGCCGTCGCGGGTGTCTGCTGCAGATAGCCCAGGCCATCGACGAAGGGATGAACGCGGCTGAAGTGGTACATATAGACGGGCGCGATGCGCGCCTCCTGCATCGCCCAGCGCCGCATCGGGCTGGCAAAGGTCCGGTCGCGCATCAGGGCGTAGCTCGAAGCCGCCGCCTCGGCGTCGGTCTTGGCAGGGTAGAGGCTGAGCAGCCGGCCCGCCTCCACGCCATAGCGCTTGTTGGCGTCGTCGGTGAAGGCGGCGGCATTCACCACCACGGGATAGGCCGTGCCTTCATCGGCATTGGAGCCGATCAGCAGCGGCATCGCGAGCTGCTTGCCGGCGCCGTAGACCTCGGATGGCTGCTGCGTCAGGACGGCGCCATCTACGACCGGACGCGGGTTGGACACGATGGCATTGATCGTGTCGCCGCCGAAGGTGCGCAGCTCCTTCAGCGTCTTGGCCTTCACCTTCTCTGCCGCGGCCACTCCCGCATGCTCGGCCTCGGCGCGCGTCGGCAGCGGTCCGGACAGGGCATAGCCGCCGCTCTGGCCGATGACGCGATGGAACAGGCCGGGCGCCAGCGGTGAGGTCTGAAGCAGTGAGATCGCAGTCGCACCTGAGGACTGGCCGTAGAGCGTGACGCTGGCCGGGTCGCCGCCGAACTGGGCGATGTTGGCCTTCACCCATTTCAGCGCTGCGATCATGTCCATCAGGCCATAGTTGCCCGAGTTGCCGTTGCCCTCGGCCGTGAGCTCGGGATGGGCGAAGAAGCCGAGGCCGCCGAGGCGATAATTGAGTGTCACCACGACGACACCCTTCCTGGCCAGGTTCTCGCCGGAATAGAGCGGCATCGAGCCCGAGCCAACGGTCCAGCCGCCACCATGGATGAGCACCATGACCGGCTGCCGGTCGGCCGGCTTGGCCATCGACCAGACATTGAGATAGAGGCAGTCCTCGCTCGACGCTTCCTCCCCCGGGTAGAAGATCGAGTTCTTGGCGCGAAGCTGCTGCAGGCACATCGGCGCGAAGCGGTCGGCCGGCAGATCGCCTACCCAGGGCAGGACGCCCTGCGGCGGCTGCCACCGCAGATCGCGCACCGGCGGGGACGCATAGGGAATGCCCCTGAAGACGGTGAGGCCGTCGGGCTGTTGAACGCCGACCACGGTGCCGCCATCGACATTGGCGCGCGGCGCCGGGGCAGCAACGGTGCCGGAGACCGCGGCGGTCTGGGCTTGCGCCGCCGCCACGGCCATCACCGCCGCCGCCACCACGCCCGCGGCGAGTTTGGTAAATGCCATGACTTCCTCCCGACCCCCAAGCTTCGGCCTGTGACCCGGTCGCAACGTCGCCGACACCGACAAGGTTCCGACATCGTTCAGACAGCAAAACGCCCGGGCGTGGCCGCCCGGGCGTTCGCTTCGAATATGTCGGACGAGACTAGTCCTTGCTCTGGCCCAGGAAGCTCATGAGGAACTGGAACAGGTTGACGAAGTCGAGATAGAGGCTCAGCGCGCCGAACACGGCGACCTTCTCGAGCGTCTCGGTACCCAGGGCATCGGAATACTGTTCCTTGATGGTCTGGGTGTCGTAGGCGATCAGCGCCGAGAAGATCAGCACACCAACCACCGAGATGATGAAGCTCATCATTCCCGACGGGAAGAAGATGTTGACGATGCTGGCCAGCATGAGGCCAACCAGCCCCATGAACAGGAACTTGCCCCACGACGAGAGGTCGCGCTTGGTCGTGTAGCCGTAGAGGCTGAGCGCGCCGAACGCAGCGGCCGTCACGAAGAACGTGCGGGCGACCGAAGCACCGGTGTAGCGCATCAGGATCAGCGACAGGCTGACGCCCATCAGCGCCGTGACCGTCCAGTAGATCGCCTGGACGCCCATCAGGCTCATCTTCTCGGCCCGGAAGGACACGAGCAGCAGCAGCCCGATCGGCGCGAGAACGGCGATCCAGCCAAACAAGGTCATCCCGACCGGGACGAGATTGCCGCCGCGGGTCCGGGCCATCTGGAAGAAGATGGTCTGCAGCTCTGGCAGGCTTGCCAGCGCAAAGGCCACGATGCCCGACAGGACGAGCCCCGAAGCCATGTAGTTGTAGACGCGCACCATGTGGGCGCGCAGGCCGGCGTCGAACGTTGCCTGGTCGGCAACGGTGCTCCGGCCAAAAGTGTTGAAAGTCTCATTCGCCATTTGGATCAGCCTCCGAGGGGCCTCATTGGCGAGCCCCTTCGCCGCCCAATTTGGGCACGCAGCGCGGGTGAATCAATAGGGAAGACGCACCGCAATATTACGGTTCGTGACCGGCAATCCGCTCATTCGTTGCGCAGCAGAGCCAGCGGCCGCTGGCGGAGGGCGGCCAGGGTGCCGGCAAGGCCGAACGCCAGGGTCAGCACCATGGCGCCCAGGGCAACGCCGATCGCCACCGTCGGGAGGAAGGTCCATTCCATGCCCATGAGGCGCCGCACGATCAGCCAGGCGCCCAAGGTCCCAACCCCTAGGGCCGCGACGGCGGTGGCAAGCCCCAAAGCTGCGAATTCCCAGGCGAAGATGCCGGCAATGCGCGCCCGCGTGGCGCCCAGCACCTTCATGACGACCGCTTCGTGCACCCGCCGTCGCTGGGTCGCCAGCATGGCGCCGGCCAGCACCAGAATACCGGCGAAGATGCTGAGCAAGCCGATCACGCGGGTGGCAAAGCCGATGTTGCCCAGCACCTCGGAGGCCGTCTCGATGGCGTCGCGCACACGGATCACGGTGACGTTGGGAAACTGGTCGGTGATGGCCCTGAAGACCCCCTCCTCCGCCTGGGGCGTGGCCTTGGCGGTCGCGAGGAAGGTGTGCGGGGCGCGGTCGATCTGGCCGGGCGACAGGACGAAGACGAAATTGATCGCCAGCGACTGCCACACGATCCGCCGCAACGAGGCGATCCGCGCCTCGATATCGCGGCCGAGCACGCTCAGCGTGATGGTGTCGCCGACGCCGATGCCGAAGGCCTGCGCCAGGTCGGCATCGAAGGAGAGGAGTTGCTCCGGTCCGCGATAGTCGGGCTTCCACCATTCGCCGGCGACGATCTGCGACCCTTCGGGCGCCGTCGCCGAATAGGTGACGCCGCGGTCGCCATCGACCGCCCAGCGGGCATTGGGCGGCACCACCATCTCGCTCACCGGCTTGCCGGCGATCTTGACGATGCGGCCGCGTAGCGACGGCACCTTGTCGAGCTTGCCGGCCCCCGGCACCGCGGCGATGGCCTGCTCGAAAGCGGCGATCTGGCTCGACTGGATGTCGATGAAGAAGAAGGCCGGTGCGTCCTTGGGGATGCGCTGCGTGATCTGCTCCCGGAGATTGCCTTCGACCAGCGCCGTCGCCACCAGCACCGTGAGGCCGAGGCCGAGCGACAGCATCACGATGGGGGTCGAGGCACCGGGACGATAGAGGTTGGCGAGCGCCAGCCGGAGGCCGGCGAGCCTTGGCTTGCCGGCTCGCGCCGCCAACGCCATCAGGCCGCGCGCCAGCAGCGGGAAGGCGATGAAGGCGCCGATTGCGCCCAGCACGAACCAGCCCGCCGTCCGCCGCTCGTCGGCCGTGTACACGGTGAAGCCGGCGAGCAGGATCGCAGCGGCGGCAATCGGCAGGGCATCGCGCCAGCCGACGCGGTTCTGGTGGACGACGGCGCCGCGCATCAGGGTCGCCGCCGGAATCCGGCGCGCCTGCAGCAATGGCAGCAGGGCGAAGAGGAACGACACCATCACGCCGAACATCGCCGCGATGGCCAGCGGTCGGAGGTAGAGCCCGACCCGGGCGCGAACCGGCAGGACGTCGGCGATCACCGCCTGGGCGAGGAAGGGCAGCGCCGCGCCCAACGCCACGCCGATCGCTATGCCCAGCAGCGCCAGGGCCGCGAGCTGCAGGAAATAGGTGGCGAACACCAGGTTCTCGGGTGCCCCCATGCATTTCATGGTGGCGATGGTGCGCAGCCGCGTCGTGAGGAAGCTCGAGATGGCGTTGCCCACGCCGACGCCGCCCACCAGCAGCGCCGCCAGCCCGATCAGGCTGATGAACTGCGTCAGCCGCGTCAGCCAGAAGCGGATGGAGCCGCCGGCATCGGCGAGGCCGGTCACTTTCCAGCCGGCACTGGGGAAGCGCGCATGGACGGCGTCGACCACCTCCACGTCCGACCTGCCGGCGGGCAGGCGCAGGCGATATTCCCAGTTCAGCAGGCTGCCCGGCTGGGCGAGGCCGGTCTCGGCGAGTGCCGGAAAGGCGACCATGAGCCGGGGCCCCAGGCTCGCGAAGGCGTTCAGCCCGCGGTCGGGCTCGCGGGCGATGATGGCGCGGATCTCGACCGTCGCCTCGCCCAGCCTGGCGCGATCGCCGATGCCGATGTTCATGCGCCTGAGCGCCGCCTCCTCGACGGCGGCCCCCCACACGCCGTCGCGCTTGGCCAGCGCCGCGTCGAGCGACCCGCCGCCTTGCAGCTCGACCTTGCCGTAGAGCGGGTAGGCCGATTCGACGGCCTTCAGCTGGACCAGCGTCGCATGGCCGTCGGTCTTGACCGGACGGGCCATGGCGCGGCTGTCGATCCAGCGCACCAGCTCGCCGCGCTCACCGAGGAACGTCAGCTGCTCGGGCGTGGCTTCCCGGAACAGCACCGAGACGGCGACATCGCCGCCCATGATCTCACGGGCATCGGCGCGCAGGCCTTCGTTGATGGCCCGGCTGAAGGACAGGATGGCGGCGATGGCGCCCACACCCAGCGCCAGGCAGGCGATGAAGACGCGAAAGCCGCTGAGGCCGCTCCTCATCTCGCGGCGCGCCAGCCGCAGCGCCAGCATCACTTGAGTACGCTCACTGGGCGGCCGCCATCGCCGGATTGGCCGGCTCGTCGGAGACGACGAGGCCGTCGGCGATGCGCAGGATGCGGTCGCAGCGCGCCGCCAGGGTCATGTCGTGGGTGATCAATATGAGCGTCGCGCCGTCGGTGCGCGCCAGCTCGAACAGCAGGTCCATCACCTGCTTTCCGGTGGCGCCGTCGAGATTGCCGGTGGGCTCGTCCGCCAGCAGCAGCTTGGGCCGGCCGACGAAGGCGCGGGCGACGGCGACGCGCTGCTGCTCGCCGCCCGAGAGCTGCGCCGGATAATGGCCGATGCGATGGCCGAGCCCGACGCGCTGTAGCGCCAACTGCGCCAACTCGAAGGCATCGCCGCGGCCGGCGAACTCGAGCGGCAGTGCCACGTTCTCCAGCGCCGTCATGGTCGGAATGAGGTGGAAACCCTGGAAGACGATGCCGAGATGGTCGCGGCGCAGACGGGCGCGGGCATCGTCGTCGAGCGGGCCGAGATCCTGGCCTGCGACCTCGACCCGGCCGGAGGTGGCGCGTTCGAGGCCGCCCGCCACCATCATCAGGCTGGACTTGCCGGCACCCGAGGGACCGACCACGGCCGCGGTCTCCCCGGCGGCAATATCGAGCGTGACGCCGCGCAGGATATTGACCGTGCCGGCGTCGCTTGCCATGTCGAGGTGGACGTCGGTGAAACGGACGATTGCGCGCGCGCTCAAGAAAGCTCCGAAATGAGAACGATGACCTTGGTCTCTGGATATGGTCGTTTCGTGGCGGCGGTCAATTCGCTGCTGCTGGCATTTTTGTGCCTCGTATCGGTCACGCATGCACAAAATGCGCCCATCAAGATCGCGGTGCTGGGCGACAGCCTGGCGGCGGGCTTCGGCGTGAAGCCCGAGCAATGCTTCCCGTCCCGGCTCGAAGCCGCCCTCAAGGCGGCGGGCCGCAACGTGGCGATCCTCAACCACGGCGTATCGGGCGACACCACGACGGGCGGGCTCGACCGGGTGGACTGGATGCTGGGCGACAAGCCCGACATCGTGCTGGTGGCACTCGGCGGCAACGACATGCTGCGCGGTGTCGATCCGGCGCTCACCCAGCGCAACCTGGATGCCACGATCGCCAAGCTGAAGCAGGCCGGCGTCACGGTGTGGCTCGCCGGCATGCTGGCGCCGCGCAATCTCGGCCCGGAATATGTCGCGGCCTTCGACGGGCTTTACAGGAAGCTGGCCGACAAATATCAGGTGCCGCTCTATCCCTTCCTGCTCGACGGCGTGGCGCAGGATCCGGCCCTCAACCAGCCCGACGGCATCCATCCTAATGCCAAGGGCGCCGAGATCGTGGCCGGCAAGCTGCTGCCGTTCGTGACCAAGAACCTCGATGACCATGCCGCGTCTGTTCGTCGCCCTGCCCGTCCCTGAGGAAATCGCCGACGCGCTCACGACCCTGCAATCGGGCGTGCCCGACGCGCGCTGGCATACGGCGGATAAATTCCATGTGACGCTCTGCTTCGCGGGCGAGGTGCAGGGTGCCGCTCTGCGCGACTTCGAGGAGGAGCTGTCGGACATCGCCGGCCCGCAGTTTCCGCTCACCATCGCCGGCGTCGAGCAGTTCAGCTCGGGCAAGCAGCCCAAGGCGCTGGTCGCGGTCGTGGAGAGGAGCGACCGGCTCGACTGGCTGCACCGGAAGGTCACCACGGTGGCGCGCAACTGCGGCATCGGGATCGACCGCCGCAAGTTCCGCCCGCATGTGACGCTGGCCTATTTCGCCTCGGGCGCCGAGACCGGCCATCACCTGGCACAGTTCATCGCCAGCTTCTCGACCTTCCGCGCCGGCCCCTGGATGGCCGACCATTTCGCCCTCTACTCCAGCCGCTCCGGCCGCAACGGCTCGATCTATACGGAGGAGGCAGCGTACGACCTGACGTTCTGACTCACAGTGTAAGCGGATAGAGACCTCGAATGACGCTCACAGACCGTGTATATTCACCAATCGTACAACCTAAATAAGAAGCTGCGGAATCGATCGAAATTAGTCCTTGCTGCTGCGCGGCTGCGACAAGACCAGCAAAATAGCCTCGGCGAGTTTCAGGCACAGATTCTGGCTTAAAGAGGTCAAGCGAGTATGATTCTCTGCCAATCCAATCATCTGTTGGATGGGTATTAGTAGTAAAAATATCTGTGAGCGGAATCTTTCGCTCAAGAGAATTCCAAACCTGAAATCTAGCACTAGTAAAACTGATCCCATATTCGACCATGATTTCGCGCATAGTAGTATTGAGGTCATTGCTATTTCTATAGCGCGATGCCGCAACTTTCTGCGGAAGCAATAACTCCACCGCAAACGCATTTGCGCGCGCTTCCACATGGTCGTGGAGATTGGATGAGTGTTGCTCTATATCCCTGTATAAATCCACTCGCAGCTTAGACAAATTTTGATCTGGGTCCCATAGCAAATGACCCAATTCATGCGCAACTGTCACCCGCCGGGCCCATACGTTACTATTCTCCCCTTCGATGTTGACGATAATTCCTCGACTCTTACCATTGGAAATAGTCGCACCCGCAATTTTCTTAGGCAGTCTCGCCTGAATGAGCGGAACTCCCAGTAGTTCTTCAACTAATGTTTTTAAAGAGTATATGGGTTGATCCGAAGACAATCCAATCCGCTTGCGAGTAGCTTCTGCAAGACGATATCCATACCACCACGCAGGGTGTAGCGAATCGCCATATCGAGAATCGGTCTCAAAATTCTTAATTAAGTGAGGGCTATTCTCTCCAAATAGCCAAGATTGTAGTTCAGCTTGTCGAGCTGTAACCCAAGCTGCCTCATCTAACATCATGACAGTCTTGGCTGCAAATTCTGGATGCTTTGAATCAATCAACGTGCGCAGTCGAATAGCGAGTTGATGATCGCCGCTCTCTACCGTTGTATTGTTAAGTTTGAATTCGTTAAGTCCAAGCGCGCGCGCTATGCGCTCTAATTGACGGATCGGCGTTCTTATTTTTGAGTTCTCAGCATTTCGTATATCTTTTGGTGTGAGTCTCAGCTCACGCGCTAAATCTATGACTGAAAGGCCCAATTGTTCCCGCTGGCTTTGCAAAACAGATGCCGGGCGTCGAAAGTCTGTTACAAGGATTGCACTAGAGTGCGTAATAGCTTCGAGAAGTTTTTCGAAGCCAAATGCATTAAACGCTTCCCAAGCACTAAGATGGCGACCAGTAGCCTCACTACTATCGACGGCAAGCTCGTCCTGACTCTGAACGAACATCCGACTCGACGTCTTCGCTCGATTCTCTGCCGTAATGCCTATGCTATCCGGGCCAAAAACCAAATCGAGAGTTGCTGGTGCTATATCCATTGAGGATCACCTCTAAGCGCCCGAAAGGGGACGGCTGTCTCAGGATTCCATCCCATGGTTGCTGTTCGATAGCCCGCAGACTTAAAGCTGGCGGCAATTTTCTCCAATTCAGCAGAGCTGCGCGGCCGGTACCTACTCGAACCACCATTGACGATGACGGTCGATTGATCAGTAAACCAAACTTCGCCACCGCAATGAGCTTCGTCACCTCCTGTCAAATTTGTATGCGACAGATATCCTCGCTGCAGCACAACGCCGGGGCGTAAGTCTTCAAGGGCAATTGGCACCGACTTCTGACTGACAACCCATAAGTACTTATTGATTCCCTTCGACTTTTCATCGCAGGGAGGAGTACCGACCTCGTATGTCCGAACGGCTGAGAACATTAGCTCTTCCAAGCCTTCGCTTAGTGCTAAGGGTCGTAACTCATCGTCAAATTGCTTCCTTTGCAAATTCGGCTTCTGCGCTGGATACATTGCACGATATTCATCGAATTTGCTCGACGCAGTAGTCATTCTGGCCAGTTTCTGCAACCTTTCGTATCTGACTATATCATCCAAAGCTATTTGTCATCACCGTGCTGAATCTGGATTGCCGTCTGCCGAGATGCCCCTGCCAAAAACCTCTTACACAAAGGTCAGCAGCCGCCTCGGATTGCCCACCAGGATGGCGTCGATCTCGGCCTCGCTGTAGCCGCGCTTCTTCATCATCGGCACGACGTTGCGGAAGATGTGGCCGTAGCCGTGGCCGCCGAAGCTGGCGAGGCGCGTGCGGTAGCAGATGTCGTGGCTGATCACGACGCGCTCGAGGTGGCCGGCGGCGATCAGCGCACGGATCAACCGGAGCCGCACGGCATCGTTGGGCATGTCGATGTCGCTGATGCCGTAGTAGCTCGCCTCCTGGCCGAACAGGTCGAACTCGACGGTGACGCCCGACTCGGCGAGCTTCAGCAGGCGCGGCTCGTCGAAGATGGTGCGGTCGATGTGGCTGATGACCATGCGTTCGGTCGGGAAGCCTGCCGCCTTGGCGAAGTCGGCGACCTCCTGCGGCTGGTCGGGATGGCGGCCGGGATGGACGTTGATCGCGCAGCCGGTCTCCGCCCCGGCGATGAAGGCCGCGCGCATCACGCGCTTCTCGGTCTCGGTCCACGGCGCCTGGCAGCCGATCTCGCCGATCATGCCGGCGCGGATGTCGGTGCCCCAGGCGCCAACGAGGATCTGGCCGATCATCTCGGCGGCGAAATCGTCGACGCTGCGCTCGTGGTTCTTCGGGTCCTGGTAGTCGTTGACGTAGTGGCCGCAGCCCATGACCAGATGCACGCCGGTGCCCGCCGCGATGCGCTGCAGGCCGCGCGGATCGGGCGAGAGGCCGCCGCAGGTCAGCTCGACGATGGCGTCGCCGCCATCGTGCTTCATCATCGCCACCTCGCGGGTGGCGACGTCCTCGAGGTCGAGCATGTATTTGCGGCCGGCGCGCCTGATGCCGTGGCCGTGGTTGATCTGCCAGACATTCTCCAGCGTGATCTCGGGCCCGAGGTCGTTGTCGCCGCGCGTGGTCGGGGGACGGATGTCGCACAGAACGTGCTCGTGCATCAGCGTGCGGCCGAGCTGCGCGGGCTGGATCGGCCCGAGCACGGTCTGGATCTTTCCTCTCAGCTCGTCGCGGGTCATTGCTTCTCCAGCTTGGCGGCGTCGACCACCTTCTTCCACTTGGCGTTCTCGGCCACCATCTTGGCGGCGAGGTCCTCCGACGAGCCACCGAGCTCGGCGGCCCCCGCGTCGCGGATGCGCTTGATGACCTCGGGCAGCTTGGAGGCCCGCACCAGCTCGTCCGAAAGCTTCTTCACGATCTCGGGCGGCGTGCCGGCAGGCGCGGCGACGTACCACCAAGGCGCGGCATCGAAGCCCGGAAAACCCTGCTCGGCGATAGTCGGCACGTCGGGCATGGCGAACCAGCGCTTGGCCGAGCTCACGCCCAGCGCCCGCAGCGTGCCGGCCTGGAGATGCGGCAGGTAGGGCGGCAGGTTGTCCATGGTCGAGGGGATATGGCCCGCCAGCAGGTCCTTCAGCACCAGCGAGCTGCCGCGATAGACGATGTGCTCGACCTTGAAGCCCGCCAGCGACTGGAAATATTCCATGGCGAGATGGCCGGTGCCACCGATGGCGGGCGAGCCGAAGCTCACCTTGCCGTCGCCCTGCTTCTTGCAATAGTCGACATATTCCTGGGCGGTCTTCACCGGCACGCTGGGATGCACGGCCAGCACATTGGCGACCTCGCCGAAGATCGCCACGGGCGCGAAGCTCTTCACGCTGTCGTAGGGCATGGTCTTGTAGAGGAACTGGTTGGTGACGCCGGTGCCCACCGTGCCCAGCAGCAGCGTGTAGCCGTCGGCCGGGGCCTTGGCCACGATCTCGGCGCCCAGATTGCCGCCGGCGCCGCTCTTGTTGTCGACGACGACCGTCTGGCCCCAGACCTCGGTCAGGTGCTGAGCCGCGATGCGGCCCAGGAGATCCGTCGTGCCGGCCGTGGCGAAAGGCACGACCATGCGGATTTGCTTGTTGGGATATGTGGATTGCGCCCAGCCATGGCGCGCGATCATGGGTGTGGCGAGTCCCACCGCCACCAATGTGCGGCGGCCGATCATCTTGGTCATGGTATTTCTCCCTGAGTTCGGGCGACTATATCGTCCGCTCTGGGGGAGACAAACGTGACAGCACCGTTGACCGGATACGCCGACCGCATCTCGGTTCGAACCGGCGAGAAGATCGGCTTCAAGGTTTCGAGCGTCGGGCCGTCGCCCTACACCGCCATGCTGGTGCGTATCGTCCGTGGCGACCCCAATCCCGCCGGACCGCCGCCCAAGTTCGAGGACCAGTCCGAGATCTTCGAAGGCCGCTTCGCCTCGCGCCAGCAGCATGCTTGGCCAGGCTCCTATGCCCGCATCGGCGGCGCGGCCGACGTCAAGCTGCCAGCGGCGCTGGCCGTCGAGGCGCTGATCTGGCCGACCCTGCCCGAGGATGGGCCGCAGACCGTGATCTCGCGGCGCGATCCCGAATGGGGCGCGGGCTTTGCCCTGGTGCTGACGCCCGAGGGCATGGCGCT
>CANIRG010000141.1 GCA_947469635.1 Rhodospirillales bacterium | reverse complement strand
GAAGAGGCAGCACCGCCGCTGGCAGAAGACTTGCCGATGGTGCTGGTGCAGCTTCCCGTCTTCAACGAGCCGGTCGTGGTCGAACGCGCCCTTCTGGCGGCAGCGGCAATGGACTGGCCGCGAGACCGGTTGAAAATCCAGCTTCTCGATGACAGCACCGACATCACGTCAGACATCGCGCGACATGTCGTGGCCCGCCTGCGCCGCGACGGCACAGACGTCGATCACCTTCAACGCGCCGACCGGACCGGCTTCAAGGCGGGCGCTCTGGCGGCCGGCATGGCGGCCAGCGACGCGCCCTACGTCGCGGTGTTCGATGCCGATTTCGTGCCTCCGGCCGATTGGCTGCGGCGCT
This sequence comes from Rhodospirillales bacterium, assembly GCA_947469635.1. Lineage (GTDB taxonomy): Bacteria > Pseudomonadota > Alphaproteobacteria > Reyranellales > Reyranellaceae > Reyranella. Next base: position 13,187 of record CANIRG010000141.1, on the reverse strand, counting down.
CCATGGCGGCGATGTTGGCCCATCCGAAGGCTGCCTTCGTGCAGACGAGAATCGAGTGGGGCAACGGCGAGCGCAGCTGGCTCACGCGCGCGCAGCGCCTCATGCAGGACGCACATTTCGCCGTGGAGCAGAACATTCGCGCCCGCCGTGGCGTGCCCTTCCAGTTCAACGGCACGGGCGGCATCTGGCGGCGCGCCGCCGTGGAGGAGGCCGGAGGCTGGTCGCATGAGACGCTGTCGGAGGACCTCGATCTCGTGCTGCGCACGCATCTCAACGGGTGGGGGGGCGTGTTCCTGATGGAACCCCACGTGATCGGCGAGCTGCCGCAGCGGCTCGAGGATTTCGGCGCCCAGCAGAGCCGCTGGTCGAAGGGCTTCGTGCAGGTCGCCCGCAAGCTTCTGCCGAGGATATGGTCGTCCGCCCTGTCGGATGAGGCCAAGGTCATCACGACGCTGGCGCTCGGCCAGCAGCTGATTTTCCCGGTTCTGGTGCTGGGCATCGTGGCCCTGACGGTGTCGATCGTCGGGCATGGCGACCTGCTCGGCATCTTCCGCATCCTTCTATGGGGGTGGTTCGCTGCCGTGCTGGTGGTGCTGTTCGGCATGACCTGGGGCGCCTATCGCCGGCTGGCGCGTGGCAGCTTCGCGCAATACCTGGTGACGGCCGCGAGCGTGCCTCTATTGATCGGTTATCTGGCCGTCGCCAATGCCGGTGCCATCGTCGGTGCCGGCTTCGGCAAGCAGTCCGACTTCAACCGCACGCCAAAGACAGGCGCCTGACCCGCCAATGTCCGTCGATACCATCGCCCTGGGTCTCGCCGTCGTGTTCGGCATCTGCTGCCTGCTGATCGCCTGCTTCATCGGCAGCCTGCTCTACATGGTCGTGCTGCATCACCGGCTGAAGAAGGCGGGCCTCGCGCGCGAGGCGGCGCTGCTGGCGACGCCGCTGCCGCCCGATTCAGACCTGCCGCACGTCGTCGTCCAGATCCCGTCCTTCAACGAGGGGGCGATTGTGCGACGCGGCGTCGAGGCTGCGGCGCGGATCGACTGGCCGCGCGACAAGCTGCATATCCAGATGCTCGACGACAGCACCGACGAGACGGCCGAGCTGGCGCGCACCGTCGCCGCGGAGCTGCGGGCGCAAGGCATCGACGTCGTCTGCCTGCAGCGAACCGACCGCAGCGGCTACAAGGGCGGGGCGCTGCACGAGGGCATGCAGCAGACGCCGCACAAATATTTCGCCATCTTCGATGTCGACTACATCCCGCCGACGGATTTCCTGCGCCGCTGCATGCGGCCGTTCTTCGCCGAACCCAACACCGCCTTCGTGCAGGCGCGGTTCGATTTTCTCAACGCCCACGAGAATGCGCTCACCGAGATGCAGATGGTGACGCTCGACGCCCATCTCGGCATCGAGCAGGCGACGCGGTCCTGGGCCGGCCATCCGCTGCCCTTCAACGGCACCTGCGGAATCTGGCAGCGCGCGGCGATCGAGGCCGGAGGCGGCTGGAAGGGCGACACCGTCACCGAGGATCTCGATCTCACCTATCGCGGCTGGATCAAGGGCTGGCGCGGCCTGTTCCTGACCAGCGTGCCCGTGCCGGGCGAGCTGCCGGCCGACACCAAGACCTGGCTGCGCCAGCAGCAGCGCTGGGTCGAGGGCTTCCGCCACGTCTCGCTGCGCATGTTCCCGGTGATCCTGCGGAGCCGCGAGATCACGCCGGCCTCGCGGCTGGCGGCACTCCTGCATCTCTGCATGTCGCTCAACCAGCCGGTGCTGCTGGTCGGCATCCCGGCCGGCCTGCTGGCCTCGATCCTGGCGCCGCGGCTGGCGCCCTGCGTGCTGACGCTGTTCCTGGCGACGATCGTCTGGGTGCTGATCTCGGCCACCACCTTCCTGCGCGCCGGCCACAACTTCATCCGCAAGGGCGAGGAGATGCCGCCGCTCGACTTCGCCGTCGTGCTGCTGCGCTTCGCCGGTGGCCAGATCGCCATGGTCGGGCGGGCCTTCGTGGTGTTCCTCAAGAAGCTCGGGACGCCGGCCAAGCCGGTCGTCTTCGACCGCACGCCCAAGAAGGGCGATTAGACTCGGGCGTAGATATCCTCATAGCGGACGATGTCGTCCTCCTCGAGATAGTCGCCGGTCTGGACCTCGACCACTTCCAGCATCTCGCTGCCGGGATTGCTCAGGCGATGGACGCCGCCGATCGGGATGTAGGTCGATTCGTTCTCGTGCAGCGTCAGGATCTTGCCGTCGAGCACCACCTCGGCAGTGCCCTTCACGACCACCCAGTGCTCGGCCCGGCGATTGTGGCTCTGCAGGCTGAGCTTGCCGCCGGGCTTCACCGTCAGCCGCTTGGCACGGAAGCGCTCGCCGCGGTCGATGTCCTGGTAGCTGCCCCAGGGGCGGTGCATCACCGCATGCTCGGTGGCGGCCTTGTGCTTGCTGTCGGACATGCGCTGAACGACATCCTTCAGGCGCGGAAGATTGTCGCGATGGCCGACCAGCACGGCGTCGCCCATCGCCACGACCACGACCTCGTCGACGCCGATCACGGCGGTGAGCGGCCCGTCGGAACGGATATAGGAATTGCGCACATGGTCGAGCTCGACCGGACCTTCGGTGACGTTGCCGGCGCTGTCGGCCTGGCCGACGTCGAGCAACGCGTCCCAGGTGCCGAGGTCGGACCAGCGGAAGCGGGCCGGCACCACCCAGCATTTGTCGGTGCGCTCCATGACGGCATAGTCGATCGACTTGGCCGGCGCCTTGGCGAAGGCCTCGGCATCGAGGAAGACGGTCGAGCCGGTCCGCTTGGCCTTGTCGACGGCTTCGCGGGCGGCGGCGGCCATCTCGGGCTCGAAGCGGGCCATCTCCGACAGCAGCAGCGCCGGCGGGAACAGGAAGTTGCCGCTGTTCCACAGCAGCCCTTCGCTGATGTACTGCAGCGCCTTCTGCGCGTTGGGCTTCTCGACGAAGGCGGCCACCTTCAGCACCGTGCCGATATGCTCGCTGCCCGGGCGGATATAGCCGTAGTCGACCTTGGGCTCCGTGGGCGGGATGCCGAAGGTGACGATGCCGCCCTGCCGGACGGCGGCCAGCCCTTCGCGACAGGCATCGAGGAACGCACCGATGCCGATCACCAGATGGTCGGAGGCGAGCGTCAGCACGGCCTGGGCGCCCTGGCTTTGCGCGTAGGCGGCGGCGGCGGCCATCGCCGGGCCCGAATCGCGGCGCGACGGCTCGACCAGGATGTCGATCTCCACGCCGATGTCCTTGGCCTGCTGCTCGGCCATGAAGCGGTAGGCGTCGTTGGTGGCGATCACCGGCTTGGCGAACAGCGTGCGGTCGGCCACGCGCTCGAGCGTCTGCTGGAAGGTCGACTGCTTGCCGAGCAGCGGCACGAACTGCTTGGGCATGCTCTCGCGCGACAGCGGCCACAGGCGCTTGCCGGAGCCTCCGACCAGGATGACGGGCGTGATGAGCGACATGACCAACTACTTTCGATGAAGCCGATTTCAGCGGCCGCCGGAGGCCGCGTGCCGTGCCGCGATATAGCCGAAGGTGAGGGCCGGGCCAATGGTGATGCCGGCCCCTGGATAGGTGCCGCCCATGACGCTGGTCATGTCGTTTCCGGCCGCATAGAGGCCGGCAATCGGCTTGCCGTCGCCGTCGAGCACGCGGGCATGGCCGTCGCAGCGCAGCCCCAGAAAGGTGCCGATGTCGCCGGGGATCATCCTCATGGCGTAGAATGGCGCCCGCTCGAGTGGGGCGAGGCAGGGATTGGGCGTATGGGTCGGATCCCCGTTGAAACGGTGATAGGCGTCGGTTCCCTTGCCGAAGTCGGGATCTTCTCCGCGCGCGGCATTGGCGTTGAAGCGCTGGATCGTGGCCTGCAGGGTGGCTGCATCCATCCCGATCTTGGCCGCCAGCTCGGGCCAGCTCGGCGCGCTCAGCAGATAGCCGCTCTTGAGATGCGGCCCGAGCGGCAAGGGGGCAGGGCCGATGGCCCCCATGCCGTAGCGGCGGATGGCGCGGTGGTCGCAGACCAGCCAGCAGCTCGTCTCGGAAAGCTCGCGACTCGCCTCGACCATCGCCGGCACGAAGTCGTGGTAGGAGGCCGATTCGTTGGTGAAGCGCCGGCCAGCCGCATCGACGCAGATGTAGCCCGGCTTGCCGCGCTCGTAGAAATGCGGGAAGGGCAGCGTGGAGCCATCGGGCTGCGGCACCAGCGACACCGGCACCCAGGCCGCCGCATAGGCGACGTCCTCGGCCATCGCGCCGCCGACCGTCTGGCCCAGTCGGATACCGTCGCCGCGATTGCCGGGCGGCGGGGCCGAGCGGTGCTGGCGGCCATCGCGGACATGGCCATAGTAGCGACACTTGAGATCGTCGTCGGCGGGGAAGCCACCGCAGGCCAGCACGACGCCGCGCCTGGCCGCGATCTCCTCACGCTTGCCGTCACGTTGGACGATGGCGCCGACCACGGCCCCGTCGCGCTGCACCAGCTCGATCACCGGACTGTCGAGCCAGAGGTCGATGCCGCGCTCCTCGGCCGAGAGAGCAAGGGCAGCGACCAGCGCGTTGCCGTTGGTGAGCCGCGTGCCGCGCGCGTGGCTGAGGCGGTCGTAGGCGTAGCGCGCCGTCATGCCGGCGACATGCAGCGCCGAGCGCGCGGAGCGGGTCATCTTGAAGACGTGCGGCAGGTCATTGCGGCCCAGCATCATGCCGCCGAACGCCATCATCGTCCGGATCGGCGCCCGCAGCTGGGCGAAGCGCTTGCCCAGCCGCCGGCCGTCGAAGGGCAGGGGCAGCAGCGAGCGGCCGCCCTGGGCGGCGCCGGGCTTGGTCGGGTGATAGTCGGCCCAGATCGGCACCGCTTCGTAGCGAACATGGGTGTTGTGCTCGATGAACTCCACCGCCGGATTGCAGTTGTCGAGGAAGGCGTTGGCCAATTCGAGGTTCAGCCGGTTGCCGGCCTCGTGCTGCAGATAGGTGAGGGCATCCTCCTTTGAATCGGCGATGCCCAGCGCACGGCCATGGCGATTGCCCGGGATCCAGATCACGCCGGCCGAGTAGGCCGTGGAGCCTCCGAACTGGCTTTCCTTCTCCACGATGAGGACGCCGAGACCGGCATGGGAGGCGGTGAGGGCTGCGGAAAAGCCCGCGGCTCCCGATCCGACGATCAGTAGATCGACTTCCTTCACAGCCTGTCGTCCTTCGCCTGGTTTTCGTGATGTCGCCGTTGTGCTTCCTTCTCGACCGCAGTGACCAGCGACGGGACGTGCGAGGCGATTTCGTAGAAGTCGCTGGCATACAATACGAGAAGCGTGGTGGGTTCCGTGGTGGCGACGGTGGCGGTGCGCGGCAGGCGATCGAGCAGCGCCATCTCGCCGAAGAAGGCGCCCTGTGCCAAGCGTAGAGAGTCGCGCGGCAGGCGCACCTCGACCTCGCCTTCGGAGATGAAGAACATCGAATCCCCCGACTCGCCACGACGATGCGCGGCGGGTAGTGGCGCACGCGAAGCTTGCTCACGATCTCCGACAGCGTGACCGAGCCGAGATCGGCGAACATCGGCACCTTGGTCACCTGGTCCCAGACGCGCAGGTATTCGCGGCGTCGCTCCTCCTCGGCAAAGCCGGTGGCGAGGACGCCGGTCATCAGCGCCAGCACCAGGAAGCCACTGACCATGACGACGGCCCCCACCAGCTTGCCGCCGACCGTCTGGGGCACGACGTCGCCATAGCCGGTCGTGCTGAGCGTCACGATCGCCCACCACAAGGCGGAGGGAATATCGCCGAACAGCTTGGGCTGGCGCTGGTGCTCCATCAGGTAGGTGGCTGTCGCCGCGATCACCAGCACGATGATGAAGACGATGGCAATGCTGGCGATGGTCGCCCGCTCGTTGGAGATCACGCGCCCCAGCGTGCTCATCGCCGGTGCATGCAGGCCAAGCTTCAGGATCCACAGGATGCAGAAGACGGCGGCGCCGGTGCTGTCGGCCTTGATCACGCCTGTGGTGATGGCGAAGGCCGGCACGACGGCGAGCAGCCCGATGAGGCCGCCGGCGGAAAGCGCCCACCGCAGGCGCGCCGTCTTGTCGGGCAGGCCGGCATGGTGGGGCGCTTCCGGCGCCACCCAGATGCGCAGCGCGTATTCGGCGAGGAAGATCAGGGCCGCCACGACGATGATCGTCGTCAGCGCGTTCTCGACCATACGCGGCAGTTCGTCGATCGACGACAGTGTCACGGCCAGCAACCCGGCCCCGAGCACGGCGAGATGGAAAGTCTGCCAGCGCCGCGCGCCGGCACTATTGTCGGAGTGCCAGAGGATCGCGTAGGCACGCGAACGGGGCATCGGAGACAGTGCGGGCACGCCAAACCATAGGCGCCTTGGCCTGCGAATTGCAACGCATGTGCCAGTCGATTACCGTCGAACACGGGATAGGCAATGGCCAAGGGGGCTTCGATGACACTGGGACGCAGGACGGTACTCAAGGCAGGCGCGGGCGCCGCGATCTTCGCGCCGGCGATCGTTCAGGCGCAGGCCGGGCTGAAAATGGACCTCTCCACGGTCTGGCCGGACGGGAACTTCCACACCAAGAACTGCAAGCTGTTCGCCGAGGAAGTCGGCAAGGTGACAGGCGGCGCGGTGCAGATCACCGTCCATGCCGGCGGGTCGCTGGGCTACAAGGGCCCCGAGCACCTGAACGCCGTGCGCGACGGGCTGGTGCCGATGGCCGACATCCTCAACATCCAGCAGGTGGGCGACGCACCGCTGCTCGGCATCGAGGGCGTGCCCTTCCTGGTGGGCAATGCCGACGAGCTCAAGGTGCTGCAGAAGTATGCGCGGCCCGAGTTCGAAAAGATCGCCACGAAGTTCAACCAGAAGATTCTCTACACCGTGCCGTGGCCGACGCAGTACATCCATTGCAACGTCAAGGCCGAGACGCTGGACGGGCTGAAGGGCCTCAAGATCCGCGTTCCCGACCGCCAGGCCGGCGACATGATCAACGCGCTGGGCATGGCCGCGGTGCAGATCCCCTGGGGCGAGACGGTGCCGGCGCTGGCTTCGGGCGCGGTGGTCGGCGTCAGCACCTCCTCGGTGTCCGGTGTCGACGGCAAGTTCTGGGAGTTCCTGAAGGTCTTCTACAAGACCAACCATGTCTGGAGCTCGCAGATCGTCACCATCAACCTCGACTCCTGGAAGAAGATCTCGGCAGCCAGCCAGAAAGCCATCACCGATCTCGCGGCCAAGCTCGAGCCGGATTTCTGGAAGGTATCGATCGAGGCGGACGCGTCGAGCGCCAAGCGCATGATCGAGGGCGGCATGCAGATGCTCGAGGTTCCGGCGGCGATGCTGAAGGACATGCGTACGCGCACGGCGTCGCTGGAGGAGGCTTTCATCGGCCGCGCCGGGCCGATCGCCAAGGAAATCATCGGCAAGTTCAAGAAAGACCTCGGGCGTGCATGATCGCGCCCGGCCGGATCCGGCCGGACGTATCCTCGATGCCATCGACACGCTCTCGATGTGGGGAGCGTGGACGTCGGCAGGCTGCATCGCGGGGATCCTCGGGCTGATCGTGGCCGAGGTCGTGTCGCGCAATCTGTTCAACATCAGCATCTACTTCGCCTGGGAATTCAGCGCCTACCTGATGGGCGCCGCGTTCCTCATGGGAGCGGCCTATTCGCTGCGCGCCGGCGCGCAGATCCGGGTCAACGTCCTGCTGGAGAACGTGCCCAAGCCGGTGGCGCGCTTCTTCGACCTGTTCTCCACGGTCTGCGGCATCGCCATCGGGGTCTACCTGACCTGGGCGCTGGGCGAGATGACGTGGTTTTCCTGGATGCGTGAATCTCGCTCGCCGGAGCGCAGCGAGATCCTGCGCTGGATCACCCAGTTCCCGCTGGCCCTGGGATCGCTGCTCTTCACCCTTCAAACCATGGCACGCCTCGGCCGCCTCCTGCGCGGCGAGCCGGGCGACGACGCCAGCCTGCGCATCGGTCAGGACATCGAGACATGACGGCGATCCTGACCTGGCTGTTGGTCCTGATGACGGCGACGCTCTGCCTCGGCATCTGGATCGGACCGGCGCTGATCGCCACCGCGGTCGTGCTGCTGGAGATGTACACCAACCTGCCGACGCACAAGCTGATCGCCACCTGGGCGTTCAACGTCGCGACCTCGTCGGACATCGTGTCGCTGCCGCTGTTCATCCTCATGGGCGAGCTGCTGTTCCGCACGCGCCTGTCGCAGTCGCTGTTCTCCGGCATCGCGCCGTGGATGAGCTTCCTGCCCGGCCGGCTGTTCCACACCACGGTGATCGGCTGCTCGATGTTCGCCGCCATCTCCGGCTCGTCGGCGGCGACGACGCAGGTCGTGGGCCGCATCACGCTGACCGAGCTGCTGAACCGGGGCTACGACAAGGGCCTGGCCGTCGGCAGCCTGGCCGGCGCCGGCACGCTGGGCTTCCTCATTCCGCCCTCGATTCCCATGATCATCTACGCCGTGCTGGCGGAGGAATCGCTGCTGCGCCTGTTCACGGCGGGCTTCCTCCCGGGCCTTGCGCTCGCCAGCTGCTTCATGGGCTACATGGCCATCCGCTGCATCATGAATCCCAAGCTGGTGCCGGCCGACGATCACACCAAGTGGACATGGAGCGACCGCTTCAGGAGCCTGATCGAGCTTGGGCCCGTGGCCTTCCTGATCCTGACCGTGCTCGGCACCATGTATGCCGGCATCGCCAGCCCCTCCGAGGCCTCGGCCATCGGCGTGCTGGGCGCGCTGGCCGTCGCAGGCTTCCAGCGCACGCTCGACTGGAAGGGCATCCGCGACGCCTTGCTGGGCTCAGTGCAGACCACCTGCATGATCGGCCTGATCGTGATCGGCGCCTTCATGGTGGGCACGGTGCTGGCCAACCTGCGGGTGCCGCAGTTCGTCTCGGCCTCGATCACCTCGTGGCAGCTCTCGCCCTTCGTGCTGATCATGTTCCTGATGTTCTTCTACATCCTGCTCGGCACGGTGCTGGAAGGCTTCTCGATGATCGTGCTGACCCTGCCGATCGTGCTGCCGGTCGTGCTGGCCGCCGGCTTCGACAAGCTGTGGTTCGGCATCTTCCTGATCCTGACCATCGAGATGGCCCAGATCAGCCCGCCGGTGGCCTTCAACCTGTTCGTGATCCAGAACATCACCGGCGATTCCCAGACCTATGTCGCCTGGAAGGTCATTCCCTTCTTCGCCATCATGATCGTTTTCACCGCGACGCTGACGGTCTTCCCCAAATTGGTCACCTGGCCGGTCGATTTCATCCTGTCGAGATAGGCAGGTAGCGACCAGAATCGGCGATTTGGACGGACGCGCCTATGATGGGCGGCGTCGTGCCGGAGGATCAAATGCCACCCGCCGTTTTTCCCCGCCGGAATCGAACCGTTTCGACGGTTTGTGCGCCGTTTCGGCGAGTAGGTTTCGCCGTGGGATCAATGGCTTGCTAACATCGCGGCCCATACACCGATTAAAATCGGTGAAAACGGTCTAGTCTGCCAGGAGTGGAGGGAGCTTCGAATGGAACCGCGCCAAGTCAAGACGGCGGCCGATGCGCTGAAGATCGTCAAGGAACGCGGCCTCAGCCACGTCAAGGTGGGCGTGCACGACCTCGACGGCGTCCTGCGCGGCAAGTACCTCCATATCGACAAGTTCAAGTCGGCGCTGGAAGGCGGCATGGGCTTCTGCGACGTCGTGCTGGGCTGGGACATCAACGATCAGCTCTACGACAACGTCACCTATACCGGCTGGCACACCGGCTACCCCGACGCCCAGGTCCGCGTCCTGCCCGAGACCTGCCGCGAGATCGCGACCGAGCCCGGCAATCTCCTGTTCCTGGCCGAGTTCGACGGCGCGGCCGAAGCGCTCTGCCCGCGCGGCACCCTGAAGCGCGTGCTGGCGCGAGCGGAAAAGCTCGGCTTCGAGGTCAAGGTTGGCTTCGAGTACGAGTTCTTCGTCTTCGCCGAGACCGCCTTCTCGATTCGCGAGAAGGGCTACAAGAACCTGAAGCCGATCTCGCCCGGCTTCTTCGGCTATTCGATGCTGCGCAACTCGGTCCTCAGCGACTTCTACAGGGACCTGCTGGCTCTCTGCGAGACCATGGACATGAGCATCGAGGGGCTGCACACCGAGACCGGCGCCGGCGTGCTCGAAGCGGCGCTGCGCGTCGGCGACGCCCTGGAATCGGCCGACCGCGGCGCGCTGTTCAAGCTCTACACCAAGGTGCTGGCACAGAAGCGCGATTGGCTCGCCACCTTCATGGCCAAGTGGTCGAAGGACTGGCCGGGCTGCGGCGGCCATATGCACATGTCGCTGTGGAAGGGCGGCAAGTCGGCTTTCTTCGACGAGAAGGCGCCGTACCGCATGAGCCAGACCATGCGCCATTTCGTCGGCGGCCAGCAGGCGCTGATGCCCGAGCTGCTGGGCATGGTGGCGGCGAACGTGAACTCCTACCGCCGCCTGATTCCCGGCTTCTGGGCGCCCACGGTGTCGACCTGGGGCGTCGAGAACCGCACCACCTCGCTGCGCGTCATCCCGGGCTCCGCCAAGTCGACGCGCGTCGAGTATCGCGTGGCCGCGGCCGACGCGAACCCCTACCTGGCGCTGGCCGCTGCGGTGGCGTCGGGCCTGTGGGGCATCGAGAACCAGATCGACCCCGGCGAGCCGATCAAGGGCAACAGCTACGACAAGAAGCATCCGGCCAAATGGCAGCTGCCGCGCACGCTGATGGAAGCGGCCGGTCGCCTCAAGGCGTCGAAGCCGGCGCGCGACCTGTTCGGCGATGCCTTCGTCGATCACTACGCGGCGACGCGCGAATGGGAGGAGCGGGAGTTCCGCAAGGCCATCACCGACTGGGAGCTCGACCGTTACATGGAACTCATCTGATGGCTTCGCTGAAGGTCATCTCGCCCGTCGACGGGCGGGTCTATGCCGAGCGTGGCCTGGCATCCTCCACAGAGATCGCCGGCGCGCTCGCTGCTGCCCGCAAGGCGCAGGCCGAGTGGCAGGCAGTGTCGGTCGCGGATCGGGCTGCGGCCTGCTTGCGCTTCGTCGATGCCATGGTCGCGCGCAAGGACGAGTTCGGCAAAGAACTCTCCTGGCAGATGGGCCGGCCGATCCGCTACACGCCGGGCGAGGTCGGCGGCGGCTTGCAGGAGCGTTCCCGCGCCATGGTCGCGATGGCAGCCGATGCCCTGGCCGATGTCGCCACCGTGCCGAAGGCGGGCTTCACCCGCTTCATTCGCCGCGCGCCGCTGGGCGTCGTCTTCGTCGTGGCGCCCTGGAACTATCCCTACCTCACGGCGGTCAACGCTATCGTGCCGGCGCTGCTGGCGGGCAATGCCGTGATCCTGAAGCACTCCGCCCAGACACCGCTGGTCGCCGAGGCCTTTGCCGCGGGCTTCGCGGCCGCCAACCTGCCGGTTGGCCTGTTCCAGGTGCTGCACCTCTCCCACGCCGACACCGAGCGCGTGGTGCGGGCGCCCGAGGTCGACTTCGTGGCCTTCACCGGCTCGGTCGAGGGCGGGCACGCCGTGCAGCGAGCCGCGTCCGAGCGCTTCATCGGCACGGGGCTCGAGCTTGGCGGCAAGGACCCGGCCTATGTCCGGGCCGACGCCAATTTCGATCATGCGGTCGAGAACCTGGTCGACGGCAGCTTCTTCAACTCGGGGCAGAGCTGCTGCGGCATTGAGCGCATCTATGTGCATGAGGCGATCTTCGATCGTTTCGTCTCGGCCTTTGCCGACATGACGGCGACCTACAAATTAGGCGACCCGCTCGATCCCGAGACGACGTTGGGCCCGATGGTTCGCACGTCCGCCGCTGATTTCGTGCGCAACCAGATCGCGGAGGCGGTGCGGGCAGGGGCCAGGCCGCTGGTCGACGCGAAGAAGTTCGCTGCAGCCAAGGACGGCACGCCCTACGTGGCGCCGCAGGTGCTGGTGAACGTCGACCATTCCATGCGGGTCATGAGCGAGGAGAGCTTCGGTCCTGTCGTGGGCATCATGAAGGTGGCCTCAGACGAGGAGGCGATCCGCCTGATGAACGATTCGCAGTACGGCCTCACCGCCGCCATCTGGACCTCCGACGAGGCCGCGGCGATCCGCATCGGCGATCGGGTCGACACCGGCACCTGGTTCATGAACCGCTGTGACTATCTCGATCCGGAACTTGCCTGGACCGGCGTCAAGGACTCGGGCCGCGGCTGCACGCTGTCGCGGCTGGGCTTTGAATACCTTACCCGGCCGAAATCCTTTCATCTCAGGACGGTGTGAATTCGATGCCCGCTACCCCTCTCGTCGGCAATTGGAGCTATCCCACCGCCATCCGCTTCGGCGCCGGCCGCATCAAGGAACTGCCCGACGCCTGCAAGGCGGTCGGCCTCAAGCGGCCATTGCTGGTCACCGATCCCGGCCTGGCCAAGCTGCCGATGATCGCCGATGCGATGGTCGATCTGCGCAAGGCGGGCCTCGAGGTCGCGCTGTTCAGCGAGGTGAAGCCCAACCCGGTCGCCGCCAACGTCGAGGCGGGCATTCGTGTCCTGCGCGCGGGCAAGCATGACGGCGTGATCGCCTGGGGCGGCGGTTCGGGCATCGACGCCGCCAAGGCGATCGCCTTCATGGCAGGCCAGACGCGGCCGATGTGGGATTTCGAGGATATCGGCGACTGGTGGACGCGCGCCAACCCGGCCGGGATCTTTCCGTCGATCGCCGTGCCGACGACCGCCGGCACCGGCTCGGAGACCGGCCGCGCCTCGGTCATCACCGATGAGTCGACGCACACCAAGAAGGTGATCTTCCATCCCAAGATGATGCCGTCGATCGTGATCGCCGACCCGCAGCTTTCCGTTGGCCTGCCACCGAAGCTGACCGCCGGTACCGGCATGGATGCCTTCATCCACTGCTTCGAGGCCTATTGCGCACCGGGTTACCACCCTTACGCCGAGGGCATTGCCGTCGAGGGCATGCGGCTGGTGAAGGAGAACCTTGCGCGTGCCGTAAAGGACGGGCGCGATCTTGAAGCGCGCGGCCACATGCTGGCGGCGTCGCAAATGGGGTCCACGGCGTTCCAGAAGGGGCTGGGGGCGATCCATTCATTGTCCCATCCGGTCGGCGCCGTGCTCGACACGCATCATGGCCTGACCAATGCCGTCG
>CANIRG010000140.1 GCA_947469635.1 Rhodospirillales bacterium | reverse complement strand
CTCAACAAGGCGGGCGTGCCGTGCGGGCCGATCAACACGATCGACAAGACCTTCGCCGAGCCGCAGGTCCAGCACCTCGGCATCGCGCGCGGGGTCAAGCACTACAAGCTGGGCGACATCAAGGTGGTAGGCCAGCCGATCAACCTGCATTCCACGCCGCAGCCCAAGGAGCTGAAGCCGACGCCGGACCTCGGCGAGCACACCGACGACGTGCTGGCGAGCCTCGGCTACGACAAGAAGGCGGTGGAAGCCCTGCGCGCGGGCGGCGTCATCTAGACCCCGATGATTAGAGTCTAGCTGTCAATGGAGGGCGCCTCATGCGGACTGCGGACCTCCAGGTCCGCTCATGCTCATGAGGCGGACCTGGAGGCCCGCAGTCCGGAGACTTGAGCGCCCCCAGCGCAGACTCGCCTCATTCGAAGCTCTAGCGTTTTCTGCCGCGGTTGAGAAAGCCCCGCAGCTCGCGCAGGAAGTCGGCCGGACGCTCGAGCTGCGGCAGGTGTCCCGCACCGGACAACCGGACGAACTCACCGTCGCTCAGCGTCGCACCGAACCTGCTGCCGGCCCGCGTGTCGACCAGCGGCACACGGTCGGCCTCGCCGAACAGCACCAGCGCCGGCACCCTCGGCGGCGGCGACACCGGCTCGTTGGAGAGATAGACGTTCAAAAGGCCCTCGATGCGGGCCGGCGGCGGATCGCGCAGCAGGGCGGCGATCTCGGCAGGCACCCTGGTCGCAGCGGCAAAGCCCGTGCGTAGTGCATCCGGGCCGTAAATGTTGCGCATGAACTGGGAGCGCGCCGCGCGACGCACGAAGGTCTCGCGGACGAGCCAGCGAACGGCGGCGTTGTAGCGCGGCGGCGGGAAGCCGTTCACCATGACCAGGCCACGGCAGCGTTCCGGATACATCGACGCGAAGCACCAGGCGACCGTGGCGCCGAAGGCGTTGCCGACGATCGTCGCCTTGTCGATGCCGAGCGCGTCAAGAAGCTCCTTCAGCCAGTCGGCATAGGCGCGGAAGCCCGTGAGCGGCGGCGCGTCGGTGTTGCCGAGGCCCGGCAGCTCCGGCGCGACCACCCGATGCGTGGCCGCGAGATCGTCGGCGATCGGCGACCAATGCGACTCGGCGCCGCCCCAGCCGCCGTGCAGCAGGACGACCGGCTGAGCAGCTTGATCGGCGGGACCATCGGTCCACACCGGGGCGGGCGGTCGAGAGTCGAGCGTGACGATTTGCGATTGCACACCGTCACCCTATCTGACCCCGGTCGCGCACGCTAATCTCGCGGCACAGACACATTGGGGAGAGAGACATGGCGGCAACACGACGAACCGCGCTGGTCACCGGCGCCGGGCGCAACATCGGCCGCGCCTGTGTGCTGGGGCTCGCCGCCGACGGCTTCAACGTCGCCATCAACGGCTCGAGCGACCGCGCGGCCTGCGAGAACGTCGCCCGCGAAGCCGAGAAGCTCGGCGTTCAGGCACTGGTCGTGATGGGCGACGTCGGCTCACCGGAGGAATGCAAGCGCATCGCCGAGGAGACGATCAAGAAGTTCGGGTCCGTCGATGCGCTGCTGAACAATGCGGCCCTGCGGCCGGGCAAGCCGTTCCTCGAGATGACCGAAGCGGAATGGCGCCGCGTCATCTCCGTCGACCTCGACGCCGCGGTGTGGCTCGCCCGCGCCTGCCTGCCCGGCATGTTGGGCAAGGGCTGGGGCCGCATCGTCAACTTCACCGGCATGAATGCGATGCAGGGCTATGGCGGACGCGCGCCCGTCTCCGTCGCCAAGCACGGCATCTGGGGCCTCACCAAGTCCCTCAGCAAGGAGTTCGGCCCCAAGGGCGTCACGACCAACGCCATCTCCCCGGGCCCGATCGCCTCGGACGTCGAGGGCGACGACGCCTCGTCGGCGCATCGCAAGGAAACCGTCGCCAAGGTCCCGCTCGGCCGTATGGGCACGCCGGCCGAGGTCGCGGCCGCCGCGCGCCTGCTGATCTCCGAAGCTGGCGCCTACATCAACGGGCAGATGATCCAGGTGAACGGCGGCGCGCAGACCTGATCTATCATTGGACCGCGGGTCTCCAGGCCCGCTCATGTTCAAAGGAGCGCGCCACGCCGTTGCGCGTCCCCTGAGCGGGCCTGGAGGCCCGCGGTCCGCATGAGTATGAGTTTGAGCATCCTAAAGCGAAGCAGTGGTGACCCGCTCCCACGCCAGTTCGCGGATCACCTTGATGCCATTCATTTCGGCCGGGGGCGGCTGCAGGATCATGCGTTCGCCCTCGAAGCGGACCTTGCGCACCTGGGGGATGGTGAAGCGCGACGGATCGGAGTTGGCGTCGACGGTGGTGACGAGCGTGCTGCCGTCGAACGTGTAGTTGCCGCAGTAGGAGGAATATTCGCGCCTGGCTCCCTCCGGCAGGCTCTTCCGGCCATCGCACAGCACCGCCATCATGCGACCGTCGTCGGTCAGGGTGACGAGGCCCATGCCGCGCGGGCCGAAGGGAACGGCAACCTGCGTGCCGTTGGCATCAATCGCCCGGGTGGCGACAAGGCGCCAGATGCCGACGACATCGGCCGCTGATTTCGTGGTCATGATTTCGTCCGTTGCCATATCGTCAGGCCGACAATGATGCCCGCAAGAGCGAAGCCTACGAAGGCGATGGCCATCGTACGCATGATCATCCTGAACATCTCCGCCATCATGCCGTGCTCGACGGCCAGCATGATCTTGGGGTCGCTGCGTCCGCCGGCCAGCGTTCCGGTCAGTCGATAGGATCCGGGCTGCTTCAGCGTGAAGGTGAAGATCGACGTGCCGGTGCGCTCGCCGAGGAAATAGCTGCTGGTGCCGCTCGATACCTGCAGCGGCACCGCCGCGCCATCGGGTGCGATGAGCGAGAGGCGCAGCCCGTCGGCGCGGGTTTCGCGGTAGATCGTGTAGCTGCCGATCTCCTTGAGATCGAGCACCGTGCTGCCCGGCATCATGACCTGGGTCAGCCGCGAGTCGAGACTGCCGAGACGCGGCATCAGGTCGAGAACGGCAATGGCGATGCCGCCCATCGCGACAAGGCCGGCAAGGACGAACCACCAGGCGCTTTTCATCAGGCCTCCACCGGCAGCTCGAGGAGGCTCGCGGTCTCGGCCCCGCTATGGACGCCGAGCAGCGGCGGGCGGCCGTGCGGCGTCTGCACGAAATGGTCCGCATCGGCGCCGGCGATGGAGAGCCTGAGCCGGCTGCCCTTGGCGAAGCACCAGGCCACCGGCAGCAGGGCGAAGCGCAGGAGTTGCGGCTCGTTCGCCGGCATGGGGCGCGCGTCCTTGCGGGCGAAGGTGCGCCACGGCCAGGTCGTCCTGTAGTGGCGCGGCGCCGGCGCCTCGGCGCGATGGATGGCGCGCAGCACGCCTTCGGTCACATAACGCACCGTGCCGTCGGCCTCGACCTCCGAGAGATAGGCGAAGACCGCCGCGTCGGGCTCGCTGCAGGAGAGCCAGAGCGACAGCACGGGATGGCCCGCGATCTCCAGCGGCGCGTCGAGCGGCGGTGTGGTGAAGCCCAGCAGCTTCGCCTCGCGCTCCGGCCAATCGTTGTAATAGTTGGTGGCGTCGATGCCAGCGATCCGCTCGTAGCGCGTCTGCGTGCCGCTGCCCGCCGTGAAGTCGGCACGCGACTCGTCGGCCGTGCCCGAGTTGGGCTGCGCCGCCGCCAGTTGCCGGCCAGGGGCGGTGTAGAAACGCCGAGTGCCCGTCACCGGCGGCCAGGCTTTGGCCGCGCGCCATTCCTCGGCATGGACGGCGAAATAGTGGACCGGATCTTCGTCCTCCAGCCCGGTGGATCGTCCGGCGAGATGCCGGTCGAAGAAGCGCAGGATCTCGCCCAGCACCGGGAACTCGGGCTCCTGCCGCCCCCGCCACGGCGAGGCATTCACGCGCGCGCCATGATCCCAGGGACCGAGCAGCACGCGGCGCTCCGTATTGGGCAGGGTGAGGAAGCGCGACAGCGTGCCGTTGGCGTACCCCGCACCGTCCATCCAGCCCGACACCGCATAGACGGCGACGTCCTTCGGCATCTCGTCGAGGTAGTTGTACGGGCTGAACGACGCCGAGGTGAAAGTCGGATCATAGGGCAGCGCATCGTCGCGGCATTTGAACTCGGTGATGAAGTCGGGCATGCGAAAATTCGCGAGATGCCCCTTCACCGCCTCGCGTGCCAGCGAGCCGTCGGTGTCGTCGTCGACCGGCATGGGGCCGAGCAGCGCCGGGTTGGCGAAGTAGCTGAACCGGGACCGCAGCTCGCGCTTGTCGTGGTCGAGCGCCAGCATCAGCTCGTCGTAAACCAGCGCCAGACGCTTGATCAGCATGCCGCCCGGATAATAATTGTCGGTCCAGGTGTCCCAGACCGCGAACAGGGGAGCGATGGCCTTGACCGCGGGATGGCCGGTGCTGGCGAGGAAGTCGCAGGCCGCGCCGAGGTAGGAGATGCCGGTGGCGCCGATCGCGCCGTCGCTCCAGGGCTGGGACACGATCCAGTCGGCGATGGTCTTGTAGTCGGCGCGCTCGCGCGGGCTGCGGAAGGAATCGCGCGTGCCGAAGCTGGCACCGGTGCCGCGTGCGTCGACCACGACCACGGCATAGCCGCGCGGCACGAACATGTCGCGATAACGATAGGTGTTCGGCGAGGCCTCGACATTGGCGCCGGGCGTGAGCTCGAACCGGCGAATGTAGGGAGTCAGGATCAGCACCGTGGGCCAGCGCCGGCTCGCATCGCCGTTGGGCAGGAGGACGTCGACCGCGATCCGGCAGCCGTCTTCCATCGTCACATAGACCGAACGCGGCGCGCCGACGGTGAACTCCGCCGGCCGGCCGGCGAGGTAGCGGCTGGGGGGCACGCGCCAGGCGCCCCCGAGATCGTCGCGATCCGGCATCGTCGATACTCCCGCGAAACTCGATATCGCAGTGTCGCGAATGTCGCCGTGCACATCAACGGCGGTCACCGTATAGAAGGACGAAATCCGGAGGTTCAACGACATGACCAAGCACGCCTTGCCGCGCCGCCGCGCCCTCTTGCTGACCGGCGGCGCAATCGCCGCCCCGATGATCGCCTCGGGTGTCGCCCGCGCCGCCGACGACTGGCCGAACAAGCCCGTGCGCTACATCAACCTGTTCCCGGCCGGCGGGCCGACCGACGTGCTGTCGCGCATCGCCTGCCAGAAGCTCACCGAGCTGAGCGGCCAACAGTTCATCGTCGAGAACAAAGGCGGCTCGGGCGGCAATGTCGGCGCCGACGCCATCGCCAAGTCGAGCCCCGACGGCTATACGATCGGCCTCTACAGCGTGGCCTCGCATGCCATCGCGCCGACGCTCTACGCCAAGCTGCCGTTCGATCCGGAGAAGGACTTCACCGCGATCAGCATGCTGTGGTCGCTGCCGAACCTGTTGATCGTGCGGCCGGGCGTGCCGGCCAAGACGGTGCCGGAGCTGATCGCGTTGGCCAAGGCCAACCCCGGCAAATATTCCTTCGCCTCATCGGGATCGGGCACGACCGTCCATCTCAGCGGCGAGGTCTTCAAATACCTGGCCAAGATCGACCTGCTGCATGTGCCCTATCGCGGCAGCGCACCGGCCATCCAGGACCTGCTCGCGGGCCAGGTCGACATGATCTTCGACAATATCCCCGGTGCGCTGGCGCAGATGCGCGGCGGCAAGGCCAATGGGCTGGGCGTCACCTCGCTGCAGCGCAGCCCCTCGGCGCCGGAGGTGCCGACGATGGCGGAATTCCTGCCAGGCTTCGACGTCAATTCCTGGGGCGGCATCTGCGGCCCGGCCGGCCTGCCGCCGGCGATGGTCGAGAAGCTCTCGGCGCTGACCAGGAAGGCGCTGGAGAGCGAGGACGTGAAGAAGGCCTATATCAACAACGGTGCGACACCGGTGTGGCTGAGCCCGGCGGATGCCGCCAAGTATCGCCGTGACGACGAGCAGCGGCTGGCGCCGGTGATCAAGGCCTCGGGCGCGAAGGTGGACTGATCGCCCTTATCCAGTCGCCTTTTCCGGGTGGATTTCCTATGTTGCGCGGACCTAGCCCAAGGAGCCGACGCTTGAAGCGACTTATGGCGACCCTCCTGCTGTTGCTGCCGATTGCCCTGTGTGCCGCCCTGCCGGCGCACAGCCAGGGGCAGTGGACCGAATACTCACCGGCCGGCCTGGGCTATCGCGTCCAGTTCCCCGGCACGCCCAAGCAAAGCCAGGGAACGACCCAGACCAGCGTCGGCCCGCTTCGCGTCACCGTGGCGACCCTGGAGGCGGCAGGTGGCATCTCCTACCTGACCTCCAGCGCGATCTATCCCGGGGCGGCGCTCTATGACGATCCTCAGTATGCGATCACCAAGGCGCGCAGCGGCGGCCTCAGGAACGTGAGGGGCAAGCTCCGGGTGGAAGAACGTCTGACGGTGAGCGGCGCGCCGGCCCGGCGCGTCATCGTCGACGTGCCCCGCAGGAAGCAGGTCTATATCGGCTTGTTCGTGCTGAGCGGCGACCGGCTCTACCAGGCGATGATCGGCGTCCCCGCCGGCCAGGAGAACGCCCCGGAGGTCAACCGCTTCCTCGGTTCGCTGGCCCTGACCGGCGGCGCCAGCGTCTCGCGATAGACGCTCCCTCCTCTCGGCGAACTGCGCCAAGAGGAGGAAGATGCGTGTCGCGCCTCACATCCCAAGCGTGCTGATGAACTTGGTGTTGAGGTAGGCCTCGAGCGCCTCGAGGCCGCCTTCCGAGCCGTAGCCCGAATCCTTGATGCCACCGAACGGCACTTCCGGCAGGGCGAGCCCGTGGTGGTTGATCGACACCATGCCGCTCTCGAAGGCCGCGCCGACCTGCGCCATCGTCTTGGTGTTCTTCGTGTAGGCGTAGGCGGCCAATCCCCACGGGAGGCGGTTGGCTTCCTTCATCACCCCGTCGAAATCCTTGAACGAGGTGATCGGCGCCAGCGGGCCGAACGGCTCGTCGTTCATGATCTTGGCGTCGAGCGGCACGTTGGTCATGACCGTGGGCTCGTAGAAGTAGCCCTTGTTGCCCTTGCGCTGGCCGCCGGTCTCGATCTTGGCGCCCTTGGCGATGGCGTCGCTCACGAAAGAGTCCATGGCGTGCAGGCGGCGCTCGGCCACCAGCGGGCCCATCTTGGAGTCGGCATCGAGCCCGTTGCCGACCTTCACGTTCCTGGCATAGGCGGTGAAGCGCTCGACGAACTCGGGATAGACCTTCTCGTGCACCAGGAAGCGCGTCGGCGCGACGCACACTTGCCCTGCGTTCCTGAACTTGTTGGCGCCCAGCACGTTCACCGCCTGCTCGAGATCGGCATCCTCGAACACGATGGCCGGCGCATGGCCGCCCAGCTCCATGGTGACCCGCTTCATGTGCAGGCCAGCGAGAGCGGCGAGCTGCTTGCCCACCGGAGTCGAGCCGGTGAAGGTCACCTTCTTGATGATCGGATGGGGGATCAGATACTCGCTGATCTCCGACGGCACGCCATAGACGAGCTGGATGACGCCCGCCGGCACGCCGGCATCGACGAAGGCCTTGATGAGCTGGGCGCAGGAGCCGGGCGTGTCTTCCGGTCCCTTGATGATGATCGAGCAGCCCGTCGCCAGCGCCGCCGACGCCTTGCGCACGACCTGGTTGATCGGGAAGTTCCACGGCGTGAACGCCGCGACCGGACCGATCGGCTCCTTCATCACCAGCTGATGCACATTCTCCATGCGGGCCGGCACGATGCGGCCGTAGGTGCGGCGGCCTTCCTCGGCCATCCAGTCGATGATGTCGGCGGCCAGCGCAGTCTCGCCTTTCGCCTCATAGAGCGGCTTGCCCTGCTCCATGGTCATGATCGTGCAGATCTCGTCGAGACGCTGGCGCATCAGGTCGGCGGCATTGCGCATGATCTTGTAGCGGTCGTAGGCCGAGACCTTGCGCCATTGCCGAAAACCCTTCTCGGCGGCGGCAAGCGCGCGATCGAGATCGGCCTTCTCCGCGTGCGCGACCTGGCCGATCACCTCCTCGGTCGCCGGATTGACGATTGGAATCGTGCGGCCGTTGGCGCCCTTGGTCCAGGCGCCGTCGATCATCATGGAGACATCGCTGTAGGTCATGACTTCCTCCGTTTTCCTAGCTTCCGCGATAGGTCGAATAGCTCCAGGGCGAGCAGAGCAGGGGGACGTGATAATGCCCCTCCGGCTCGGCGATGGAAAAGCGCAAAGGCACGATGTCGAGGAACGGCGGATTGCCGCTCTCGATACCCCTGCTGCGGAAATGGTCGCCTATCGCGAAGCGCAGCTCGTAGCGACCGATGGGCAGCGGCCGGCCGCCGATCAGCGGCTTGTCGGTGCGACCGTCCTGGTTGGTGACGGCGGTGGCGATGCGATGCGCCGCGGCCCCGGCAAGCTCGTAGAGCTCGACCGCGATGCCGACGGCGGGCCGGCCCGCGTGCGTGTCGAGCACATGGGTGCTGAGCCGGCCGTTCACGTCGGGCATGCCGTCGCCCGTGACCTTGGCCGCGAGCCTGAGGCGCGTGATGTAGAAGATCTCCTGCAGGGCTGCCGCGAACTCGGTGCCGGCGTCGTTGTGCAGGCGGCGCTCGAACTGCTCGAGGATCGAATCGCGCGTGTGACGGCGGACGCAGACGATGAAGGGGAAGCCGAACTTCGCCTGGTAGGCATCGTTCAGCCGATGGAAGCGCGCGAACTCCTCCTCCGACAAGGTATCGAGACCGACGCTCGCCTGCTCGTGCTTCGATTCATCCGTCACCGCGCCGGCACGGGCGGCCTTGCCGGCAAGGTCGGGATGGCCGCGCACGAAGGCGAGCTGGGCCTCGCGCGGGGCTGCCCGCACGGCGCCCATCATCGCCGCATGCAGCGCCGTCACGCCGTCGAACGGTCCTTTGCCATGGGCTGCTTCGGCGACCCACGGCGCCAGCTCGAACGTCTCGCCGACCGCAGCGGCGAAACCCGATAACTCCATGCCGTTCAGGTCGGCCAGCGTCACGTTCATGGCCGCCGACCTAGCATCTTCGACTCCCGTTGACGATCCCTTCGCCGCTCTGCACTCTCCCGACCATCCGGTACAGGCTGCTGCCGCGTCGCGGTGCAGGTCGGTCCGGGATGGTTTCGGGAATGCCTTGTCGTCGGGCCCTCCTCTCCTCCCCGGTTCTTGAAACCAAGGGGAGTTTCCAAATGAATCGTCGTGATATTCTGAAATCGGGCGTCGCCGCCGGCCTCGTCGGCCTCGCACCGGGCATCGCCGCCGCCGAAACCGCCTTCTCGCCGCGGCCCAAGGGATGGCGCACCTTCGTGCTGACGACGCGCGTCGAGCCGACCTTCGCCACCAAGGCCTGGATCCCGCTGCCGACCTTCGAGGGCGCCGACTGGCAACGTCCGGGCAATGTGAGCTGGACCGGCAACGCCAAGTCGGCCAAGCGCGTGAAGGATCCCAAGTACGGGGCCGAGATGCTGCAGGTCGAATGGTCGTCCGACCAGCAGAACCCGCTCGTCGAGGTGAAGACCCAGGTCCAGACCCAGGATCGCTCGGTCGTCCCCGGCCAGGGCTCGGCCGCGTCGCTCGGCGCCGAGGAGCGGGCGTTCAATCTCAAGGCCACCGACCTGCTGCCGGTCGACGGCATCGTCAAGGAGACGGCCGAGGGCATCGTGAAGGGCAAGACCGGCGACGCCGCCAAGGCCCGCGCTCTCTACGACTGGGTGGTCGAGAACACCTTCCGCAACGCCAAGACCAAGGGCTGCGGCGTCGGCGACGTGAGCTGGATGCTCAAGACCGGCAACCTCAACGGCAAGTGCGCCGATCTCAATGCGCTCTACGTCGCGATGGCGCGGTCGGTCGGCCTGCCGGCGCGCGACGTCTACGGCATCCGCGTCGTGCCCTCGCAGTTCGGCTACAAGGCGCTGGGCGCCGGCAGCGAGATCGTGACCAAGGCGCAGCATTGGCGCGCCGAGGTCTGGCTGTCGGGCAGCGGCTGGACGCCGGTCGATCCGGCCGACGTGCGCAAGGTCGTGCTCGAGGAGCCACCGGCCAACCTCGGCATGAACGATCTCAAGGTGATTGCCGCCCGTCGCACCCTGTTCGGCGCCTGGGAAGGCAACTGGCTCGCCTTCAACGCCGCGCATGACATCAAGCTGCCGGGCAGCAGCGTCCCCGAGACGCTGCCCTTCCTGATGTACCCGCAGGCCGAGGACAAGGCGGGCCTTGTCGACGCGCTCGATCCGGACGCCTTCAAGTACAAGATCACGGCGCAAGAGCTGACGGCCTGATCCCACGACGGCACGCGGCGGGGCGTTTCGCTCCGCCGCGATCCGCTCTATACCCGCGCCCATGACGGCGGGTGCGTATATCGTTCATCGATACTATCTGGCGATGGCGACGCCGTTCCTGGTCGACCTTGCGACCTCGGCCGTCTACGTCGCGATCAACACGGCGCCGCTCACCCTGCTGCCGTTGGCGGGGGTATCGGCCGCCTTCCTCGTCGCCGGCATCGGGCTCGGCGCCTGGCTGCTGATCCGCCCCGTGCAGCGCTTCATCAAGGGCGCCGTCCCCTTCGCCGAGGTCGAGCCTCGATTGGCCGGCCTGCCGCGCCAGTCCGCCGTGCTGGTCGGCTGCCTCTATGCTCCCATGCTGGCCTTCCGCCTGCTCGCGCCGCGCCTCGACATCACCTTCGGTGCCAACATCGAGGTCTCGGGCTGGATCGACACTGTCTGCACCTTCCTGGTCCTCACCAGCTTCAACATCGTGCTCGCCTACTTCGTCGTCAGCTCCTATCTCGACCAGCTCTGCGAGCACCTCTTCCACACCCGCGCCGTCAATATCGCGACCTTCCGCGGCCTGTTCCACCGCAAGGTCGCGATCGCCATGCTCTTCGTGTCGTTCGCGGCCCTCACCCTGCTCACCGGCGACATCGTGAGCTATGCCGGCGAGCGGCTGCTGCGCGAGGCCGCGGTCGACATCGCAGGCTCGGTGCTGGGCGCCGTGGCCACCTACTATTGGATCTCGCTGGCGCTGACGCGGCCGGTCGTCCGGCTCGACCGCGGCATGCGCCGGGTGAGCGGCGGCGATCTCGCCGTGCGCCTGCCGGTGACGTCCGACGACGAGATCGGCCGCGCGACCGACGGCTTCAACCGCATGGTCGAGGGCCTGGCCGAGCGGCGGTATTTGCGCGACACCTTCGGCAAGTATGTGAGCGAGACCGTCGCCGTGGCCATCCTCGACGGCCACGAACGCCACGGTCGTGTCGCCGACACGCTGGCCGAGGCCACCCTGATGTTCACCGACATCGAGGGCTTCACCGCCCTGTCGGAGACGCTGCCGCCGGCCGAGGTCGCCAGCATCCTCAACGACTATCTCGGCACCATCGTGCCGGCGATCGAACGGCATGGCGGCGTGGTCAACAACTTCATCGGCGACGGCCTGTTCGCGAGCTTCAACCTGCCGCTCGCCCAGGCGAACCATGCCGCGGCGGCGCTCACGGCGGCGCTGGAGATCCAGCAGGCGTTGACCAGCAGAACCTTCGCCTCGGGCGTACGCGTGCGCAGCCGCATCGGCATCAACACCGGTCCGGTGATCGGCGTGTCGATCGGCACCGAGAACCGGCTGAGCTACACGCTGCTCGGCGACGCCGTGAACGTCGCCTCGCGCGTCGAGCAGCTCAACAAGCAGTTCGGCAGCCTCATCCTGGCGACGGAGAGCACCGTCCTCGCCGCCGGCGACGGCTTCGCCTGCGTGCGGCTGGGCGAGACCGGCGTACGCGGCCATCGCGGAGATGTCGTGGTCTATCGGGTCGACGCCTCGACATGACCCACCCTGCCATCCCGAAGGCCGACATCGCGGCGACGCGGCGGCGCTATCTCCTGATGGCGACATCGGCCTGCCTGCTCGACCTCTCGATCACGCTGATCTTCACGGCCGCCCTCGGCACCTGGGCCAATCTCTGGCGCTCGGGCGGCATCGGCCTGGTGCTATTGCTCGGCGTCAACGGGCTGCTGGCCTGGCGGCTCTTCGAGCCGATCCGGCTCTACCTCGAAGGCGCCCTCCCTTTCGCGGACGTCCAGCGACGCCTGACGCAACTGCCCCTGCTGGTGGCGCGCAACGTGGCGGTGCTGGGTCTCGCGGCATCGGCCTTCCGGCTCTCGACACCCTGGTGGGTAGAGCTGGCCGACGTCGTCATGCCCAAATCGACGGTCGCGGACTTCGTCACGGTATGCCTCGTCATCACCGTCTTCTATTTCACCTACGCCTATTTCGTCGTCACCGACTACCTCGCGGGCCTCTGCCTCCTGATCTTCCGCGTCCGCGGCGACACGCTCGGCCTGTTCTTCGGCAGCTATTCGCGCAAGCTCCTCGTGGCGCTGCTGGTCATCTCGGTGGCGCCGCTGGCGGCGATCGTCGTCGACCTGTTCTCCTACGAGGGCGAGCGGCAGAGGGTCGAAATCCTGATCGACATCGGTGCCGCCGGCATCGGCGTCGCGATCTCGGCCTTCTTCATCGGCCGCTCGCTGATCGGTCCGTTGCGCATCCTGTCCGATGCCATGTCCAGGGTCGCCGCCGGCGATCTCGGCCAGCGTGTGCCGGTGACCTCGAACGACGAGGTCGGCGCGCTCACCGGACAGTTCAATGCGATGGTCGAGGGCTTGCGCGAGCGCGAGCGCATCCGCGAGACCTTCGGCCGCTACGTCGACGAGAGCGTCGCGGTCGCCATCCTGAAACGCCAGGGCCAGGGCGTGCTGAGCGGCGAGACCGGCGAGGCCACCATCCTGTTCACCGACATCGCGGGCTTCACCACCATCGCCGAGTATCTGGCGCCGCATGAGCTGGTGGCGGCGCTGAACGAATATCTCGAGACGGTGCTGGCGCCGATCCGCGCTCATGGCGGCGTGGTCAACACCTTCATCGGCGACGGGCTGTTCGCCTCCTTCAACATGCCGCTCGACTGCCCCGACCATGCCGCCGCGGCCGTTGGCGCCGCGATCGACATCCAGCGCGCCGTCAACAGCCGGACCTTCGGCGACTTCGGCATGGCTTTCGCCACCCGCATCGGCATCAGCACCGGCTACGTCATCGGCGGCTCGGTCGGCGCCGGCCAGCGCATGAGCTTCACCCTGCTGGGCGACACGGTGAACCTGGCGGCGCGGCTCGAGGAGTTGAACAAGCACCACGGCACGCGCATCCTCGCCTCGCGGAGCACGCGCGACGCCTGCGGCGAGCGCTTCACCTTCGCGAGCCTCGGCAGCCTCCCCGTGCGCGGTCGCAGCGAGTCGATCGAGATCTTCAGCGTCGATCCCAACGTCCAAGGCCCCAACGTCCAAGGAAAAAGCCCATGAGCGCGTCCGCCCTCTCGTCCGACCAGCTCGCCCTCCAGGCCCGCGCCCGTGAGCTGGCGGCGGGCCCCGTCACGAAACGCGCGGCCGAGGTCGATCGCACCGAGCAATATCCCTGGGACAATGTCGAGCTGCTGAAGGACGCCAGGCTGATCGGGATGACCATCCCCACCGAGTACGGCGGCCAGGGCAAGAGCTGG
>CANIRG010000139.1 GCA_947469635.1 Rhodospirillales bacterium | reverse complement strand
GCTGGCGGCGGGTGCGGAAGTTGCCATGGTCGGCTCGCTGCTGGCCGGTACCGACGAGGCGCCGGGAGAGGTCATGCTCTACCAGGGCCGCTCCTACAAATCCTATCGCGGCATGGGCTCGATCGGCGCCATGGCGCGCGGCTCGGCCGACCGCTACTTCCAGCAGGAAGTGCAGAGCTCGCTCAAGCTGGTGCCGGAAGGCATCGAGGGCCGCGTGCCCTACAAGGGGCCGGTCGGCAACATCATTCACCAGCTCGTGGGCGGCCTGCGCGCGGCGATGGGCTACACCGGCAACGGCACCATCCGCGACATGCAGACCAACCGGCAGTTCCTGCGCATCACCGGCTCGGGCCTGCGCGAGAGCCACGTGCACGACGTCGAGATCATGCGCGAGGCGCCGAACTACCGCGGCGGGATGTGACGCGTCCGGCCACTCGCGGTCAGATGCTATATCAGCATTGAAGCGACCAGCTCCGCGATGAGGCGGTTGCCGCGATCGTTCATGTGCCAGAGGACATAAAGACCGGCAGGGCCACCGTCGTCCTGCTGCGCCGCCAGCGCGTCGAAGCTGTCGATGGTGCGCAGCCCTCGCGCCTCGGCGCAGGCAAGCAGGCGCTGGGTCATCTGCCGCTGCTCGGCTGCGAAAGCCTCGCTCTGCCAGACCACCGGATCGTACTGGGCCAGGAGGACGACGTCGGCGCCGCTCGAGCGCTTCAACTCGGCCAGGCGGCTGGTCAGCAGGCAGGCGATGCGCTCGCCCGTGCCGGCGGGATGGACGCGGACGTGGTCGCCGAACCAGTCGTGCATGAGATTGAGTCGGCGCAGCACGAAATCGACCAGATAGGAGTAGCCGAGCGTGCGCTGCCAGAAGTTGAGCGTGTCCTGCGCCTGCGGCCGTGGCGGCACCTGCGCGTTGCCCAGGGTGAGCTGCTCGCCGTCGATCTCGAAATGGGGCTTTTCAGCGCCCCATATGCGGCTGAGCTCGGTGCGCCTGATGTCGTCGGCGATGAAGCTCACCACGATCAGCGAAGGGCCGCTGGTCGACGCCAGTCGCTCGGCGCGCAGGACGGACTGATCGAAGCCATAGCCGCTGACGCCGGCGTTCAGCGTGCGCCGACCCGTCAGGCGCTGCAGATGGGCGGGCCAGGTCTCGCCGTCGGTGATCTCGTCGCCGAAAGTGTAGGAATCGCCCACGGCGAGAATGGTCCGTGCCTTGTCGCCGTCGGGCGCGTCGCCGTTGAGACGCAGGCCATCGGCATCGAAGGTGACGCCGGGCGCGGCATGGAGGGGCCGCGGCGCATAGCCTAGCAGGGGATCGTGCACCATCCGGGCCTGCTCGCGCTCATCGTGAACGCTGCGCGCCTGGAGCACGAAGTTCGGCCACTGTGCGAGTTTCTCCGTCGACAGCCAGATCCGCAGCCCCAGCTCCAGGCCGACCAGGCCCACGACGAGAGCCGCCAGAAACAAGCCCAGGGACGAGAGACGTTGCGCGGACGGCATATTCATCGTAGCGGCTGGGGCAAGACCAAGATCGAAAGGATCGCTGTGACACCGGGCGCGCGGGTGGCCGCCACCATAGAGCTTCTCGACGATATCGTCAGCCATTCCGAACGGCCGGCCGATCTCGTCGCCAATGCCTACTTCCGTACGCGCCGCTTCATCGGCGGCGGCGATCGCAGGGCCGTGTCGGAACGCGTCTGGGGCGTGCTGCGCCGTTACGGCCAGCTCACCTGGTGGCTCGACCGCACGCGCCATCCCCATCGCGCGGCGCGCGCCATCGTGGCCGCCGACCTGATCCTGAACGAAGGCCTCGGCATCGCCGATGTCGCCGCGATGTTCGACGGCGGTCGCTACCGCCCGGCACCGCTCGACGACGGCGAGGTGAGCGCGCTGCGCCAGATGGAGGGCCATTCGCTGCCCCATCCGCAGCAGCCCGACTGGGTGCGGCTCAATGTCCAGGAATGGGTGGCGCCGCATCTGCGCGAGGCCTACGGCGATGCCTGGGGCCGCGAGATCGCCGCCCTCGACACGCCGCCGCCGGTCGATCTCCGGGTCAACCGGCTGAAGGCGACGGTGGAGCAGGCGCGCGCCGCGCTGGCCCGCGAGGGCATCGAGACCGAGCCGATGCGCTATGCGCCCAACGGCCTGCGCCTCACGCGCCGGCTCTCGGTCGTGTCGGGCGAGGCTTTCCAGAACGGCCTCGTAGAGATCCAGGACGAGGGCTCGCAGCTCGTCGCCACGCTGGTCGACGGCCAGCCGGGGATGCAGGTCGCGGACTATTGCGCCGGCGCCGGCGGCAAGACGCTGGCGATCGCCGCGGGCATGAACAACAAGGGCCGCGTCGTGGCCATGGACGTCTACGAGAGCCGCCTCGACCGCTCGGCGCAACGGCTGCGCCGCGCCGGCGCGCACAATGTCGAGCGCCGCACCATCGACGCCGACAGCCGCAAATGGCTGAAGCGTCAGGCCGGCGCCTTCGACCGCGTGCTGGTCGACGCGCCCTGCACCGGCACCGGCACCTGGCGACGCAATCCCGACGGCCGCTGGACCTTGCGGCCCGAGGACCTGGCCGAGCTGGTGCCCAAGCAGGCCATGATCCTCGACGCGGCGGCGCGGCTGGTGAAGCCGGGCGGCGGGTTGGTCTATGCCACCTGCTCCGTGCTGCCCGGCGAGAACGAGCGCCAGATCGAGGCCTTCCTGGCGCGGCACCCGGAATACGAGATCGTGCCGGTGGGCGATGTGTGGCGCGACGCCGTCGGCAGCGAGGCGCCGACCGACATCGCCAACGGGCCCTATATGCGCCTGTCGCCCTTGAAGAATGGCACGGACGGCTTCTTCGCCGCGACCCTGGTGCGCAAGCAGCCGCCGCCGGCCGCGGCGCCACAGCCGGTGACCGAGGCCGAGGTTCCGCCGACCGCGGACGTCGAGGCCTCACCGTCGCCAGAGACCGAGGCATGATCCGCATCCGCCGCGCCCGCAGGGCCGATGCCGCGGCGATCGGCCGGGTCCATGTCGAGACCTGGCAGTCGAGCTATGCCGGGCTGCTGCCCGACTCGATGCTGGCGGGCATGTCCGACGTGCGCCAGACGGCGTGGTGGTCGCGCTCGCTGGGCGATGCCGTCGAGGCGCGCGGCATCTTCGTCGCCGACGACGAGGACGCCGGCGTGGTCGGCTTCGGCAGCTGCGGCGCCGTGCGCGACATGCCGGAGGGGCTCGACGGCACGGAGACGCGCGCGGGCGAGGTCTACACGCTCTACGTCGAGCCCGACTTCCAGAATCTCGGCCTCGGCCGCCGCCTGCTCGACGCGCTGTTCCGCCAGCTGCGGGCCGACGGCTGCGACGTGGCCGTGCTGTGGATGCTGGCCACCAATCCGGCGCGGTTCTTCTATGAGGGCATGGGCGGCGGCTTCGCGGGCCAGCGCACCGACACCATGGCGGGCCAGGACGTCGAGGAGATCGCCTTCGTCTGGCGCAACCTCGCCATGCCCCTGATGCGGCGCAAGCTGGCGCCGGAGGATTAGGCCTTCCCCCTCCAGGGGGAAGCGACAGCGCGGATCCGAGTATCCACATTGCAGGACGCCCAGCGGGCCTATATATCGCCGCATGGCAGACCGTTTGCTGATCGTCGATTTCGGTTCCCAGGTCACCCAGCTGATCGCCCGCCGCGTGCGCGAAGCCGGGGTTTACTGCGAGATCCATCCCTTCCAATCCGTCGATGCCGCCAAGATCGAAAAGTTCGATCCCAAGGGCATCATCCTCTCGGGCGGGCCCGCCTCGGTGACGGAGGGCCAGTCGCCCTCTGCCAATCTTGCGATCTTCACCGCCAACGTGCCGGTGCTGGGCATCTGCTACGGCGAGCAGACCATGGCCAAGCAGCTGGGCGGCACCGTCGAGGGCGGCCATCACCGCGAGTTCGGCCGCGCCGAGCTCGAGATCAAGAAGGCGACGCGCCTGTTCGACGGCGTCTGGCAGCCGGGCGACCGCAAGCAGGTGTGGATGAGCCACGGCGATCGCGTGACGCAACTGCCGCCGGGCTTCAGCGTCGTCGCCACCAGCGAGAACGCGCCCTTCGCCGCCATCGCCGACGAGGCGCGCGGCTATTACGGCGTGCAGTTCCACCCCGAGGTGATGCACACGCCCGACGGCGCGCGCCTCCTGCGCAACTTTGCGCTCAACATCGCGGGCTGCGTGGGCGACTGGACCATGGCCGCGTTCAAGGAGCGCGCCATCGCCCAGGTCCGCGCCCAGGTGGGCAAAGGCAAGGTCATCTGCGGCCTCTCCGGCGGCGTCGACTCGAGTGTCGTGGCCGTGCTGCTGCACGAGGCGATCGGCGACCAGTTGCAGTGCGTGTTCGTCGACCATGGCCTGCTGCGCAAGGACGAGGCCGAGCAGGTCGTCCGCCTGTTCCGCGACAGCTACAACATCCCGCTGGTCCATGCCGACGCCTCGGAGACCTTCCTTAAGGCGCTGGCCGGCGTCACCGACCCCGAGACCAAGCGCAAGACCATCGGCAGCCTGTTCATCGACGTGTTCGAGGCCGGGGCGAAGAAGATCGGCGGGGCGGCGTTCCTGGCCCAGGGCACGCTCTATCCCGACGTGATCGAATCGGTCTCCTTCACCGGCGGCCCCTCGGTCACGATCAAGAGCCATCACAATGTCGGCGGGCTGCCGGCGCGCATGAACATGAAGCTGGTCGAGCCGCTCAGGGAGCTGTTCAAGGACGAGGTGAGGGCACTCGGCCGCGAGCTCGGCCTGCCGCCCGACCTGGTGAACCGCCATCCGTTCCCCGGTCCCGGCCTCGCGATCCGCATCCCCGGCGACATCACGAAGGAAAAGCTCGACCTGCTGCGCGAGGTCGATGCCGTCTACCTCGACGAGATCCGCAAGGCCGGCCTCTACGACGAGATCTGGCAGGCCTTCGCCGTGCTGCTGCCGGTGCGCACCGTGGGCGTGATGGGCGACGGCCGCACCTACGACCAGGCCTGCGCGCTGCGCGCGGTTAACTCCACGGACGGCATGACGGCGGACTACTACCCGTTCGAGCACGCCTTCCTGGGGCGGGTCGCGGCGCGGATCATCAATGAGTGCCGCGGGATCAACCGGGTGACCTACGACATTACGTCAAAGCCGCCGGGGACGATTGAGTGGGAGTAAGCAAGCGGATAGCTTATGCCTGATTGGCTGGCGACCACTCTTAGCGTGATCGTGGGCGGCGCGCTCGCCATGGCGACCAGTTGGTTGGCGGATCGTCGCCTCACTGAAAGAGATCGCGAGCGTCGTCGTGAAGAACAGCGCGAACGGCTCGCCGACAGATCCAATGATTTTCAACGAGAGACTCTTCTCGCGCTGCAGCTAGCGTCTCAGAAGCTTCTGCGAAACACCGGCGCATCGCTTCATCAAGACGTATTGGCCTATCGAACTGCCGGTATCTGGCAGAGGCAGCAGCTTCCGGGAAACCTGTCCGACGAGCATTTGCAGCTAACGACGGAGACCATGCTGCTTGCCAGTCGTATCCGGGACGATCAAGTCCGCGTGTTGGCAGAACGTCTTCGCGGGCTGGCGTCGGAGGTGGGAAATTCACACGACGAGACCGAGGCGAATACGCGAATGATGGCTGCTGCTGATGTGCAGGGCTCGCTTCTCGAGAAGATTGGCGCGCTTGTCCGCGAACTTGATCACCTTCGTTGATGAAGGAGAGCTCATTCGTCGGGCTCGTGCTTATCGTTGGAAAAGTTAGTGAGCGTGTCGCAGTTGATGCAGTGATACATCTGCGATGCTTCCTGCAGGTACATTCCGCACATGCAGCCGCAAAACGGACAGCATTCATCAAGCTCGAGGCTCGCCTAGTCCCAGACCCCAAGATATTCGGGGACGGCGTCACGGTCGTATTCGACAATCTCAAACGCGTCCGCATTCTTCGCGACGAAGCCCGATATACCGGCCCGCTGGAGATCTTCTAGGATGTTGGCCGGCTGCAGGTGAAACCACTCCTTCGACGAGACGCCCGCAGCTCTTCCTACGTTGAGATGCGCGTATTTCGCGTGGAACTGCGCCTCGACGCCGGGATCATCTTCAGCCTCAATCCATCCCACCAGCCTTAGGGACCGAGAGTTGCCGGTCTGGAGTGCGCGGCGCCGGGCGATCATGTTTCGTGCTCGCCCTATTTTTATGCGCCAGTCGGCGTCGTTCTCTTCGAGTATGAAGTAGACTGGCATCTCGCCATCCTATCTCGCGGTACGGGCGATTTTACGACGGCCAGCCCGGCGGTGTTATCCACCGATTTTGATTCGTGGGCCTTGTCGAGCGCCAGATTTGGTATTGCACGCGACAAAACGGCGCGGTACGACGCGCGCCCCTCACGAAGCGAAAACAAGACGATGAGCAACCCGAACAAGGGCACCCCCCCCACCTACCGGAGGCGCCACCAAGCCGCGACCGACACCGACAGTCTCCAACCACTACGTTCCGCGTTGGTATCAACGCCGGTTCTTGATGCCCGGTGAGACCCGCCTGCGATATCTCGACCTCCGGCCGGACCGGATCGAAGGGGCGCCCGGGCGCAAGTACCGGACCAGCCTAATGAACTGGGGGCCGGACAGGTGCTTCGCTCGCGACCATCTGTACACGATCAAGCTCGGTTCTTGGATGACCGACATGATCGAGCACGGTTTCTTCAAGGAGATCGACGAGCGCGGTCGCGTGGGCGTCGACTTCTTAGCCAACTACCAGCTCAAGGATGGATTCGGCGAGGCGTGGGAGGGCCTCATGGCTTTCATGGATGCCCAGCGATTTCGTACGCCGCGCGGCTTGGATTGGTTCGCGAAGGCGACGCGCGTGAACAACCGCAATGCTCTCCTGCTCGCCATGAACAAGATCTTCCAGCTGAACGCCAGCATGTGGACCGAGGCGGTCTGGGAGATCGTGAGCGCGGCCAGTAGCTCGACGAAGTTCCTGCTGACCGACAACCCAGTCAGTTTCTACAACGTGAAGGCCTTTCCTGGAGGCCCAATCTGCATTCATCCAGATGATGCGCCGCTATCGTGGATCGGGACGCGCACGATCTTCCCGCTCGACCTCGACAAGTGCCTGATCATCACGCATCTGGAGTACACGCGGAATCCTTCGAAGAACCCGACGGCTGTTCGCGCCAACGCGCGATCGTACGGGCACGCCATCTTCAAAGCGCAGGATGTCCAGACGCAGCGCGAGCTGGACGAAGACGAAGTAAAGCGCATCAACTTCATCTTGAAGAAGCGCGCTGACCGCTACATCGCTGCCAGCAATGAGGAATGGCTCTATCCGGAGCGTACAGTGTCTGTGAGTCACTGGTCAAAGATCGATCACGACTGGTTCCTCATGCCAAACCTCTATGAGCTGCACCTCGGCGGCACCATTCTCGTCGGCTATAAGGGCGGCGGATCGGCGGGCTGGGATGAATATGGCCGCCCCCGCGAGCACCCAGATTTCGAGCGCACGCCGCGGGACGAGGCTCGAAGCTTCGACCAAGCCCGTCTCGAATGGGGGGCGAAAAGATTGGGAAAGTCTATCGGCATTGGAAACCACTTCCATGCCCGTCGCCCGGGCCAACCGGGCTGGGATGGGTATATGCGCGAGGAGGTGGAAGCCTATATCGCGGCGCGCCGCCCGAAACGGGGGCGCGACCGTCGCTCTTCGTTGGCTTGATGATATGGCTCAAAATGATCCCCCAGACTTCTCATTCCAAGAAGCCGTGCGCGTCCAAGCGGAAGCCTCGCAGAAGCTCTCGGCTGACGTCCGGCTGCGCTTCGATGATCCGGCCCTCAGCATCGGCGCGGCGCTGAACCACCTTCTTGAGGGGCGGATGGGCCCGTTCAAGACGGACGAAGCCGAAGTCACCAGCAGCGACGGCGAGGCCAAGGTCGGCCCGTTCGCCGTTGTCCTTCATAAAGGCGACGTCCGGGGCGCGGTTATTCCTATCGACGGGGTGGCCGCCGTCGTGGACGCCATTGACGAGCTAACGCCCGACAATCTCCGGGTCGCCTATGATCGCGCGCAGCAGATCAAGGCGATGACGAAGAAGGCGGCGGCGGACGGGTCTGCCTCCGATCCGACCTCGATTGCGATGACGCTCGTTATCGTCTTTGCCCGCGGGTCGAGCCTGAGCCTCGACGAGATTTCTGACGAGATGTCGAAGCTCAACGCCACGCGGCCAGCCTATAGCTGGCCGGATATGGTGGCCGTCGATGGCAAAGGCATCATCAACTACGCGACCCGCGTGCCCGGAGACGACCATCTCGGCGACTTCATCTTGCCGGTCGAGGACCATTCGCCGAACGGCCTGACCGCGCCGCTTTATGTTTTCAAGGCTATCCGCTCCGCTGGCCGCCACACCTTTAACAAGGTGGCAGCTCTTCTTGCGGCGCGCGTCAGCATCTTCGCGCCCGGCACGGTGATCGCCAAGTACGACACGGAGCTCGAAGAGATTTCCCGCAACTGCGTCGTGACGGATACGCACCAGTTCAACCTTAAGGGCGAGCTTCGCCGCCTGTCGGACGCCGAGCTCGTCAACGAGATGTTGCCGACGGACATCTACGGCATCGTCCTTGGCAAGAATGAAGTCGGCTCGATTCAGTACCGGCGGTGGCAGGACGGCGGATTTCTGACGCTGCGCGGCAAGTTTCCCATCGAGCCGTTCCTGATGTTCCTGCGCGGGCAGGTTCCGAACATCCCGCCGAAGAGCTTTCAATTTATCCGGCGCTCGTCAGTTCAGGTGTCGATGGTGTTACCGTTCACCGAGCATGATTTCTTGCGCTCGCTCATGATGTTTCAGCAGCGTTCACAGGGCATCGCTATTCGGAAGGACACCCGGAAGCTCTTGATCCAGAAATACGCAGACGAGGGGATGAGTTCGCCTTACCACGGGCGGCTCATGTACGGCCTTCTGAAGGTCCGCGACACCGCCTTGTCCGATGCTGATCGTCAGCCCTTCGACAAGTTCTTCGACTCTACTTTCACGGCGCTCATCGCCGTGCGCGATGCCGCAGCGACGATCCGAACAACTTGGGAAGGGCACCGCGACAAGGTCGCCTCCGGTGCGATCATCGTCGAGCAAGGCCGACAGATTCAGGTCACGGAGACTATCGACAAGACTTTGAAGAAGGAGAGCGAGACTCTGATCACGGGTGCCGTCCGGACGTTGAAGTCCTGTATGCAGGCCATGGCAGGCCATCTCGGGGCGGACATCGGCTTCCTCTTCAAGAAAGAGACCGCCTTCAAGACGGGGCTCGCGGCTCTGGCGCAGACCGATCCTGCGCTGGCGGCCTATATCGAGGACGCCCGCCTCTGGACGGAGGCGCTCATTCTGATCCGCAATGAGGAGATCGAGCACGGGCTCGGCGCCGATTTCCGCGTGAGCTACAAGGTCGAGGGCAAGATGGAGGCGCGAGAACCGGATATCCGTGGCGAGCCGCTGACGGCCTTTGCGGCGCGCGTCCTCGACCGGCTAGGCTGTTTCGTCGAGGAGGTGACGATGCATCTGCTGCAGAAGCGGATGCCTGCCGGTATCGGCCTGACGGAAGTCGCGCCCGGCGCGCGGACGTCCTCGTCGCCGGAGCGCTTCAAGACGACGCCTTCGGTTGGTGGCTTGCCGTCTTGGAAGCTGACGCCACATCGGCGGCGCTTTGAGGACTGCTGACGCGGCACACTTTGGGGCGAGGTGGCAGGACAATCGTCCGGGAGTTCCGGGGACACAATACCGAACTCCTAGACCACGTTATGTATCGTGGCCCTCGAATTCCGGCGCGGTCCGCACCTAGCGCGCCAGCGGGCGGGCAGGTGTTACCGATGTTGGGAGTCGATGGATGCCTGGTCCCTCGCCTGGGCATCCGGCGCCGTCAACGGTGAGGGTCCGCTCTCCGAAGAAGCTGCCGTCAGGTCTCGGGATCAAGTAGTCCGCGCGTACCGATTTCACCGCGCTGTTCGGGTTCGTGCGGTCGCAGAAGTAGGGATAGGGTCCGCTCGTTTCCCAGCGGCCGTTTTTCCATCGGTACTCGAAAACCGACGGAGCGCCGGGATTGCGGGCGACGTCGCCTGAATTGTCCATGACAACTACACAGCCGCTTGCGTCGCAGCGCGTTGTGTATTCGACAGGGAATGTCTTGGAGTCCATCGGTGTCGGCACGCCGTTGAACGTCTGCTTCGAGAAGTCGACGTGCAGGTTGTAAGATCCGTTCAGCGGCGGTGGTTGGACCCGCTCCGCGCAACGTCAGGGTCACGATCGACAAGGCGATTGCAGAGACGACGGCGTTGCCTCGAGTGCTTTTGTCCACATTGACCTCTTTGGTGCCAGCGCGCGCCCAGCTTACTTCGCCAGCACGATATGCGTCGCCCGCTCGGTTGGCACGTGCTCGACGGTGCGATAGCCGAGCGCGCGGAGGTCGAGGCCGTTGAACAGCGCTTCGCCCCGGCCGATCGCGACAGGCGCCATCGCGAGGTGGATCTCGTCGACGTGGCCGGCCTGGATGTATTGCCTCACCGTCTCGACACCGCCGCCGATCTTCACGTCCTTCGCGCCCGCCGCGGCGCGCGCCTTTTGCAGCGCTTCCTCGATGCCGCCGGAGACGAAGTGAAACACCGTGCCGCCCAGCATCTCGATCGGCGGCCGAGGATAGTGGGTCAGGATGAACGTGGGCGCGTGATAGGGCGGGGTGTCGCCCCACCAGCCTTTCCATTGATCGTCCGGCCAGGGGCCGCGGCTGGGGCCGAACATGTTGCGGCCGAGGATGAAGGCGCCGAACCCCTCCATGGCGCGCCGGCCGAACGTGTCGTCGGGGCCGGTCTCGCCGTCGTCCTTGCCCATCATCGCGCGAAAGGTGCGGGTCGGGAAAAACCACTGGAACATCTCCGGGCCGCGCACGCCCAGCGGATTCTCCAGGCTCTGGTCGGCGCCCGCGCCGAAGCCATCGAGCGAGACGCTGAACCCGGCCACTTTCACTTTGGTCATCGATGTCTTCCTCTGCGCTTTGATGCTTTAGCCCGCGAGAAGGGCGTCCAGCTGCTCGAACTGCTCGCCGAACCCGCTGGTGGCGTGCGAGGCGATCGCCGCGTCGAGCGCTTCCTTCGAGGGATAGAGGTCGTGCAGGACGAACAGGGTCTCGTCGCCCTGTTGCTCGAAGGTCGCCGTGGTGACGGGGCCGGGCGCGCCGCCTTCATCGTTCGTCCAGACGAGGCGGGAAGGGGGTGTCACCTCGAGGTACTTGCCGAAGAATGTCATGGGTTGCGGCGAGGCGGGGTGGCTGAACGTGAAACGATAGCCGCCGCCTGTCCGCGCATCGATCTCGCAGGACAGGAAGACCATGCCGCATGACTTGGGCACCCACCACCGCTGGAAGTGCCCGGCTTGCGTCCAGGCGTCGAAAACGCGCGCCACCGGCGCCTTGAACCGGCGCGTGACGACGAGCTCGCGGTCGGACGTGCGGGTGACGGTCGTGTCGCTCATCGGCGGGCTTCCTTTGCGTTGCGTCGCAAAGACTAAACTGTATGGTTAAGTATTGCGCAAGCGGAGACTCCCCGACGTGAATTGTTCCTAGACCGGCAGTCAACTGGACGTAGTCCACGGATCGATCACGGTGAGGCCGGCGGCCGTGAACGCGCTGGTGTTTCGCGACGCCACGGCGAACCCGTGCGCGGCAGCGATCGCGGCGATGTAGCCGTCGGGAGTGGGGAAGCCCTTTGCGGCCCGGCGCGCCCTCACGGCGAGATCGGCGTAGCGCCGGGCTGCCTCGGTATCGAATGACAGGATCCTGGCGCCGAACAGCTCCAGCGCACCGTCGAGCGCGGCTGCGAGATTGTCCTTGCGCTTGCCCCTGGGCAGCGTGCCGATGCCGAACATCAACTCGGCGATGGTGACGCTGGAAAGAAACAGCGTCTCTGCCGCCTGGGCGTCGAGCCAGTCGCGGACAGAGGGATGCGGCTCGGGCTTCATCGCCTCGGAGACGACATTGGTGTCGATCAGGATCATTCGAGGCGGATCGGCTCTGCGGGGCGGGTGTCGCGCGCTTGCTCGAGCGCCTCGACATCTGCATTCGTGAGCCCGATCTTCCGGCTCATCTTCGCCAGGGCGGTGCCGATCCGCAGCCGGGCCTCCGGCCGCACGGCAGCTTCGAGGATGGCGCGAATCTCTGCTTCGGTGCTGCGATTGTGCTGCGCCGCGCGGACCTTCAAGGCGCGATGCGCCTCGTCGGAGAGGTTGCGAATGGTAACGGCTGCCACGATAGCGTCCCTCGCGGGTTGGTTGCTATGATATCAATATATAGTTTTAGATATCATCGTTCAAGACTTGGCGGCCGCTGTCGACTTCGGGGTCCTGTGGTGCTAAAAACGCAATATTTATCATTGCGGAACAAGCCATGCCCTTGGACGAATTGGACAATCCCTTCCAGCCGACGGCCGACTGGCCGCCCCTCGACGGCAGCCTGTTGGGCGAAGCCCGGCCCACGCTGCCGATCTTCCCTCTGCATGTGCTCCCCGGCCGCTGGCGCACCTGGGTCGACGCCTCGTCGCGGCTCTTCGGCTCGGCCGACTATCTCGCGCACTGCCTGCTGGGCGGCGTCGCGAGCGTGGGCGGCGCGGGCATCCGGATCGAGGTCGCGTCGCACTGGCGCGAGCCGCTGCTGCTCTGGCAGGCGCTGGTCGGCGGGCCGTCGAGCGGCAGGTCGGCGGCCTTCGCGCGGGTGTGTGCTCTGCTGGCCGCGGGCGGC
The DNA here is from genome assembly GCA_947469635.1 of Rhodospirillales bacterium. Taxonomy (GTDB): domain Bacteria; phylum Pseudomonadota; class Alphaproteobacteria; order Reyranellales; family Reyranellaceae; genus Reyranella. Next base: position 865 of record CANIRG010000139.1, on the reverse strand, counting down.
CCCGGCCAGGAGCGCCCCGTGGAGGAGGGCGGCGATCTCGTGGCGCCCGAGGTGCTGTTCGATGCCGGGCTCCATCGGGTCTGCTCGACGCTGAGCGGCGAGGTGTGCGGCGTGCTGCTGTGGCGCGAGGACCTGGCGGAGTGGATGGAGGAGGCGAGCCAGCGCCCGGCGCGGTCAGCCTGGCTCGCCGCCTGGAATGCCGCATCGGCCATGATCGATGACTGGCCCAAGCCGTGCTACTCGCTCGTTGTCGCGGGCGCGCTCTCGCCGGGCTACACCGGCGCCGACAGCACGCTCGCCTCGCGCTTCCTCTATGTCTGGCCCGCGCGCGGCGCCGCGGCCTCGCTGACGGATGCCGACGCCGACGATGCGGGCATCGTGGCGCTCCTGCAGAGGATCGCCGCGCTCGCGAGCCATCGCGAGCAGCCCTGCGTCGTGCCGTTCGACGCGGGCGCGGCGCGCCGGCTGGAAGCGCTGATGCAGGCGATCCGGCAGCGCACCGACGCGGCGGAGGAGGAGGGGCTGGGCGACGCGGCCGTCGAATGGATCGGCCGCGGCGTGGCGACGGTGGTGCGGCTGGCCGGGGTGCTGTCGCTGATGGAATGGGCTGAGTCCGGGGCGGAGGGACTGCCGGTCGGCGTCCGCCACATCAAGGCCGCGCACGAGCTCTGGTCGGCCTATCACCTGCCGCATGCGCTCGCCGTGTTCGATCGGGCGGGGGCGCGTCCGGGCGATCAGGCCGCCCGCCGCGTCGTGCGCTGGCTCGGGCGCGTGCGGGTGCCGCAGATCTCGCGCGAGGACGTGCGGCGCGAGGCGCTGTGCCAGTCGGTCGATGCCGCCGGCGCGGAGGAGGTGCTGGCGCGGC
>CANIRG010000138.1 GCA_947469635.1 Rhodospirillales bacterium | reverse complement strand
CGACGTGATCAAGATCGAGAAGCCCGACGGCGGCGACGACGCCCGCATCTGGGGCCCTCCGTTCGGCCCCGACGGCGAAACCTCGCTCTATTTCTATTCCCAGAACCGCAACAAGCGCTCGGTCGCGCTCGACCTCAAGGCGCCGGCCGACATCGACGTGCTGCATCGGCTTTGCGAGACTGCCGACATCCTGATCCAGAACCTGCGGCCGGGCGTGGTCGACGAGATCGGCATCGGCCCCGAGGCGATGCTCGCGCGCCATCCCCGCCTCATCTACTGCTCGATCTGGGCCTTCGGCTACCAGGGGCCGATGCGGCTGAAGCCCGGCTTCGATCCGCTGCTGCAGGCCTATGGCGGCATGATGAGCGTCACCGGCAGGCCGGAGGATCCGCCGACCTTCTGCGGCGCCTCGATCAACGACAAGGCGACGGGCATGTTCTGCGCCATCGGTGCCTTGGCGGCGCTGCGCATGCGGGACAAGACCGGCAAGGGCTGCCTGGTCGACACCTCGCTGTTCGACTCGGCGGTGCACTGGGTCGAGGGCGGGGTGAACTCCTACCTCGCCAGCGGCAACGTCCCGCAGCGCCACGGCACCGGCGGCAATGTGATCGTGCCCTACCAGACTTTTGACACGTCAGACGACAAGTCGGTCTGCCTCGCCCCGGGCAACGATCGCCTGTGGGCGCGCTGCGCGCAGGTGCTGGGACATCCCGAATGGGCAACCGATCCGCGCTACGCCAGGAGCGCCGACCGCGTCCGCAACAAGGCCGATCTCCTGCCGCTGATCGCCGCCGCCATGCGCACCCGCACGCGCGCCCATTGGCTGGAGGCGATGGAGAAGGCCGGCGTGCCCTGCAGCCCGGTGAACGACATCGGCGAGCTGGCAGCAACCGAGCAGCTCGCCGCGGTCGATCTGGTGCATCAGCTGCCGCAGCGCGAAGGCGAGGACGGCGCGCCGCGCGTGGTCGGGCTGCCGATCTCCTTCGACCGCCAGCGCCCCCGCTCCGTCCGCTCCGCGCCGAAGCTCGGCGAGCATACGGAGGAGGTACTCCGTCCTTATCGCGGCGGCCCTGCCTCCTGATGGCGGATCTGGCGGTAGACGTTACGGATCATCGGCTTGAACAGCGTCTGCATGCGGCGCGTCATCGCCGTGGTGGCGGCGCCGGTCGCGTGACGATAGGCGGCGCTCTCCAGCACCTCGGGCGAGTCGAGATCGTATAGAGCGAGATATTTCGGCCCGCCTTCCAGTGCCTTGAAGCGACGCGCCCTCAGGAAGCCGGGTATCGCCATGCGCTCGGCGATATGTTCCTCGTCGTACCAGCGGTCGACGGCGGCCTCGTGCTCAGGATCGACGTCGATCGCCACCAGCAGCAGCCCGCCGCCCGTCAGTCGCTCCCCTCGCGTTACGGGCGGACGGATCTCGACATAGACGTTGCGGACGATCGGATTGAAATGGACCGACAGGCGCTCGGTCCAGGGCGTGCGCGCCGCGATCCGCAGATAGGCCTCGCTCCGCAGGACGTCCGGCGAGTCGAGGTCGTAGGTCGCCAGATATTTGGGCGTGCCCTCCAGGGCGGTGAAGCGGCGGCCGTTCTGGAAGCCGGGACAGACCATGCGCTCGGGAAAATGCTCCTCGTCGTACCAGCGATCGAGCTCGTCCTCGTGCTGCGCATCGACGCCGATCATCACCAGCAACAATCCCTTGGCGCAGAGGTCGGTCACCGTCATTCTCCTTGTGGTCAGCAAGCTTGGCCGACTTGGCCGCCATCGGATAGAGGACACATGACTTTCTCCATCGCAGGACGATGCACCCGGACGGGAATGCTGGGTGCCGTCGTCACCACCTCGTCCATGGCCGTCGGCAGCCGGTGCACCTGGGCGGAGCCCGGTGTCGGCGCCGTGCTGACGCAGCATCGCACCGACCCTCGCCTCGGCCCCATGATTCTCGAACGGCTCAAGGGTGGATCCTCGCCCGACGCGATCCTCGCCGATCTCGAGAAGGCCGACCCGAACCTGCGGTGGCGGCAGCTCGCCGTGATGGCCGCCGATGGAACGGCCGCCTTCTTCAACGGCGCCAAGATCCTCTCCGTCACCAAGGGCCGGATCGGCCACAACTGCGTCGGGGTGGGCAATATCCTGCGCACCACCGACGTCGTCGATGCGATGGTCGAGACCTTCGAGGCGAACGAGGCCCAGTCGCTGCCGGAGCGGCTGATGCGCGCCATCGAAGCAGGCCAGGCTGCGGGCGGCGAGCTGAAGCAGCTCAAGTCCGCCGGCCTCCTCGTCGTGCACAAGGAGAGCTTTCCCTTCGTCGACCTGCGCGTCGATCTCAACTCCCAGCCGCTCGTGGAAATGCGTTTCCTGTGGGAACTCTACGAGCCCTCGGCCGACAACTACGTCGTCCGCGCCGTCGATCCCGACAAGGCGCCAGGCGCCGGCTAGAAGCACGATTCATTACAGCATCATGCGGATCGCCGACCTCCAGGTCCGCTCGTATCGGAATGAGTGCGGCGAGGAGCATGAGCGGGCCTGGAGGTCCGCGGTTCGCATGAGTCCGCGAATATTCACCTGGCGCCGTCAGCGCAGCGGCGGCGCGAACATCAGGCCGCCGTCGCGCCACAGCCGGTTGATGCCGCGCTCGACGCCCAGCGGCTCGAGGTTGCGCTTGAAGCTTTCACCGTAGTTGCCGACCTGGGCCACGACGTTAAGCGCCCAGGCCGGATCGAGGCCGAGCATCCTGCCGAGATCGCCGGTCTTGCCGACGAAGCGCTGCACGTTCGGATCGGGGCTGGAGGCCGCCTGCGCCTTCACGCTCTCCGCACCCAGGCCCATCTCCTCGGCATTGACCATCGCCCAGAAGCTCCAGCGGACGATGTTCGCCCATTGGTCGTCGCCGCCGCGAACCGCGGGGCTCAAGGGCTCCTTGCTGACCGTCTCCGGCAACAGCCGGTATTCGGTGGTCGTCGGCAATGTCGAGCGAATGCCCAGGAGCTGTGTCGAATCGCTCGTCATGGCGTCGCAGCGACCGCCGATGAAGGCCGCCTTCATCGTGTCGACGCTTTCGAAGGTGACCGGCGAGAACTTGAGACCGTTGCGAGAGAAATAGTCCTGCACGCCCAGGAGCGTCTCGGTGCCGGCCTGGGCGCAGATGGTGGCGCCGTTCAGATCGCGTGCGCTGGCGACCGGGGAGGACTTGATCACCATGAAGGCCGTGCCGTCGTAATAGTTCACGGCGGTGAAGGTGAGGCCGAGCTGGGCGCTGCGGGCGTAGGTCCAGGTGGCGTTGCGCGCCAGCAGATCGACCTCGCCCGACTGGAGGGCGGTGAAGCGCTGCACCGCCGTCAACGGCACGAACTGCACCTTGCCGGCATCGCCGAAGGTCGCAGCGGCAACGGCACGGCAGACGTCGACATCGAGGCCGCGATAGACGCCCTGGCTGTCGGGCAGGCTGAAGCCGGGAAAACCGGTGGAGACGCCGCAGCGAACCACGCCGCGGGCTTTCACGGTGTCGAGCAAGGGTGCCGCCTGTACGGCCGTGCCCAACAGCGTGAACGACAGGAAGCCGAGGACGGCGATAGATTTCGAGCTCGATGACACGAGAGGCACTCCTTGAGGTTGGCGTGTAGGTGGTGCGGATCGGTCGGCCGGCTAGGCCGTCCCCTTCGCTGCCATCTCGTCGAGGCTGTCGCGCAGGGACTTGTCGAGAATGTCGACGGCGCGATCGATCTCGCCGGTGGAGACCGTCAAGGGCGGCGCGATCCGCCACACCGAGCCACGCTCGGGCCGGCGGCGGATGTTCATGCTGAGGCCGTTCTCGAAGCATTTGGTCGTGGTGAGCGCACCGAGCTCGTGCGCCGGAGCGCGGGATTGGCGGTCGCGCACGAGCTCGACGCCGAGCAGGAGACCGAGCCCGCGCACGTCGCCGATCACCTCGTAGCGCTGCTGCAGCTCCTCGAGCCGACCGCGGAGATACGCCCCCATCTCCTTCGCGCGCGCCATGAGCTGTTCCTGGGCGATCACCTTCAGCACCGCGAGGCCCACCTCGGCCGTCAGCGGGTCGGAGACATGGCTGGTGTAGAAGGTGAAGTGCCGCTCGTGCAGCACCTCCTCGATCTTGGCCGTCGTGGCGACCGCGGCCAGCGGCAGGCCGCCGCCCAGCGTCTTCGACATGGTCATGATGTCGGGAACGACGTCGAAATATTCCGAGCCGGTGCGCGTGCCGATACGGCCGAAGGCGGTCTGAGCCTCGTCGAAGATCAGCAGCATGCCGCGATCGTCGGCAGCCTTGCGCAGCGCCTGCATGAAGGATCGCGGCGGCACCAGGACGCCGCCTGCGCTGATGACCGGCTCGACGATGATCGCGGCGCCCCGGCCGGCCGACTGCATGTCGAACATCTTGAGCGCGATTTCCAGCGTGGCGAGCGCCGACTGCTCGTCCGTCGCGCCGGGAATGTAGGGTCGATAGGCGTTCGGCTCGGGGACGACGAAGACGCCGGGCGCCGGCACGCCATAGCCCTTGCGATCGCTTGCCATCGAGACCGAGCTGGCGCCGCCGGTGATGCCGTGCCAGGAGCCGCCCAGCGCCAGAACCTCGTAGCCGTCAGTGTACATCTTGGCCATCCGGAGCGCGACCTCGCTCGCCTCAGAGCCCGTGTTGATGAAGATCGTCCGCTTGATGTCGCCGGGCAGCCAGTCGCGCGCCAGGGTCTGCGCCAGCTCGACCACGACCTCGGGGATCATGCCGCTGAACAGGTGGAAGGCCTTCTGGCCGGCGCGATTGACGGCATCGACGATGGCGGGATGATTGTGGCCGATGGTGGCGCACATCTGCCCCGAGGTGAAATCCAGATACTCCCGCCCATCGCTGTCGGTGACGATCGTGCCCTTGGCCGACCGGAACAGGTTTGGGAAGGTATCCCCGCCGTAGCGGACGAGATATTCCTTGGCCGCCTCGCGCAGGTCCGTATTCATGGTTCGATCCTTGCAGTAGCTTCATCCGTCGATACGGAGGCACCCGGATGGGAGCCAGAGCGAAAAACTCACCACCCCTTCGAAACAGCTCATCGGCACGCGCAAGCCGGCCACGATTGCCGCCGCTGAAAGCGCTGCTGGCGTTCGAAGCGGCGTCGCGGCACGGCAGCTTCGCCCAGGGCGCCGAGGAGCTCGGCGTCACGCCCTCCGCCGTCAGCCACCAGATCCAGCAGCTAGAGGAGTTTCTCGGCGTGCCGCTTTTCCAGCGCCATGCCGGACGCGCCGTCTTGACCAGTGCCGGCCGCACCTACGCGCGCGAAATAGAGCACGCGATGGGCGTGATCGCGGAGGCGACCACGCTGGTCGCGCCTCAATCCCAGTCGGGACATCTCGTCATCGCGTCGGGCCCGAGCTTCGCCGCCAAGTGGCTTCAGCCGCGCCTGCCCGACTTCCTGCGGGCTCATCCCGACGTGCGCGTGCGGCTTTCGACGATATCCGCCCCTGCCGACCTCGAGAGCAGCCGCTTCGACATCGCCATCGCCTATGGCTCGCCGCCTGCAAGCCAGCGGCATGCCGTGCCACTCCTCGTGGAGCGGCTACGCCCGCTATGCAGCCCCGCGCTCGCAGCGGCGATCGACCTCCGCACACCATGCGATCTTGCGCGCGCCACCCTCATCCACTCCGTTAATGGCCTGACATGGGCCGACTATCTGCGGCGTGCGGGCGTGGGCGAACTGCGCCCCACCAACGAGCTTTGGCTCGACCGGTCGACGATGGCGATCGACGCCGCGATCGATGGGCTGGGTGTCGTGCTCGAAAGCGAAGTCCTTGCCGCCGACGAGCTGCGCGACGGCCGCCTGGTCGCACCGTTCGGCGAAGATGCCCATACGGTCGAGACGACGTCGTACTTTCTGGTGCGGTCTGCCGGCTTTCGCAGTGGCACGCAGATCGCCGCCTTCGAGAAATGGCTGCGCGCCGCGCTTGCGACAGCGAACCTCACGATCAGGGCCGACCGTCCCCGGTAGTGCGCCGCGCTCAGCCAGGCAGGTTGCCGTCGACACGCTTCGCGCCGTCGTGCGGGCGGTGCCAGGGCGGCGCAGATTTCATCCAGATGTCGGCCTGCACCCGATAGTCCGACGACTCGTCGAGGCTGCCGACCTTGATGGCGACGAGCCCGGGATTGCTGTCGGGTTGCGAGAAGATCTGCACACCGCAAGCATCGCAGAAGAAGGTGCCGCCGCTCGTCGGCCTGGCTTTGTAGATCTTGGGCGCGCCCTTCACGATCGCAAACCCGGCTCGTCCGAACACCATCGAATGGTTGGCAGCCCCGCCCGAAACATATTGGCAGTCACGGCAATGGCAGGCGATGCCGGCAACCGGCTCGCCGCTCACCTCATAGCGGATCGCGCCGCATCGACATCCGCCGGCTCTCGTCCGCATCATTCGGTCGCGCGCCGGTCGATGAAGCCCACCATCGCCTTGGCGCAAAGCTTGGGATGCGTCGCGGCCACATGATAGGAATCGCCCGGCACGACCATGAACTCCGAATTGGGGATCGCCGTCTGCCACGCGCGGACCGACTCGACTGAACCCAGGCCACTGCCGTCCGTCGTGACGACGAGCGTGGGACACTTGATGTTGGGCAGATCGGGCCGCACGTCGATGGCGGGCACGGAGCGGATGAAGCCGAGCTGGGTCGAGAGCGGCGTCTTGCCCATCAGCTTCGACCAGCCTTCCATCATCTCGGCACTGCACTGACTGCCCAGCCGTCCCGGCATGGTCCAGCGCGCCCAGCTTTCGACGCCCTTCTGCTCGATATGCTCGAGCCAGGAGGCGGCGCGCGGACCGACGGAGATCTCGCCCGAGACGATGCCGCCCAGCACGACGAGCGAGCGCACGCGGTCGGGATGACGCGCCGCAAGGCGAAGCGCGATCGGACAGGCGACCTTGGCGGCGCCGATATGGAAGGATTGCAGGCCGAGCGCATCGGCCAGGGCAATGAAGTCGTCGATGATGCGATCGACGGACCAGCGATAGTCGAGCGGCATGGGTGTCGACTGCCCGAAGCCGCGCATGTCGGGCCGCACGACGCGAAAGCGACGTCCGAGGATCGGCAACCAGGCGTTCCATGCCTCGCTGCTTTCGGCATTGCCGTGCAGCAGCAGCATCGCTTCAGGCTTGGTCCAGGAATCGGCGAAGCCGTCGTCGCGATAGTGCATTTCCAGGTCCGGCGTGATTCGGGCGAGCGGCATCTTCTGTCTCCTACTCGGGCCGAATGCCCGCGCTGCGGATGACCTCGGTCCATTTCGCGACGTCGTCGCGGACGAGGCGTGCGAAGCTTTCCGGATCGGTTGGCGCCGGCGCCGCGCCCTGTTGCGCCAGCTTCTGCTTGATCTCGGACTCATCGAGGATGGCACACAGCTCGCGGTTCAACCGTTGAACGATTGCGGGCGGCGTCGCGGACGGCGCCAGGATGCCGTTCCAGCCCAGCACCTCGTAGCCGGGGACGCCAGCTTCGGCGATGGTCGGCACGTCGGGCAGGAGCTCGGAGCGCTCGAGCGTGCTCACGCCCAGTGCCCGCAGGCGTCCGTCCTTCACCAGCGGGACGGCGGTGATCGGCGTGTCGAAGAACAGCGAAACCTCGCCGCCCATCAACGCCTGTTGCGCCGCCGGGGCACTGCGATAGGGGACATGGGTGATCTCGATGCCCGCCTTGGAACGGAACAGCTCGGCGCCGAGATGGGCCAAGCTGCCGCTGCCGACCGACGCAAAGGTCACACGATCCCGCTTGGCCAGCGCGATCAGCTCCTGGACGCTTTTCACCGCAAGCGTCGGCGGCACCAGCAGCACCAGCGAAACGGTGGTGAGCGTCGTCACAGGTGCGAAGTCGCGGATCGTGTCGTAGGGAAGCTGCGCCTTCAGGCTCGGGTTCACGGGATGGCTCGGATAGACCATCAGCAGCGTGTAACCATCCGGCTGGGCGCGCGCGACGACCTCCGTGCCGATGATGCCGCTGGCGCCACCCTTGTTGTCGATCAGCACCGGCTGCCCCATCCTCTCCGACAGGCGGTTGCCCACGATGCGGGCGACGATGTCGGTGATACCGCCGGGTCCGGTGGGCACGACGATGCGGATCGGCCGGGACGGATAGGTCTGTGCGCGTGCGCTCGATGCCGACGCGACCAGCGACAGGAGGGCGGCGCCCGCCCTGCGTCTCGACAAAATCATCAGGCGGCTCCCGGCACGCTATTGTTCATTGAGTGTGCGAAGCCTAGGGACGAGCCGAGACGGCGGTCAAGCCAGCCCTTCTGCACCGTGGCTCAGGTTCGGCCGAGCAGGCCGGTGATCGTCTCCTTCAGGAGGCGTTCCTGGATCGGCTTGCCGAGCACGGCGGCCGTGGCCAGCGGCGCTACCCGGCTCCTGAAGTCCGGATCGTGGGCATGGGCGGTGCAGAAGATGACGGGCACGGCACGCACCGCGCAGATGGCTTCGGCCGCCCTGACGCCGTCACCGCCGGCGGCGAGACGTACGTCCATCAGGACGATGGCGGGCTCGTGCTCTCGCGCCGCATCGACGGCGGCCTGCTCGGTCGCCACGGTCGCGCAAACGGCAAAGCCCAGGCGCTCGACCATCGACCTGAGATGCCACGCGATGATGCTGTCGTCCTCGACGATCAGCACCGATGTCGAAGCGGCAAGCGACATCATGTCGTTCACGTCCGTACCACGAGCGAGCGCGGCAGCCTCAGCGTGAAGATCGTGCCCTTGCCTTCCGCGATATCGAACCTCGCCCCGATTTGCTCCGCGAGCATCTTGATCAGGTTCATGCCCATGGAGCCCTCCCCGGCCCTGTCCGCGCTCCCGGCCGACAGGCCTACGCCATCGTCGGCGATCGTCACCACCGGCCCTTCGTCGCTCGCTTCGAGCCTGACATCGACCTCCCCGCTGCGTCCCGGGAAGGCATGCTTGAAGACATTGCTCAGGGCCTCGTTCAGCAGCAGCACGAGCGGATTGGCGGCCTCCAGATCGATCCAGACCGGCTCCGCGGGAAGCGAGAAACGCACCACGATGTCGCTGCGGCCATAGATGCGCGCGAGGTCGCCGGCCAGTGCCTTCAGATAATCCCCGAGGTCGAGGGCCGCGACGTTTGACACCCGGTGGAGCTGGTCATGCACCCGGCCCATGGCTTCGATCCGCGAGGCGCTGTCCTGGAAGTGCCGGCCGAGGTCGGGCGCCTTCTGGCTCTGCATCGACAGCAGCGCCGATACGACCTGCAGGTTGTTCTTCACGCGATGATGGACCTCCTGGAGAAGCACTTCCTTGGCCTTGATCGCGGCTTGCAGCTCGGCGTTCGATCTTTCCAGGTCGAGCGTCCGGTCGCGCACGCGATCCTCCAGGGCGGCGTTCAGCCCTCGGAGCTGGGCCGTGCTCGGGATCGCCAGCGCCTGAGGCATGATGCGCCACACGATGACGGCCGTGGCGATCGACGCAATGGCCGTGACGGCCTTCACGCCGCCATCGACCCAGTAGATGGGATTCCACACCACGACGATGCCGAGGATATGTGTGGTGCCGCACGCAAGGATGAAGATGCCGAACAGGACGGCGATCCAGCGGAACAGCACGTCCGGCCGTTTGACGATGAAATAGATCAGCGCGAAGGGGATCGAATAGTAGGAAATGGCGATGACGGCATCGCAGAGCACGTGCAGGAAGAGGAGATCGGAGCGCCACAGAAAACAATGTCCGTGGGGCATGAAGTCCTCGGACGAAAAGAAGCCCAACAGGTTCAAGGTCAACCTCTCCTGACTGCCTAGGTGGCCCGCTTCCCCCAAGAGTACGGGGTAACGGCTCAGGCGGACAGGGAAACGACAGCAGTCCCTATGCCGGTCCGGCGAACTGGACGAAGATGGAGCGCAGCTCCTCGATCGTCAGATGCCGTGCGATCATCTGTATGTCCGTTTCGGGCCGCAAACGGTACGGCGTCTCGGCGTGGCGCATGGCGGCCTCACCGGCCTCGAAGTTGCCCCCGCGCCAATGTGCGATGGCCACGGTCACCCAATGAGCCTCCCAGCGGTCAGGCGGCATGCGCTTCATCTCACAACGTCTGATGAAGGTGTCGATGCGTTCGAGCAGATCCCGTTGCGTCTCTTCCGTGCCCATGATGCCCATGGTGCGTTGCCGATCGCCAGGACGCAAGTCGCCCACCCCAGATCGGGCAGTCGCGCTTACGGGGCAGAAAACAGCTGCTGGGTCAGGCCGGCGCAATCGAGGGTCTTGGCCCTGCCGAAAACAGGTGTCGGGATCGGGAATGACCGGCTGATGCTGGTGCGGGGCGCGCGGATCTTGCCCTCGACCGTCACCGGCCCGTGCAGGTCGAGCAGATCGAACGATTTCGGATGGGCCTTGATCTCGATCTCCACCATCTGGCTTTGCAGCGCGACCTCGCCTTTGACGTCCAGCACCGACTTCTGGGTGTCGAGCATGGTCCTGTCGAACGTGACCGTTCCCTGCTGGAAATTGAGCCGGCCCAGCGCGCAGAGGATCGGGATGCGATTGTCGCCGGCGATGTAAAGGATCAGCGCATCGAAGAGCTGCAAGCCAGCCAGGCTCACCATCAGGCTGCTCACCGAACCGCCGGTCATCGCCGCCTCGACGTGGCCATTGGCACCGCTCATGACCTGGGCCAGCGACTTTCCCTGTCCGCTGAGGTTCACCCGCCCCTGGATCTTGCCGTGCGTGGTGTCGAAAAACTTCGAGTTGCGAAAGAACGCCCCGAGCTCGACGTCCGCCACCTTGAGATTGGCCCGCACCTTGGGGACGTCGGTCCTGGCATCGATGGCGAGTTCGCCCGCGATCGTCCCGCCGCCGACGAGGGAGAGCGCGAGCGGACGCGCGGTCGCCACACCGTTGTTGACCAGGACGCGAAACGACAGGGCCTGCACCGGCAGATAGTCGGGCGCGATGACCTTCCTTGCGTCGAGCGTCACGTCCATGTTCATCGCGCGGAGCTTCTCGACATGAAGCGGCACGTTGGGGAAAAGGTCACCGGTGGCTTCGAGCTGCTGCTGGGTCTGACGCTGCTTCTCCGAGGCGGTACCGCTATTGCCCGGCGGCGCGCCGACCAGCGGCGCGAGGTCCTTGAAGGCGAGGTTGTTCGAGACGAGCTTGGCCGTGAGGAAGGCCGGCTTCTTGCGCTGGTCGACAATCACGTCGCCCACCAGGTCCGAGTCGCCGACGTGCCACTGCGTCTTGGTGAACTTCCACACCCCGGGCTCATGGTCGAGCTTGCCGACGATCCGATAGGGCGGCGTCGGCGGGCCGGGAATGCCCAGCAGCGGATAGATCTCCGACAGGTTCGGCCCGGAAAGGGTCATGTCGACATTGGCGCCGGTCCATTGAAACGGGTCCTGCAGCGTTCCCTTCAGCGTGAGCTTGGTCGCGCCGAAAGCAACATTGAGATCGATCGGATAGGGCTCCTTGGTATCGCGCAACATCAGGGCGGAACCGCCGACGAAGCTCATCGTGAGCGGCTGCCCCTCGAGCTTGCCTTTCAGCGACAGCTCGGCCTGGGGCTGGTCGCCGGCCTTGCCCGTTGCGGTGGAGATAGTGCCGTCGAGGTCGAGCTTGCGCTTGGTGTCGCGGTAGACGAGGCGCCCCTCGGTGATCTCGAGCCGCCCGATCAACGGCGTCTCTATCCGCGTCTCCGGCGCCACGGCCTTGGCGGCGCCGGTCGTCACGGGGCTTTCGCCCAGGCTCCAGTTCAACTGGTCCTTGTCGCCGGCTTCGACCGTGACCTCCGGCTTGAGCAGGACCAGGCTCGGCAGGACGAGGTCGCCCTTGAGCAGCGGCCAGAGCGGGATCTCGAAGTCGACCCGCTCGACCTTGAGCATATGTTCGGCCTTGCCCCACTCGGCATTGGCCACCTCGACACCGGCCAGATGCACGTGAGCGGTGGAGCCCCAGTCGATCGATATCCTGGCGATCTTGGTCTTGCGGCCCGAAAGGGCGCTGGCATGGCTCTCGACGTGGCTGCGGAACTCCGCCGAGGTCAGGAACAGATAGCCGGCCGCCACCGCGCTGCCCATGAGCGCCACGACGATGCCGGCCGACCAGCAGAGAATCTTGACGGATCGGTTCATGGGCCCCTGTCCACGGAGCCCAACGAATCGCCAAGGGTTTGGTTCCTATTCGGCGGCGGCGCTCTCCGGCACCCAGCTCCGCTTCTCGCCGGCGTAAAGCGGGCCGGGATTGCCGCGCACCGTCGTGCGCCACATCAGACGCTTCTCCTTGTCGGTGTCGTACCAGGTCGCGGTATGGACGAGGCAGCGATTGTCCCACACCAGCAGGTCGCCTTGCGTCCACTCATGGACATAGACGAACTCCGGCCGCGTGTAGTGCGCCATCAGCTCGTCGAGCAGCCTGGCGCCGTCGCCGTAGGGGCCGGGCTGCATCCCGACGAAGGGCCCGTCGAACCAATCCATCTGGCTGCGCTCGCAGAGATAGAGCGCCTTCTTTCCGGTGACCGGATGCGCCCGCACCACGGGCTGCGGCTGCGAACGCTGATGCACCAGGATGGCGGGCGGTGTCTTGCCGGCTTCGGCGTCGGTGCGGCCGCGGCCGGTGCCCGGCTGGGCATGCAGGCCCTGCAGGGTCTCGACCCTTGCCTTGAGGTCGGCCGGCAGCGCGTCGTAGGCCAGCGCGCCCGAGGCGAAGATGGTCTGGCCGCGTTGGCGGTCGACGGGCATCACGGCATAGAACAACGAGATGTCGGGCGGCGGCCGGCGATAGCTCTGGTCGGTGTGCCAGCCCTTGCGGTGCGGGTACTGCACCGGCAGCTTGCCGTCGGCGGTGAGCGGCGGCTCGGGCAACGCCGGTGGCGGGCGGGCGCCGGGCACCGTGTTGGTGACCATGAAGATCTCCGGCACCGTCTCGTGCGCCATGGTCACGCGGGTGAGCAGGGTACGGTAGTCCTCGACCTCGGGGCCGAACAGGTAGCTGAGCTTCACCAGCAGCTCCGGCTTGGCCGTGATCTCATCGAGGCCCGGGATCAGCAGCAGCCCACCGGCCTCGGCCAAGGCCTCCGGCAGGCCAACCGGCATTTCCTCGCCGAGCGGCCTGCCCAGGCGCACGGTCGAGCCGAAGGCGGCGTTCGGCAACGGGGTGTCGATGTCCAGTCGGGCGCTCATCGTCTGGCCTCCCTCTCTTTTGCGCTGTGGACCATTTGCGCTGTGGCGGTGTCGGCAATCCTAATTCAAAATCGATGCCGAGTTGGGGTTTGAAGGGGAAAAATTGCATGAACCGTCTGATCTTGGGCCTGCTGGCCCTGAGCGTGGCCGCCCTGAGCGGTCAGGCCGCCAAGGCCGACCGCTTCGAGGACATCATCAAGAAGGGCACCGTGCGCATCGCCGTGCCGCTCGATGTGCCGCCGTTCGGCTCGCAGAACGAGAAGCGCGAGGCCGAGGGCTTCGACGTCGAGTTCGCCGGCATGGTCGCCAAGGCATTGGGTGTGAAGCTCGAGCTGCAGCAGGTCACCGGCGCCAACCGCATCCCCTTCCTGCTGACCGACAAGGTCGACATCGTGATCTCGGTGATGGGCCTCACGCCCGAGCGCGCGAAGCAGATCATGTTCACGGCGCCCTACGCCGACACCAAGCTGGCGGTGTTCGGGCCCAAGAGCGCCAACGTGGCCTCCGCCGACAAGATCGGTAGCCTCAAGGTCGCGGCCGCCAAGGGCACGACGCAGGAGCTGGCGCTGTCGGCGATGGCGCCCAAGGCCACGATCATGCGCACGGAAGACGACGCCACGGCCGCCGCCGCCTATCTCTCGGGCCAGGCCGAGCTGTTCGCGACCAACACGCTGATCATCCCCGACCTGCAGAAGCGCAACCCGGCCAAGGAGT
>CANIRG010000137.1 GCA_947469635.1 Rhodospirillales bacterium | reverse complement strand
GCGGCCGCAGCGCCGAGATCGACGAGATGTTGACGATGGCGCCGCCCTTGGCCGTCTTGATCATGGCGGGGATGGCGTGCTTGGAGAGCAGGAACATCGTCTCGACATTGACCTGCATGACGCGGCGATATTCCTCGGGCTTCTCGTCGACCACCGAGCCGCGGCTGCCGATGCCGACGTTGTTGTCGAGGAAATCGAGCCGGCCCCAGCGGTCGACGGCGGCATCGACCAGCCGCTTGCACTCAGCCTCCTTGGTGACGTCGCCGCCATGGGAGACGGCCGTGCCGCCCTCGGCCTTGATCATCTCGACCGTGCGCTCGGCGAGCCTGGCGTCGAGGTCGGCCACCACCACCTTGGTGCCGGCACGGGCCAGCAGGATCGCCGCCGCACGGCCGTTGCCGATGCCGTCGCCGACGGCACCGCCGCCGCTCACGATCGCCACCTTGCCGGCCAGGCCGGCATCGTCCTCAGGACCCTTCATCTTCCCCCCTCAAGGCAAGCCCGCACCCGGCACGTCCACGCGCATGATCTCGATGCGGCCCTCGCGCTTTTCGGCGGTTGTGGGTCCGCTGCCGGAATTGGTGATGACGAACAACGTCCGCCGGTCGGCGCCGCCCAGCATGCAGGCGTAGGCGCTGCGCGGGCCGAGGTCCATGTCGTGCGTGACCTGGCCGCCTTCGAGCACGCGGACCATGTGATGCGTGAAGGCGCCGGTGACCCAGATGCCGCCCTCGGCGTCGAGGCAGATGCCATCGGGATTGCAGGTCGGTGTCTCCGCCCACACGCGCCGGGCGGACAATGTGCCGTCGGCGGCGACATCGAAGGCGGTGAGGCGCTTGGCGAAGGTCTCGGCCACGATTATGGTCTTGCCGTCGGGTGTGATCACCGTGCCGTTGGGGAACATCAGCCCGTCGGCCGCCTTGTGTACCGAGCGGTCGGGATCGACGCGGACCAGCGCGGCTGGCCGCAGCTCCTCGCCAGCATGACGATCGTAGCCGAAATTGCCGACATAAGCGCGGCCCGCACCATCGACCACCATGTCGTTGCAATGGCCGGTCGCCAGCGGCGCGAGCTCGGCCTCGACGGAGAGCTTGCCGCCGGTGAAACGCATCAGGCGGCGGTCGGTCATGCTGACGATCAGTAGCGTGCCGTCGGGTCGCCAGCCCAGCCCCGACGGCCGCCCCGGCACCTCGACGATGGTCTCCGCCTTGCCGCTCTCGTCGACGGTGCGCACCTGATGGTCATAGAAGTCGGAGAACCACAGCTTGCCGCCGTGCCAGCGCGGGCCTTCGCCGAAGGTGAGCCCGTCGAGCAGCGGCTCGAGCTTCATCGATCCCACTCGATCTTGAAGCTGTCGCCGTGCGGCTTGATGAAGCCTGCATTGGCGCCGGGAAAATGCGCGGGACAGAGCAGCGCGTTGCTCTCGACGCAGTCCTCCAGGAGCTTGCGCCGGCTGCGCGCCGAGAGGTCCTGGTCGGTGCAGAACTGGCTCGACCAGTCGGGATGATAGACCTGGATCGGGTGATGCATGATGTCGCCCGAGAAGCAGGCCTGCCGGCCGCCGTCCACGAGATTGATCGCGATCGAGCCCGGCGTGTGGCCGGGATAGTCCCGGATGGTGAGCAGCGGATCGGGCTGGTCGTCGCTGTCGATCATCACGGCCTTGCCGGCCTCGACGATGGGCAGCACCGAATCGTCGAACGAGCCGTCGTTCACGTGATCGTTGCCCTTCCGCTCGCTTTCCCAGTGCGCGTACTCGCGCTTGGCGAAGAGGTACTTGGCGTTCTTGAAGGTCGGCACCCAACGGCCGTTCTCCAGCTTGGTGTTCCAGCCGACATGGTCGACGTGGAGGTGCGTGCACATCACGAGGTCGACCGAGTCGGGATCGCAGCCGCAGGCCTTCAGCCGGTTGAGGAACGGCGTGTCGAGATTGCGCCAGCCGGGATTGGTGCGCTGCTTGTGGTTGCCGAGGCAGGTGTCGATCAGGATCGTGTGCTTGGGTGTCTTGACGATCCAGCTATGGACCGAGCCGACCAGCCGGTCGCTGCCCGGCTCGACATGCTCGGGCACCATCCAGCCCTTCTGGGCGTCGAAGGCTTCCTGGTTGAACCTGGGGAACATGCGCGCGGGCTTGAAGCCGGCGCCGCAGATCTCCTCCACCTTCTCGATGCTGGCGTTGCCGATCTTGCGAACGGTCATGGCTGGCTCCTTTAGAAGGTGACGACGCTGCGGATCGACTCGCCTTTGTGCATGAGATCGAAGGCGTCGTTGATCTTCTCCACAGGCATGACGTGGGTGATGAGCGAATCGATGTCGATCTTCCCGTCCATGTACCAGTCGACGATCTTCGGCACGTCGCGCCGGCCCTTGGCCCCGCCGAAGGCCGTGCCCATCCAGGTGCGGCCGGTGACGAGCTGGAACGGGCGCGTGGCGATCTCCTGGCCGGCACCGGCGACGCCGATGATCACCGACTTGCCCCAGCCGCGATGGCAGCATTCCAGCGCCTGGCGCATCAGCTTGGTGTTGCCGACACATTCGAAGGAATAGTCGGCGCCGCCATCGGTCAGCTCGACGAGATGCGCCACCAGGTCCTTGCCTTCGAGCTTTTCGGGATTGACGAAGTCGGTCATGCCGAACTTGCGGCCGAGCGCCTCGCGCGCCGGGTTGAGGTCGACACCCACGATCTTGCTGGCGCCCACCATGCGCGCGCCCTGCAGAACGTTGAGGCCGATGCCGCCCAGGCCGAACACCACGACATTGGCGCCGGCCTCGACCTTGGCGGTGTTGATCACGGCGCCGATGCCCGTCGTCACGCCGCAGCCGATGTAGCAGACCTTGTCGAACGGTGCGTCGGGCCGGATCTTGGCCAGCGCGATCTCGGGCAGCACGGTGTGATTGGAGAAGGTCGAGCAGCCCATGTAGTGATGGATCTTCCTGCCGCCGATCGAGAAGCGCGAGGTGCCGTCAGGCATCACGCCCTGGCCCTGCGTGGAGCGGATGGCGGTGCAGAGGTTGGTCTTGCCCGAGAGGCAGGATTTGCAGGCGCGGCATTCGGGCGTGTAGAGCGGGATCACATGGTCGCCCTTCTTGAGCGACACGATGCCGGGCCCCACGTCGACCACGACACCTGCGCCCTCGTGGCCGAAGATCACCGGGAACAGGCCCTCGGGATCGCCGCCGGAACGGGTGAACTCGTCGGTGTGGCAGACGCCCGACGCCTTGATCTCGACCAGCACCTCGCCGAACTTCGGCCCTTCGAGATCGACCATCTCGATCTCGAGGTTCCGGCCGGCCTCGTAGCACACCGCTGCCTTTGTCTTCACGCTTCCTCCCGAACTGCGGCGCAAAGCCTAGAGCAGGGGAGTGGCCTCAGTCCATGCTATCGCCGCCATGATGCGGAATTAGAAGCTTTCCGGCCAGAGTTGAGCCCCGTGCTGGATAGTCAGTATTTCGATGTCGTTGGAATGGACACGATAGGCGACGATGTAAGGCGTCCCGACGACGACCAATTCGCGCGTGTCTTGGACGCGGCCAGGACGGCCCCGACCAGGGGACGTGCCGAGTCGTTGTATAGCAAGGGCTATCGTGCCGACGATGCGTCCGGCAGCCTCCGGATTGTCCAAAGAGATGCGGGCGCCAATCTCGTCGAGGCGATGGCGAGCCCGCCTGGTCCAACGGACGACCCGTTTCACTTCCGCCGCTTGCGCCTCGCATATTTTGCGATCGTAGCCGCGACTTCCGCCTCCGTGGCGAAATCGCCTTTCTCCGCTTCGCGCAAGCCCGCCTCGATGTCGGCCAGTTGCCAAGCTACCCTGATGACATAGTCACCAATCGCCTGCGCCGCTACGTAAGACCTCGACCGGTCCAACTTGGCCGCGAGCGCGTCGAGTTTCTCGGTTACATCATCGGGCAGCCGTACGGTGAAAGCTGGCATGGTTCACACTGGTGCAGTTTGGTTCATATTGCATCGAACTGAACCAGGTCGCAACAGAGGTCTTTTATCGCACGTGTTGCACCCGCGTCGGCAGGTCGTTCAGTTCTTCCGCGCCACTCGCCGTGACCAGCACGCCGGCGCCGATGTTGACCCGAACCATGCCGAGGCAGGCGTTGGGTTCGAGCTCCAGCCCCATGCCCTCGATCAATAGAAGCTCGCCGCGGCGGATGCCGGGCGTTGCGGCGCCCTCGATGGCTTCTTCGCGCGTGCCCTTCAGCTGCTCGCGGTTCACAGGGGTGAAGCCGGTGGAGCCGAAGGTGAGGGTGTGAAGCAGCGGTGTCTTGCTCCAGCAGCCGGAAGCGGCAATGGGCTTCTCCATCGCCTGCACGACCGAAGCGAAGGTGACGCCCGGCCGCACCGCCGCCAGCCCGGCTTCGTAGCTCGCGCGCGCCACGTCCTCGAGCCGGCACACCACGTCGTCGACCGGATCGAGGGCGACGGACATGTTCACCTGGCCTTCCTGGCCGCCATAGACGGTGTGGATCTCGGCCTGGACGAGGTCGCCAACTTCGAGGATGCGGGGCGGCTCGGCGCGCACACTCCAGCGCGGCACGCCCCAGCCGATGTTGTCGCGGCCGGATTGCAGGGAGAAGAACGGGTAGCGCAGGTCGCAGCCCCAGCGATGGATCTCGCGCACCGTATCGGCATAGACCTCGGCCTCGCTGACGCCCGGCCGCGAGACCTCCATCATCACGCGGCAGGCCTCCTCGCTCACTCGCGCGGCGAAGCGCAGCAGCGCGATCTCCTCCGCGCTCTTGATCAGCATGAAGTCGGTGAAGCCTGTCGTGAAGTCGCCGATGGCGGCCTCGGGCAGGGCCTTCACGAGATTGGTGTGGAAGCCGAGCGGCAGCAGGCCCTCGGCCTCGCCGGGCGCGGTCGGCCCGAAGCCCACCAGCCCGATGCGGCCGCGCGCGAGGCCACGCTCCTTCAGGACATCGGCGACGCGCGCCCCGCCGGCGCCCAGGCGTACGTCGGGCACCCAGGCATCGAAGCCGCGTCGCGTGCTTTCGAAGATCCGGCTGATGCGCGAGCCGCCGAAGGCCAGCAGCACCGGCGCGCTTCTCGCCGGCAGGACGACCACCGAATCGAGGAAGTCGTCGATCAGGTAGGACTCCAGCCGTTCCCGTCCCTGGAAGCTGCCGACGACGATGGCGTCGAAACCCTGCACGTCCATCAGGGCACGCAGGCCGGCATAGCGGCGGTCGCGCTCCCCGAGCGTGAGCTGTGGTCCGGGCGCCGGCATCTACGGTGAAACCACCTCACCCTGAGGAGCGCTCCACAGGAGCGCGTCTCGAAGGGTGGGCCACGCCGGCGTTGTTGCCCATCCTTCGAGACGGCCGCTGCGCGGCCTCCTCAGGATGAGGGCAAATTGGACGATCATGTCTACCGGACGGTCGCGTGCAGCGCCTTGAGCTGTTCGGCGATCTCGACGTGCGGGCGCACGTCGATCACCTCGGCGATCCGGCCACCGCCTGCGCCCTCGCCGCCGATACGCGCCGGATTGCCGGCCAGGCCCCAGGCGCGCGGCACGATCGAGGCATCGCGCCTCCAGCCCTTGGTTGGCCGACCTTCGAGGAAGGCGGCCAGCTCGCGATCCCACAGGCGGCGAATGGCAATCACGCCGATATCGCCACGGCCCAGCCGTTCGCCGGCGCGGTCGGCGATCAGCCCCTGCCCGACCTGGGCGATGTCATCCTGCAGCCGCACCAGGTCGACCTTCGTCTTGTCGACCTCGGCCATGTGGGCGCGGCCTTCGAGGATGTCGCGCGCCAGCGTCTGGTGGCAGATGTCGATTTCGGTCCGCCGTGCCTGGCGGCGGGCATGGACGCGCGCGCCCACCTCGCCGGCGGCCGGCACGCGATGGACGCTGAACTGCATGTGCCGTGTGTCGTCGAGCGGCACCCACCAGAACATCGATTCCTGCCAGCCGACATCGGGATCGGTCGGCAGCGCCGTCAGATAGAAGATGTTGGGCATGCCGAACTGCTGCACGCGGCGCTGGCCGTCGGGCCGGGTGAAGCCGTAGGTCACGCCCCAGTCCGACTCCTCTGCATCGAGCGCACGGCCGAGGCCGACGCCCTTGAACACCGCCGCATTGTCGGCATGGACGAAGCCGATGTGGCTCATGTCGAGCGCGTTCTCGAGGTTCTGGAAGTAATTGCAATCGCGGCTGTAGGAATCGATCTCGACCATGCCGTCGAACTGCTCGAACTCGGGATGGCCCTGGAACTCCGGCGGCCGGCCGGTGCCGAGGAAGGCGAAGATGAGGCCGAGGTACTCGCGCACCGGATAGGCGCCGATCGAGACCTTGTCGCAGAAACCGTTCTCCTCGGCCGGCTGCTCGATGCAGCGTCCGTCGGGCGCGAATTTCCAGCCATGATAGAAGCAGCGCAGCTCGTCGCCTTCGATCCAGCCGGAGGAAAGCTGCGTGCCCCGGTGCGGGCAACGCGCGTCGACCAGATGCGCCGTGCCGGTCTGCCCGCGGTAGAGCGTGAAGTCCTGGCTCATGATGCGGATGGTGACGGCGCGGCCGGTCTTGAGATCGACCGAATGGTACACCGGCTGCCAGAACTGCCGCAGGTAGCGGCCGGCCGGCGTGCCGGGGCCGGTGCGAAGGCAGTCGGCGGCGCGGGCCGACAGGCGGGAGATCGATGCGGCTTGGGCCATGACTCAAAACTCCAGCGCAAAGGGCGCGGGCGCTACGCTACTTGACCTCGACGCGCCCCAGCTTCTCCTGCGCGTGCTTCAGGAAGCGCAGATCGACCATGCCTTCGAGGTTGGCCTTGAGCGGCACGAAGCCGTTCTTGGCGTACCAGTCCTGCTGGTCGCGCAGGCCGTCGAAGGAGATCTCGGCGTTGGGGTCCATGTAGCTCCACTGGACCTTGTCGTACAACGCCTTGTCCTTGAGGCTGGTATACTTGATGCAGATGTCGATCACCTCGGCGCGCTTGGGCCCGCCCTTCATCGCGTCGTAATAGTCGCGCACGCCTTTCAGGAAGGCGACCGAGAAGGCCTTGGCCTCGTCCGGACGCTTCTCCATCCAGGCCTTGCTATAGAGCATGACCGAGACCTCGAGCGGCGGCTTGGTCATGAAGTCGGCGGCGCGGCGGAACGGGAAGGCGATGTTCTTCTGGGCGTACAGGGCGGCGAAGGGCTCGACCACGGTGCCGCCGTCGATCGCCTTGGACTCGATGCCGGGACCCATGTTCGGCCAGGCCATCGAGATGGTCTGGACGTCGGAGATCGTCAGCCCATCGGTTTCCATCAGGCGTCCGAGCATGAAATGCAGCACCGACGCCGGCGTGTTGATGGCGATCACGCGGCCCTTCAGATCCTTCGCCGACTTGACCGTGGCCTTGAGGTCGTTGCGCAGGATCAGCGTGTCGCTGGAATAGCCCGGCATGTCGCGGGTGCGGGCCATGACGATGCGCACCGGCCAGTCGCGGGCGAAGGCGTTGTAGAGCGCGGCGCTGACGCCGCCGCCCACGACCTGGACCTGGTCGGTCGACAGGGGAGCGGTCGCTTGCGCCGCCGAATTGAAGCGTTCCAGCACGACCTGGACGCCCTCGGCGGCGAAATAGCCCTTCTCGATGGCGATGTAGAAAGGCGCGTCGGCCAAAATGCCGAGGTCGCCGATCTTGACCGGTTGCGCCTGCGCGGCGGTGGTCCAGAAGACAGACAGGGCGATCAGCACCAACTTACGCATGAGCCACCTCTAGTCACGCCGCCAGGGGATCAGCAGCCGTTCGCATTCTTGCAGAAAAAAAGTCGAAAGTACGCCCAGGACGGTGATTACGATGATGCCGACGAACATATTTTCGATCATCAGCGTCTCCCAGGACGACCAGATCAGGTAGCCGATGCCCGAGCGCGAGGCGACGAACTCGGCGCCGACCAGCACCACCAGGGAGACGCCGAGGCTGATGCGCAGCCCGGCGAAGATGGTGGGCAGCGCCCCCGGCAGGATCACCCGCAGGAACAGCTTGTGCCAGGGCGTGTGGTAGTTGCGGGCGACGTCGAAGTAGATGCGGTCGAGCTGGACCACGCCGGCGGTGGTGTTGATGATGGTGAGGAACAGCACCGACATCGCCACCACGACCACCTTGGAGCCGTCGCCGATGCCGAACACCAGCATCAGCAAGGGCAGCAGGGCGAGCTTGGGAATGGGATAGAGGGCCGCCACCAGCGGGTCGACCGCGGCGCGCACCCATCGATTGAGGCCCATGACGATGCCGGCGAGGATGCCCGGGACGGCGCCCAGCACGAAGCCGATCGCGAGCCGGCGCAGGCTGGCGCCGATATGGAAGACGAGTTGCCCCGAGGTGGCGAGATCCCAGCCGGCGTTGGCGATGCTGAGCGGCGAGGGCACGTAGCGCTGGTCGATCAGGCCCATGTTGGACGCCAGCTGCCACAGCGCCAGCGCCGCCAGCGGCGAGAGGATGGCGAGCGCGCGCTCCTGGTTGGCCTGGCGCATCGTCAGGCCTCGGCCTGGGCGCGCGCGGCCCGCACTTCGTCCTCGAGCATGCGCCAGATCGACAGCTGCAGCGCGCCGAACTTGGGATCGCCGCGCAGCTCGGCCGCCGAGCGCGGGCGCGGGAAATCGACCGGCACGATCGCCTTCACGCGGCCGGGCTGGGCGGTCATGACGACGATGCGGTCGCCCAGCGCCAGCGCCTCGTCGATGCCGTGGGTGACGTAGAGCACGGTCTTGCGGCTGCCTTCCCAGATGCGCAGCAGCTCGTCCTGCAGCATCAGCGTGTTCTGTGCGTCGAGCGCGGCGAAGGGCTCGTCCATCAGCAGGATCTCGGGATCGGCCA
Source organism: Rhodospirillales bacterium (assembly GCA_947469635.1). Lineage (GTDB taxonomy): Bacteria > Pseudomonadota > Alphaproteobacteria > Reyranellales > Reyranellaceae > Reyranella. The sequence continues at coordinate 5,133 of CANIRG010000137.1, read as the reverse complement.
CGAAGGCGCGGGCGAGGCTCACCCGCTGCCGCATGCCGCCGGAGAGCTGCCGCGGGTAATGGTGGCGGAAGCGGGCGAGGCCGATCATCTCGAGGAAGGGCTCGACCTGCTCGCGTCGCGCCCGCTTGCGGACGCCGCGCATCTCGAGCCCGTAGGCCACGTTGTCGACCACCGTCATCCACGGGAACAGGCCATGCTCCTGGAACACCATGGCGTTCTGCGGCTGCTTCCGGTCGGCACCGGGCGCGACCTCGAGCGTGCCTGAATCGGCGGTCTCGAGGCCAGCGACGATGCGCAGCGCCGTCGTCTTGCCGCAGCCGCTCGGGCCCACCAGGCAGACGAACTCGCCGTCGGCGACGGAGAGGGTGAAGTCGTCGAGCGCGACCACGCGCTTGCCGCGTTCGCCAAAGGCCTTGGTGAGCCCCTGCATCCGTATCTTGGGAGGGGTCACGCTGCGGTCCGCGACAGGCCGCGTTTGGCTTCCCGATATTGCGCGATCAGGCGGCGGCAGAGCTCGGCCGCGGGCGGCACGTCGTCGATGTTCCCGACGCCGTGGCCCGCCGTGTAGATGTCCTTCCAGCGCTTCTTGTTCTCCTGGCTGGAGACGATCTTGCCCGGGAGAGTCGTGCGCAGCACGTCGAGGTCGACGCCGGCGGCAAGGAGACTAGGCGTCAGCCAGTTGGCCGGCGCGCCGTCGATCGAGGCGGTGAGGAAGACGTCGGTGGCGCGCGTCTTGAGGATCATGTCCTTGTGCGCGTCGGCCGCCATCGCTTCGCGGGTGGCGATGAAGCGCGTGCCGATATAGGCGAGGTCGGCGCCCATCACCTCGGCCGCCAGCACGTCGCGTCCGGTGGTCTGGCCGCCCGCCAGCACGATGGCGAAGTGGTCGCCGAGCTGGCGCACCTCGTTCATCAGGGCGAAGGGGTTGATCGTGCCGGTATGGCCGCCCGCGCCGCCGGCCACGGCGATCACGCCGTCGACGCCGGCTTCCAGCGCCTTCTCGGCATGGCGGCGGTTGGCGATGTCGTGCAGCGCCACGGCGCCCCAGCCATGGATGCGCTCGATCGCGTCGCCCGGCGCGCCCTTGGAGGTGAGCACCACCGGCACCCTGTATTTCTCCACCAGCTCGAGATCGCCGGGATAGCGCGGGTTGGAGGCATGGACGACCAGGTTCACCGCCCACGGCGCGGGCTTGATGCCCGCATCCTCCAGCCGCTTCATGCCCTCCTGCATCTCGTCCAGCCAGGCCTGGAACTCCTCGCGGCTGCGCGTGCCGTGGGCGGGGAAGCTGCCCATGATGCCTTCGGCGCAGCAGGCCAGCGTGAGGGCGGGATTGGAGACCAGGAACATGGGCGCAGCGATGGCGGGCATCGCCATGCGCTCGATCAGCCTCTCCACCTCGGCGCGCGCCATCGTCGATCCCTCTTGCTAGACGCCGCTGACGGTGGGCGTCGTCGATGTCACGCCGGCCTTGGCCAGCTTCGATATCTGGCCGTCGTTGTAGCCCAGCAGGGTGCGCAGCACCTCTGCGGTATGCTGTCCGAGATCGGGCGCCGGACGTTCGATCGCCACGCCGTGCCCATCGAGCCGATAGGGCAGTCCCTTGACCAGGCCGCCGCCGCCGTCGCGCGCCAGCGTGACGCCCACCAGCGCCCCATCCTGGAGCAGGTCGGCGCCGTCGTTGCACAGGGCGGCGGGGACGCCGCGATCCACCAGCGCCGCCATCGCCTGGATGCCATCGTGCGCCGCGCAGAATGATTCCAGGCCCGGCACGGAGCCGCCGACGAGGGTGACGGCGAGCCAGCGACCGTCGCGGCAGCGAAAGGCGTCCTGTTGCCCGATGCCTTCCTCGCGATTGCCGACGGGCTCCTGCCGTCGGTGCGGATCGACCGAGGCGGCCAGGATCTCCTCGCCCAGGGTGAAGGACGCGACCTCGCGCTGGGAGAAGTCGAGGAACGCCCCTTCGCCGGTGCGCCGCGCCTCCATGATGGCGGTGATCACCACGCCAGCTGCGAACAGCGACACGATCTGGTCGGGATAGTTCACGTCCATGCCTGAGATGCGCGGCTCCTCGCCCTCGTAGCCGGTCAGCGACGCGATGCCCGAGGTGGCGTCGAGGGTCGAGCCGAAGGAGACATTCATGCGCTCGGGCCCGGTGTCGCCCTGGCTCGAGATCGCGGCATAGACGATGCGCGGGTTGATGATCTTCAGATCCTCGTAGCCCAGGCCCGCGCGCTCGAGAACGCCGCGGCGGAAATTCTCGACCACCACGTCGCACTCCGCGGCGAGCTCGCGGATGACCCTCTGGCCTTCCTTGTCCTTGAGGTTGATCGCCAGGCCGCGCTTGTTGCGGTTGGTGAAGCGGAACTGCGGTGAGCGATTCCACCAGCCGTCGTGATTGTCCGGCTTGCCGACGACGCGGAACGGATCGAGATAGGCGCCCGACTCGATCTTGAGCACGTCGGCGCCGAGATCGGCCAGCATGGCCGAGGTGTTGGCCCCGGCCGTCAGCAGGCCGAAGTCCAGCACCCGCACGCCGGCGAGAGGCGGTTCATTGGCGGGCGCGTTCATGCCCCCAGCTCCGGCGCCTGCCGGGGCGCGAAGGAGCGGCCGTTCCACTGCACGGGAAGCTGCGGCAGGCGAAGCTTTCCCAGCTTCGAGTGGTGGAGGGTGGCGAGGAAGCCGCGCGCCGCATACTGCTCCGAATCGAGCAGCTCGGCCGGCGAGAAGATCGGCCCGAAGGGCACGCCCCTCGCCTGGGCGAGCGCCTGGATCTCCAGCCGCGTCTTGCCCTGAAACCACGGCCGCAGGATCGTGTAGAGTTCCTCGACGTTGGCGCGGCGGCCGGCGCGGCTGGCGTACCTGGCGTCGCCCAGCCGCGGATCGCCGATCAGCTCGCACGCCGCCTGCCATTGCGTCACGGTGTAGACGATCGCCACGTAGCCGTCGGCGCAGGGCACGATCTGGAATTCCGATTGCCGGCCTTCGCGGCCGGGCGACACGCCCGTCGCCTCCGCGGCGGACGTGGCTTTCCAGTTGACCCACTGCGTCACCTCGGCCAGCGACACACGAACCGACGGCGCGCGGCGACCGGCCTCCCGCGCGGCCAAGGCTGCGGCCAACCCGCTGAAGGCGGCGAGGCCCGCGGCATAGGAGGCCTGATGGCCGCCCAGCCGCAGCGGCTTGCGCTCGGGTTCGCCCACCATGTGCAGCAGCCCGCCCATCGCCATGAGGGTGAACTCGCTGACCGGCCGCGATGCCGCATTCATCTCGAGGGGGAAGGCCGCGATCTCGATCGGCGTCGCCGGGCTGTTGCGCACGATCGATGCGGCCGATGCCGGCTCCTCGAACAGGCAGACGTCGGCCTTGTCGAGAAGGCGGGCGAGCGCCGTGCGGCCGATGTCGCGCCGGAGGTCGATCGCCACCGACAGCTTCGAGGTGTTGAGGAACTGGAACAGCGCGCTTTCGCCCGGGGCGAGGAAGGGCGGCGCGTGGCGCACCGGATCGCCGTCGGATGGCTCGATCTTGAGCACCACGGCGCCGAGGTCGGCGGCGATCTTGCCGGCAAGCGACGTCGCCAGCCGCAGGCAGATCGGCACGTCGCGGTCGTTCACTTCGACGATGGTGAATCGGGCGAGAGGAAGGTCCGTCATGCGGTTTTCGGTTGGGGCGACAGGATAATCGTCAATCTACAGTTCGGCTGCAACTCACGATGCGCTACCTTTAGCAGCAACGGAGGATTTTGGCATGGCACAGACGGGCAATCACAAGGGGCTGACGTTCGGTATCTTTCTCGCGCCCTTCCATCGGGTGGGCGAGAACCCGACGCTCGGCATCGCCCGCGACATGGAGCTGGTGCAGTGGATCGACGGGCTGGGCTACGACGAAGCCTGGATCGGCGAGCACCATTCCGCCGGCTGGGAGACCATCGCCTCGCCGGAGGTCTTCATTGCCGCCGCCATCGAGCGCACGCGCTACATCAGGCTGGGCTCGGGCGTGACCAGCCTGCCGTACCATCACCCGCTGATGGTGGCGAACCGCTTCGTCCAGCTCGATCATATGTCGCGCGGACGGACGATGCTGGGCTGTGGCCCGGGCGCCCTGCCGTCGGACGCCTATATGATGGGCATCGATCCCTCGACGCAGCGCCCCCGCATGGAGCAGGCGCTGGAAGCGATCATGCGGCTGCTGAAGTGCGAGGAGCCGGTCACCATGAAGACCGACTGGTTCGAGCTCAAGGAGGCGCGGCTGCATCTCGCCCCCTACAGCTACCCGCATTTCCCGATCGCCTGCGCCAGCACCATCACGCCCTCGGGCATGATCGCCGCCGGCAAGCATGGCGTCGGCGTGCTGTCGATCGGCGCCGGCATTCCCGGCGGACCGGAGATGCTGGGCAAGCAGTGGGGCATCTACGAGGAGACGGCGCTGAAGCACGGCCACACGCCTGACCGCTCGAAGTGGCGCGTCGTGGTCAACGCCCATGTGGCCGAGGACGACGAGCAGGCGCTGCGCGAGGTCAATGCCGGCGAGCGCTGCGAGACCGTGACCTATTTCGAGGCCACGCTCGGCCGTCCGCCGGGCCGGGCCGACGACCCGCTGCGCGAAGGCGTGAAGATGGGAACGACCCTGGTCGGCAGTCCCGACACGGTGGCCAAGGGCATCCAGCGGCTGCTCGGCTATTCCAATGGCGGCTTCGGCGGCATCCTGTTTCGTGCCCACGAATGGGCGACGCGCGAGCAGACGATGCGCTCCTACGAGCTGTTCGCCCGCTATGTCATGCCGCGCTTCCAGGGTTCGCTCGACACGATCGTGGCGTCGAACGAATGGGCGCGCACCAACCGCAAGACCGTCTTCGGCCCGACGGTGGCGGCAGTGAAGAAGGCCTTCACCGACGTCGGCCACGCCGTGCCCGACGAGTTCCGTTCGCGCACGGTCGGCGCGCGCGACGTGGAATAGCGCAGTTTGACCTTTCCTCCCTGCGCGAAGCGCCTATCGGATTCACACATCTTGTAGTCTGAGTTTGGCGCCGAACGCGATGGCCTGGAATCGGGCGAACCCTATGCGTATGACCTTCGGCCCTGGCTTGCCGTAGTAGCCGGTCCATCCGCCGAGCCTGGCCATGACCCATGCTGC